>CAMWRY010000117.1 GCA_947176775.1 uncultured Bacteroides sp.
CTGACGGAAATCAACAACCGCATCCGCTTCCTGATAGACGTAGGACTGGGCTACCTCACCCTGAACCGGCTGAGTAACTCCCTTTCAGGCGGTGAAAGCCAACGCATCAATCTTGCCACCTCGTTAGGCAGCAGCCTCGTAGGCAGCCTCTACATCCTCGACGAGCCAAGCATCGGCCTTCACAGCCGCGACACGGACAAACTGATACGGGTGCTCCGCCAACTACAACAATTGGGCAACACGGTAGTGGTAGTGGAACATGATGAAGATATTATCCGCGCCGCCGACTACATTATCGACATCGGCCCCAATGCAGGACGACTGGGTGGAGAAGTGGTTTATGTGGGAGATATGAAGGATATTTTAATTGACCAGTTGACGAGGGAACAAGTTGACAAGGATATCCCCTCCTCGCCAACTTCTCAATCCTACACCGTACGCTACCTACGGGGCGAAGAGATCATTCCTGTACCGGAACATCGTCGCCCGTGGAACAACTACATCGAAATAAAGGGAGCACGCGAGAACAACCTGAAAGGAGTAAACGTGCGCTTCCCACTGAACGTAATGACCGTGGTGACCGGCGTCAGCGGATCGGGCAAGAGTACGCTGGTACGCGACATCTTCTACCGTGCCCTGAAGCGCGAACTGGACGAGTGCAGCGAACGTCCGGGCGAGTTCTCTTCCATCGGAGGAGACTTACAAAACCTTCGCAATGTGGAGTTTGTGGACCAGAACCCCATCGGGAAATCATCGCGAAGCAACCCGGTGACCTACCTCAAGGCCTACGATGAAATCCGCAAACTCTGGGCGGAACAACCACTGGCCAAGCAGATGGGATACAGCGCCGGCTATTTCAGCTTCAACAGCGAAGGCGGCCGTTGCGAGGAGTGCAAGGGCGAAGGTACCATCACCGTAGAGATGCAATTCATGGCAGACCTAGTACTGGAATGCGAATCCTGTCACGGCAAACGCTTCAAAAGTGATACGCTGGAGGTGAAGTTCCACGACATGAACATCTACGATGTCCTGGAAATGACCGTCAACCAAGCCATCGAATTCTTTACAGAGCACGGACAAAAGAAGATTGTAAAAAAGCTGCAACCTCTGCAGGATGTAGGCTTGGGGTACATCAAGCTGGGACAATCTTCCTCCACCCTCTCCGGCGGAGAGAACCAGCGTGTGAAGCTCGCCTACTACCTCAGCCAGGAGAAGGCGGACCCAACGCTGTTCATCTTCGACGAACCTACTACCGGACTCCACTTTCATGACATCAAGAAGCTGCTCGAAGCCTTCGATGCCCTGATACACCGTGGGCACAGCATCGTCATCATCGAGCACAACCTGGACGTAGTGAAGTGTGCGGACCACGTGATAGACCTTGGTCCCGAAGGAGGAGACAAAGGGGGAACAATTGTGGCTACCGGCACACCGGAGGAGGTGGCGCAATGCACGGCAAGCTATACGGGACAGTTCTTGAGGGAGAAGCTAAGACCGTCGAACCGGACACTATTCACTACCATCGTAAGCAAAAGCACTTAAAAAAATGACTCTCACTCGCTTCCCGAAACACCCTGTTCATGGGTATTACAGAAGCGAGTGAGAGTTGTGAGTGCAAAATCAATAAAACAAATCTTACAGAAGCCGCCAAGCAGGCATCAGAAGTAGAATCCGAAACCTACTTTCAAGCCGAATTTGGAGCGATCATTATTAATGTTCCAATAAGCGGCAGGCTCAATAGTCACCGTACGCGTCAGGAAAAAGGCATAACCTGCTTCCAAGCCGATGGAAAACTTGGTAGTATCCAAGTGCTTCCCAAAATCCCAACGGTCTACATTGACATCGGCTCCCAGATATACGCCTACCTTATCAAAGTAATAACGTCCGCCTACACCCAGTGTATAGACATCAAAGTCGGAACCGCCGGTATTCCAAGCTGCCCCGGCATGCACCAGCAAAGCCACATTGTCGAGTAGAAAAGCACCGCCCTTAGCTTCAAGACCGAAACTTGTCTTATTGGATCCCGTATCATGGGAAAGCTCCAAACCGGTGATGGAGGGATTCAAAATCCACTTACCTTTCTCAAATTGTGCCTGAGCTGCCACTGTGACAACAAGCAAGCAAACGAATAATGCCAGTTTTTTCATCTTGTTCTGTATTTTTGAGTAAATAATCAATGCGGTTTACTATTGTCTTCGAACCGCCTGCGCTGCATCTCCTCCTTTTTGCGAAGCACCAGCCACAACACAAATACAATGAGGTACGAAGCCGCCACGGTGACATACTTCTCCGTATGGCCGATTTCCGTATTACGGGGCAAGAAATAGGCGGCGGTAGCAGAAACATAAATAAGCAGGGCTATCGTAAGCCCGGTAGATTTCTTTATTCTCTTCATTATCCAAGTTTTTTTTGAGTTTTCACATTCCAGATATTGAACCACAAGCAGGCCAATGCTGCTGCCACCACACCTATCGGCAACGCATATTGGGTACCCAACCCGAAACCTTCGGGAGCAATACAGATGTATGTAGTGCATACGGCCGTCATGAACAGTGCCGGGAGACAAGTAACATAATAGTAGCGACCTCTCTTCTCGCGCACCAGATAGACGGTAATTGCCCATAACGTAAAGACGGACAACGTCTGGTTGGCCCAGGCAAAATAGCGCCATATCATATCAAAACCATTCTTGTCGCGCAGGCTGTAGAGCAGCAATCCGATAGCAGCCAGGAACATCGGTACACAGATGTAGAGGCGGCTACGCATAGTCTTCTGCTCCATGCCCACAAAGTCGGCCACAATGAGACGTGCCGAACGGAAAGCTGTATCGCCACTGGTGATGGGAGCGGCAATGACTCCCAGAATGGCCAACACGCCACCCACGGCACCCAACCAATCCTTGGTAATGGCATCTACGATGATGGAAGCATTCGTCTCTTCCATCCCATTCTCGTGAAAGAAATAAGTAGCGGCGGCAGCCCAAATCAGTGCAACGATGCCTTCGGTAATCATAGCGCCGTAGAAAACAGGGCGCCCGTGACGTTCACTCGTCATGCAGCGTGCCATAAGGGGGCTTTGCGTCGCATGAAAACCACTGATGGCGCCGCAAGCTATACTGACGAACATGATGGGGAAGATGGGCAGTGCAGCCGCATCAGGATGCGTATTCTGCAAGCCGTCCCACATTTCGGGCAACGCCGGATGGTGGACATAGAGCATCACCAGAATGCCCACTGCCATAAACAGCAAGGCGATGGCAAACAGCGGATAGACCTTACCGATAATCTTGTCTACCGGCAACAACGTGGCAAGAATGTAATAGGCGAAAACCACGATAATCCAGAAGGTGGCATCCAGACTCTCAGGCGTCAGCTTGGCCAGCAATCCGGCCGGACCTGCTACGAACACGGCTCCCACCAATATCATCAGAATCACCGTAAAACCGCGCATCACCTGTTTGGTCGTCAGCCCCAGATAGCGGCCGATAATCTCGGGAAGGCTCTCTCCTCCGTGACGCAGCGAGAGCATACCGGCCAAATAGTCGTGTGTGGCACCGGCAAAGATGCTGCCCAGCACAATCCACAGATAGGACGCCGTACCGAACTTAGCTCCCATAATAGCACCGAAGATAGGTCCCAGTCCGGCAATGTTGAGGAACTGTATCATAAAGATTTTCCAGGTGGGCAAAGGTATATAGTCCACACCGTCTGCCTTGGTCAAGGCAGGTGTTTTGCGGTCATCGGGACCAAAGATATGCTCCACAAAGCGACCATACAAGAAGTAGCCGGCTATCAGTGCCAGCAAACAAAGCGTAAACGTAATCATGTTATGCGAATGTTTTTAATGTATGCAAATGTAATAGTTTCTAAACAAACCGCATAAAATTATCGCCTGTTTTGCGTATCTTCGCCGAGAAATAGAACAATAAAAGGGTATTGATTATGAAACGAGTATTCTTCACCTTATTATATATAGTAGTGTTGCTACCGCTGGCCGCACAACCGCCTAAATACGAAGTGCGTGCCGCCTGGATAACCGCCGTCTACGGACTGGACTGGCCTCGCACGCGTGCCACCTCGTCCGAAGGCATCCGCAAGCAACAGGCCGAACTGATTGAGATACTGGACCAGCTGAAGGCTGCCAACTTCAACACCATATTGTTTCAGACCCGTACCCGGGGCGACGTGCTCTACAAGTCGGCCATCGAACCCTATAACTCCATACTGACGGGAAAGGTGAACGGCAATCCCGGCTACGACCCGTTGGCCTTTGCTGTGGAAGAGTGCCACAAGCGCGGCATGGAGTGCCATGCCTGGATGGTAACCATTCCCCTGGGCAACCGCAAACACGTTGCTTCCTTAGGCAAAGAATCTGTCACCAAACGCAAACCTGCCATCTGCGTGCCCTACAAGCGTGAGTATTTCCTGAACCCCGGACATCCGCAAACCAAGGAATACCTGATGAGCCTTGTCCGTGAGGTGGTGGAACGCTACGATGTGGACGGTGTGCACTTCGACTATCTGCGCTATCCCGAAAACGCCCCACGCTTCCCCGACAGCTACGACTACCGCAAGTATGGCGAAGGGCGCAGCCTGGCCCAATGGCGTCGGGACAATCTGACGGAAATCGTGCGCTATATATACAAAGGTGTAAAAGCACTGAAACCTTGGGTGAAGGTCAGCACCTGCCCCGTAGGAAAGTACCGGGACACCTCCCGTTACCCCTCACGCGGCTGGAACGCTTTCCACACCGTCCATCAGGACGTGCAGGGATGGCTGGGCGAAGGCATTCAGGACCAAATTTACCCGATGCTCTATTTCCGTGGCAACCACTTCTACCCCTTTGCCCTCGACTGGCAGGAGCAAAACAACGGGCGTCACATCATCCCCGGCCTTGGCATCTACTTCCTCGACCCCAGCGAGGGAAACTGGACGTTGGACGAGATAGAGCGGCAGATGCACTTCACCCGTACACAAGGTCTGGCAGGCGAGGCGCACTACCGTGTGAAGTATCTGATGGACAACACGCAAGGGCTTTATGACACATTGGCGGAAGAGTTCTACACCGCCCCGGCTCTGCAACCTGCCATGCCGTGGATAGACAACATGGCTCCTACCGCCCCCACTGCACTTACGGTAAACGCTATCGAAAACGGCTATTGGAAACTAAGCTGGCAACCGTCGACAGACAATGACCGGCGGAATGCCCCGATGTATGTGGTCTACGGCTCGGACACCTATCCCGTGGATACTTCCAACCCGGAAAACATCTTGGCACAACGCATACAGGGCACGGAATACACTTACGCTCCCATCCGCCCGTGGATGGCGCGGAAGTATTTTGCCGTGACGGCAATAGACCGTTGCGGAAATGAGAGTGAGGCGTGCCAGATGGGGAATCGGTAAGAAAGAGAAGAAAGAGAAGTCCTGCCAATACGATGCAGCCTATGACTAAATAGGCTCTAATGAGTTTCTTACGTTCCAGTTCCTCCTTTTCCAATGTATTCTTTCGAATATCTTCCAATTGTTCCAATGAGAGGTGGGAGGAGGAAGAGGAGGCACTTACTTCGAGCAATCGGCGACGGATTTCCTTCATCCGCTCACGCCCTATCTTGCGCAGTGCCCTGTTCTCCTTATCTCGCTGGAGCATATCGTTCACACAGCCTAATGTTCCCA
>CAMWRY010000118.1 GCA_947176775.1 uncultured Bacteroides sp.
CCCAATTTGAAGTCATCGTCATCACTGACGGCGATATGGACGAGAGCGAAGATTATTTGACCCTTCTCGAAGAGAAATATCCCCATCTCTACCACAGTTTCGTACCTGATTCTTCCCGTTACATCAGTCGAAAGAAACTGGCTGTAGCACTGGGTATCAAAGCCAGTAAATACGATTGGCTGGTGTTTACTCAGGCCGACTGTATGCCCCAAAGCGACCAATGGTTACGACTGATAGCACGCAACTTTACCTCACGTACCCAAGTGGTACTGGGCTACAGCGGCTACGAATGCGGCAAAAACTGGCTGCATAAACAGGTGGCCTTCGATAGTCTGTTTACTGCCATGCGCTATCTGGGATTTGCCCTGGCAGGTAGTCCTTACATGGGCATTGGACGTAATCTGGCCTACCGTAAGGAGCTCTTCTACCAGCAAAAGGGATTTGCCGCACACCTTCCTCTGCTGCGTGGAGACGATGACCTTTTCATCAACCATGTGGCTACTTCGGAAAACACACGAGTAGAAACGGACGCCAAGGCCATCGTGCGTATGCAGCCGCTGCTACGTGCCAAGGACTGGCGAGAGGAGAAGATAGGCTATGCCTCTACGGCGCGGCTGTATCAAGGCACACAACGCTGGCTGGCCGGTTTTGAAACCTTGACCCGTCTGGTATTCCATATTGTTTGGGTAGCTACATTGGTTATCGGCATCTTGCATTTCCACTGGTTAACAGCAGGCATTGCTTTCCTGTTGTTTCTGCTTCGCTTTGCCATACAGGCTATCATCATCAATCGTACTGCCCGTGATTTAGAAGAAAAGCGCAGATATTACTTCCTCCTACCGGTGTTCGACCTGTTGCAACCGCTACAGTCGTTACGTTGGAAGCTACACTGCCTATTTAGGAAAAAGAGTGAATTTTTGAGGAAGTAATCGTACCTCGAAATCATGCGATGCTTATTTCTTATTCGTAACGAATAGATGTTGCCGGACTGATGCGTGTTATCAGAAAAGAAGGGCCTATCAGCATCAGAAGGGAAGCAGCCAGCGTACCAGCGTTCAGCAGCAAGAACAGCCAGATGTTGAACGAGACGGGGACGGTAGCCATGTAGTACGTTTCCGGATCGAGCTTGAACAGGCCAAACCAGTGCTGCACGAAATAGAAGACAAGACCGATGAGGTTTCCCCAAAGCATGCCCTTTCCTATCAGAAAAACGGCAAACCATAAAAACACCTTGCGGATGGTGTAGTTGTTGGCACCCAAAGACTTCAGTACACCAATCATGGAGGTGCGCTCGATGATGATAATCAGCAGGCCGGAAACCATGGTAAAGCCTGCCACACCCACCATCAAAACCAGAATCACCCAGATGTTCACGTCCAGAATGTCCAGCCAAGCAAAGATTTGAGGATTGAGCTGCTCCACATTGCGCACACAGTATTCGGAGCCGTAGCGGTCGGACTGCTCGTCCACATCGGCAGAAATCTCGTAGGTCGTTTCTTCCAGCTGATTGTAATGACGTATTTCCAGTTCTACGCCACTTACTTGATCCGGTTCCCAGTTGTTTAGACGGTTCACCAAGTAAAGATCAGTCAGCAGGAACAGGTTATCGTATTCGGAAAAGTTCGTTTGATAGATACCTACAATCTCCAAACGCCGGGCGCGGACATCGTTCTGTATGAAGTAGGTGTCCATCTTGTCACCAAGCTTCAACTTCAACTTTTCGGCCAGTGACTTTGAGATGACCGCACAGTTGGAGGAAGCGGAATCACTGAACTGCGGAAACTCCCCTTCGACCAGATGACGGGAGAAGAAACTCCTGTCGTATTCGCCCCCCACCCCTTTCAGCACAATGCCCTGAAAGGCCTCGGCCGTCTTTATCATCCCCGGCTTGGTGGAGTAGCGCTGCACATGCCGCACTTCGGGATAGGCGGCGAGCGCTGCCAGCATGCTGTCGCCCACCACTACCGGACGCGTCTCGTAGGAACGGGCAGCATCCAGATTGCCTATCTGGATATGAGCCCCGAACCCTACAATCTTCTCCCGGATTTCACGCTTGAAGCCAATGATGACGGAAACGGCGATAATCATCACCGCCAACCCGATGGCAATGCCCGTCAAGGCGATGAGCACGGCCGGACGGGAAACTTGGTTACCGAGGGCGCCAGCACGGTAGATGCGATGGGCAACGAAACGAGAAAAATTCATGTAAGCCGAACGATTATAGGTTTTCTTCCCTTCCCGGATAAGCCTCCAACGCCTTTTGAAGTACAAAGAGTGCACGCGTCAGGTCCTCCTTCTTCAGCACGTAGGCGATGCGCACCTCGTTGCGACCGGCTCCGGGCGTGGTGTAGAAACCGGAGGCAGGAGCCATAAACACCGTCTGGCCCTCATATTCGAACTCGGAAAGGCACCAGGCACAGAATTTATCGGAATTGTCCACAGGCAGTTTTGCTACCGTGTAGAAAGCCCCCATCGGAATGGGTGAATATACGCCCGGTATACGGTTCAGACCATCAATCAGGCACTTGCGTCGCTCCACATACTCATCATAGGTATCGCGCAAGTAGTCCTCGTCGGCATCCAAGGAGGCCTCAGCAGCTATCTGACCAATCAAGGGGGGACTGAGACGTGCCTGGCAGAACTTCATCACAGCATCACGTATCTCCTTGTTCTTCGTAATCAAGGCACCGATGCGGATACCGCACTCCGAATAACGCTTGGAGACGGAATCTATCAGCACCACATTATTCTCGATACCCTCCAAGTGGCAGGCCGAAATGTAGGGCGAACCGGTGTAGATGAACTCACGATACACCTCGTCCGAGAAGAGGAACAAATCGTACTTCTTCACCAAGTCGCGAATCTGGTTCATCTCACGACGGGTGTAGAGGTACCCCGTCGGATTGTTGGGGTTGCAAATCAGAATGGCACGGGTACGCTCGTTGATCAGCTCCTCGAACTTCTCCACCTTGGGCAGCGAAAAGCCCTCGTCGATGGTAGTGGCGATGGTGCGTATCTTGGCGCCGGCAGAGATGGCAAAGGCCATATAGTTGGCATAAGCCGGTTCAGGGACAATGATTTCGTCCCCTGGATTCAGACAGGCCAAAAAAGAGAACAGCACCGCTTCCGAACCGCCGGAAGTGATGATAATGTCATCGGCTGTCAGATGGATGTTGTACTTCGCATAATAGCCCACCAACTTCTCACGATAACTGCGATATCCGGCACTGGGACTGTACTCCAGTACTTTTCGGTCTATGTTGCGTATCGCGTCAATCGCCACTTGCGGCGTAGGCAGGTCAGGCTGTCCGATGTTCAGGTGGAATACATGTACACCCCTCTGCTTGGCAGCATCGGCCAGAGGAGCCAGTTTTCTGATAGGAGATGCTGGCATCTCCATTCCGCGAATAGATATTGTTGGCATATTGCTATCACTTTATAATTAAAGTTGCAAATGTAGCGAATTATTTGAAATCAAAAGGAAGGCTGCACCCTAAAAACTTTAAGAGCCTGTTTAATTTTCTTCAAAAAGTTTTTTTCGGCTTCTTTTCATACGCTTTCCAGGCTATTTTCCTCCATTTATTCGTCATGCAACGCCTCTGCCGGCTGCACCTGCATATCCTTGCGTGCCGGAATGGCGTTGCCGATGGCAATCATCAAGGTCATCAGGACGAAGCTGATAACGGCACAGGCCAAGAGTCTCCCCCACTCCAGCGTAGTGCCGTTGCGCCACGAATTCAACTCCAGGTGTGCCAAATTGTAATCGACAAGGAGCGCTATAGGAGTGACAAGTAGTAACAACAGCACCCCTTCGCAGAGCAGACGGCTGAAGACAGCTTGTCCGGTGGCACCATGTACTTTGTGCAGAGCCATTTCGGAACGACGCTGCTGCGTGCGGAACCAGAAGGTGCCGAACAGGCCGAGGAAGATGTTCAGCAACAAGAATCCCATGCCTACCAAATAGTTACGAAGTCCGGTGTCCCAGCTACGCTGGTAGTTGTTGCGGATATCGGCAAACGAACGCACTTCGGCAATGAAGATGTTGCCCACACGGTAGAGTTTCTCACTGTCCGCTTTCAGGCGCTCAATGAAGCCGTGGTCCTGGTCGGGACGCACGCGTACACACCACTCCACTGCTGTAGCATTAGTCATCCACCCAAGCGGCATCTTATATACCATGCGATAGGAATCGCGAGCCTGTGCATAATCGCAGTAACGCACGTTCTGCAGGGCGGCTCCCAAGGTTATCGTACTGGTGGTATCGCCGAAGAGGTAAAACGGTTTTCCCACCAACGAGGTCAAGGAGACATCGTACTCTCTATAGAGGTTGTCCGAAGCTAGGAAGTGGCGGTCGTCCTCCAGCATGGAGGCGAGTTGCTCGGGCGTCTCGCCACGTGTACCCCGATAGCGGAATACGCGTACAAAGTCCGGTGTGACGAAACTGCGTATCGTCCAACCGGGTGCCCTCAAGGTATCATACTGCACCATTGCCGTGCTGTTACTGCCGTTGTAGGGATAAGAGTTCTGCGAAAGGCTCGCTGCCTCCACGTCCGGACGATGCTTCAGCCGGTCCAGCATCTCCTGCACGTCCTTCAACTGCTCTTCTTCCGACTGATTAGGGATGTAGCCAGGACTCTTATCGGTCAGAATCCCCATCTCAATGAGGTAGCAGTGCTCTATGTCGAAACCTTTCGGTTCGAGGGCGGTGGCGGTCTGCGTATAGATGTAGTCCACAACGTACCACATCACCACGCTCACCACCAGTAATTCCAAAGCCAACCAGGTATTGCTTTGCCATTCGTTCTTTATCTGTGTAAAAAGTTTCTTTGTCATTTCGTTGTTGTTATTTAATAAGGATAAAGTTAAGAAGTTATCACTCCCCTAATACCTTTAACTCCTTTAAAAAAACTACTTCCTCAATCTTCCCCCAATCGCGTCCACAATTCCCACTCTCGACGCTCGCCATGCCGGAATGCCGCTACTCAGCAAGTTCAGGATGAAGCAGAAGAGCACTGCCCAGCCGAAAGTGGAGGCGTGCAGCAGGATAGAAGCGTTGATGAGCGGCGCATTCACTGTCTTGCTGAAACCTTCGGCAAACAGCATGGATTCGCCCAAATAGGCAAACGCCACACTCAGCAGCAGCCCCAACACACCGGCCAATAAGGTCACCACCAAGTTCTCTGCCAGAATCTGTCCCATGACCTCCATGCGCGTGCTGCCGAAAGCCCTTCGCACACCTACCTCGCTGACACGCTGCCGCAGGCGGCTTTGCGTCATGCTGCTCAAGTTTATGGCAGGGACGATGAGCAGGATGATGAACAAGATGAGGCGCTGGCGGCGTGTTGCCGTCACATCCGGTTCTGTATTGGCACCGGTGTTCAGTACATACTTTTCCTGGTCATAGGGGCGGTTGCGGTAAATCAACTCGTATCCCTGCTCGCCTATCACCTTATTGTACTCTTGGTGACGGCGTTCTACCTCCTCACGGATAGTGGGGAAGTCGCTGCGGTCGTGTGCCAGGATGATGCAACTTGCCATACCCATGATGTTGTCGTTCCAAGTATCATTTTTAAAATCGGTGGAAGTAAATGGAATCCATACTTGCGCGTAGGCAGTAGCGGCAAGCGTAGAGAC
>CAMWRY010000119.1 GCA_947176775.1 uncultured Bacteroides sp.
GGATTTATGGGTACTGTAATCGGTATGGTGCAGGCGTTCGATAAAATCCAGCAGGTAGGTGATATCTCTCCGACGGTCGTAGCAGGTGGTATGAAGGTTGCCTTGATTACTACTATTTTCGGTTTGATTGCTGCTTTGGTTCTGCAGGTATTCTACAACTACATCCTTTCTAAGATTGAGGCTTTGACAAGCGAGATGGAAGATTCTTCTATCACTCTGTTGGATATGGTTATCAAATATAACTTGAAATACAAAAAATAAGTAAAATGGCTAAGTTATCATATAAAATTTCATACTACCTACTGTATGCCATGTTTGCTGTCATTTTGGTGGTGATTGGCTTGTTCTTCTTTGGCGGAGACGCTCAGGGAGATGCAGTAGTGATGGGAGTAGACCCGGAAATGTGGCAACCGGCTCACACAGATGCGTTGTTATTCTTGACTTATGCGCTCTTTGCTATTGTTTCAGTAGCTGCTGTAGTTAGCTTCTTCCATTTCTTGGTTAGCAACCCGAAAGCTTCTATGGGTTCGCTCTATGTATTGGCCGGTTCAATTGTTGTTCTTGGTATTACATGGTGCATGGGTAGTCCCGAAAAGTTGGAAATCATTAGCTACGATGGTACAGATAACGTAGGTTTCTGGGCTCAAGCTACTGATATGTTCCTTTATTCTCTTTATACACTCTTTGTAGTGGCTATCGCATGTATGCTACTGGGTGGTATTAAGAAAAAATTGTCATAACAATAAAAGAAGGTCTGTATTAGTACCTTTAATGAAAGGAAAGAATAATGGCAAAAGGAAAAAGAAAATGTCCCGAAGTCAACTCTAGTTCTACGGCGGACATTGCATTCTTGCTGCTTATCTTCTTCTTGATTACAACTTCTATGGATACTGACCGTGGTTTGGCAAGACGTTTGCCGCCTCCACCGGAGAAGGATCAGAAGATTGAAGATCAAAAGAAGAAGGAACGCAACGTGTTGCAAGTCTTCTTGAATTTGAACGACCAGTTGATGTGTGGTAACGATTATGTTAGTGTAGAGCAATTGCGTGCTAAGGCAAAAGAATTTATTGCTAATCCGTATAACGATGAGACCAAGCCCGAGAAGATAGCTAAAAATGTGCAGTTCTTTGGTACGGTTCAAGTAACGGAAAACCATGTAGTTTCTTTGCGTTGCGACCGTGGTTCTTCATATAAGGCGTATATGGCTGTACAGAATGAGTTGGTTGCTGCTTATAATGAGTTGCGCGATGAACTGGCTCAGGAAAAATGGCACAAGAATTATGGAGATTTGGACGGAGAGCAACAGGATGCAATTCGTGAGATTTATCCTCAGAGAATTTCTGAATCTGAACCTAAAAAATAAGGAGAAAAGAAGTAATGGGAAAATTTAATAAGACTGGTAAACGTGAAATGCCGGCGTTGAACACTTCTTCTTTGCCTGACCTTATTTTCACCTTGTTGTTCTTCTTCATGATTGTAACAACGATGCGTGAGGTAACTTTGAAGGTTGAGTTTAAGGTTCCGCAAGCTACAGAATTGGAGAAACTGGAAAAGAAGTCTTTGGTTACGTTTATCTATGTAGGAAAGCCTACTGCTGAATTTCGTAAGAAATTGGGTAATGAGAGCCGTATCCAGTTGAATGACAGTTATGCTGAGACTGCTGAGATTCAAGATTACGTTATTGGTGAACGCGCCAGTATGAAGGAAGAAGATCAGCCGCAGATGACAGTATCTTTGAAAGTAGACCAAGATACGAAGATGGGTATCGTAACAGATATTAAGGAAGCTCTTCGTCAAGCTTATGCACTGAAGATTAACTATTCTGCGCAAGCGCGCCAGTAAAGTAGTTGATTTACGATATGATAAAGGCCGTTTCATTCAGTTGAAACGGCCTTTATTGTTTTTTATTGTTGAGCAAGGGAGGCGGATGGCCTCCCTTGACTAATATTGTTATTTCACATTGTATACTTCTCGGTAGAGATATTCCTTCACTGTGTCAAAATCTTTTTCGCATTGTATATTTCCGTAGGCCATGAGGAGCATGGGAAGATAGTCGTCTCCTGGCTTGTAGGGGGGCTGCTGGTAGGGTTTCTCCCATAAGGAAAAACCTTGGCGGCAATAGAAGTTGATGCGGCGTTGTGCCATTTCTTCTTCAGGCATTTCCACTTCCAGGACGATAGGGCGTTTTAGGAACTGGCACAGCTGGTTCAGTGCGGTTCTTCCGTGACCGCCATTGCGTTGGGTGGGGTCAATGGCAAAATGCTCTATGTAGCAGAATCGGCCGAAATCCCAGTAGGTGATGAGACCTACCGGGATGTTATTGTGGAAGATGATGTTATTGTGGAAATGGGGTTTGGTATCTGTATATATACGCAACTCCTTCAGTTCCCGGTATTCTTCTGCCGGGAAGGATTGAGTTATTAGCTGTTCCATGTAGCTGTATAAGTCGGTGTCAGCTGTCGTGATACGTTGAAGTCCGATCATAGCTTTTACATTTTTAATGTTTAATCTTGTTTTTTATTCGGTGTAGAATTCGATGATGCGACGAATGGCCCGTTGGCAGACGGGACAGAATGTAGGATATTCGTTGGTACGCATGCGGCAATTGTCGGCCGGCCGGTATATACCTTTGGCGGAGTAACCGCCCCCTTCATATACGCCTACGGGGTATTTAGAACTTTCGGAGGTAGGGGTAGGAACGGGAGTCTTCTTGGCAAGCATGTCCTCCCACTTGGCAGTGAAATTGACCTTTGTACTGATGTTTTGCTCCCAAGGTTCCACATCCAGTGGATAGGTGTCTGTCATTACATCGTTGTCATAGAAGTATTCATCGGCCAGACCTCCAAAGCTGTGTCCGAATTCGTGCACAACGACGGGACGGAACATGGGGTGATGGGCTGTGGTGAGTGTATAGGAATTATATATGCCGCCTCCACCGTACTCTTCCGTATTGGCCAGTATGATGATGTGTTCGTAAGGGATTCCTGCCAGGGCATCGTGTATGGACTTGACACGAGAAGTGGTCAGATAGCGGTCTGAATAGAAGGTGCTGAAATGCGAGCTGAAGGCTGTGCGTTTCCAGTCGCCTAAGCGTGGAACACTGACACCGCTGTCTTCCGAGGGGCTGGCTACGGCTACGATGTTGAAGTGCTGCTTCATGGTGCGGAAGGGTTCGTGGGCAAAGAGGCTTTCACAGGCGATGGCAGCATCTTCGTAGAACAGTGACATCTCTTCAACGGTATATCCTTCGGCAAGGATGGCGACGTCGATGCATTTGTCGGTACTACCGCTTTGCAGCAGGTATTTGTGGGGCGTGATGTGGGCGGTTCCCTTTTGGTGTATCAGGATATCGTCGGGGGTAATTGTGTGTTTCATGCTTGCCCGCACGTTTCGGCGTGGGTCGAGGAGCGTTATCTCTATTTCGGCAGGACGGAGGGGATAGGGAAGGAGGAAGGTGTTCTCGAATCCCTTGGTAACGGCTTTGGCCTCATCCGTTTCCAGCCATTCCTGGAAGAGTGAAGAGAAGGAGGTCTTGTAGATGATACGGCCGTCGGCTACATCGCGCATCACGATTTGTCCGTTGCCTTGCAGGGGGAGTTCGGACAGATGATGTTTTCGGCCTGCCCATGTAGGAAGACTGGAGAGTCCGTCCAAACATATCTCCTGCCGGGCGGCATTTCCGGTGAAGAGGTAGTCTACGCGCAAGGTCTTGTCTGTAAAGTAATCGGTGAAGTTCTGGGCATGCAAAGAGATTGCTGCCACCAGGCATAACAGAAATAAAAAGTGCTTTCTCATAATGGTTTATTATTATTGTTCTTAGGTACAAAGATAGCATCTTTCAGGTTCATCTGCAATTTTCCGGTTGTGTGAGGTGGAATTTGGGGCCTTACGTTCGAGGGTAGCCGGAATGCAGTATTACTCTTTTTTTTGCAAGAAAAGTTATAGACCGTATTTTTATTGGCGAAAAAATAGCTAACTTTGCATGTTGTCGCATAGATATGCGGAAGGTATAGTAATTTATTAATCATTAGAAATTGAAATGGGACATCATCAATTGGATACTTTAGACGAGCAGATTTTGAAACTCATTGCCGATAATGCACGCATTCCTTTTCTGGAAGTGGCCAGAGCCTGCAATGTATCGGGAGCAGCCATTCACCAGCGCATCCAGAAACTGACGAATCTGGGTATATTGAAAGGCTCTGAATATGTGATTGATCCGGAGAAGATAGGGTATGAGACGTGTGCTTATATCGGTATCTATCTGAAAGACCCTGCTTCTTTTGATGCAGTGACGAGGGCGTTGGAGGCCATTCCCGAGATTGTGGAATGCCATTTTACAACGGGCAAGTATGACATGTTCATCAAGCTTTATGCTCGTAACAACCATCATTTGCTGAGTATCATACATGACAAGTTGCAGCCGCTCGGACTGGCACGTACAGAGACTTTGATATCTTTCCACGAGGCCATCAAGCGGCAGATGCCTATAACGGTGGAAGAAGAGGAGGAAGATTGATTCTATCGGCGGATATAATCGACAAAGGCATAAGGGCAGGGATGCTTCTCGTCTGCGAGATGAAGCTCCCTGCTTTTTTCTTGCCATACGGCCGGTGCCACTTCGGGAAAATAGGCGTCTGCTTGAGGCGCTTCGGCATCCACTTCGGTCAGGCAGAGGAAATCTGCGAGGGGAAGTGCCTGACGGTAGAGACTTGCGCCGCCGATGATGTAAACGTGTTCGTCGGGGCGGCAGCTGTTCAGGGCTGTTTCCAGCGAAGGGAAGACTTCAGCACCGGGGCAGGAAAGGTCTTTACGGGTGGAGAGGACAACATTGCGGCGGTTGGGGAGCGCCCCTTTGGGGAGGGACTCGAAGGTCTTCCGTCCCATGATAATGGTGTTTCCCGTGGTGAGAGCCTTGAAACGCTTCAAGTCGTTGGGGAGCCAAAATAGCAGTCGGTTCTGGTAGCCGATGCCTCCTTTTCTGTCTACTGCGGCGATGATACTAATCATTATTTCTTCTTTTTTATACTGAAACTTTTCCTGCAATATGTGGATGAGGGTGGTAGTTGATGAGCTCGAAATCATCGAACTTGAAGTCGAAGATGCTCTTTACCTCCGGATTGATTCTCATTTGCGGCAGTTCTCTCGGTTCACGTGTCAGTTGTAACTTCACCTGCTCCAAGTGGTTCAGGTAGATATGGGCGTCGCCCAGCGTGTGGACGAAATCTCCGGCTTTCAGTCCGGTGACCTGTGCCATCATCTGTAAGAGCAAGGCATAGGAGGCGATGTTAAAGGGCACTCCCAGAAAAATGTCTGCGCTGCGCTGGTACAGTTGCAGGCTCAACCGGCCATCGGCTACGTAGAACTGGAAGAAGGCGTGGCAGGGGGGGAGGTTCATGTTGTCCAGGTCGGCCACGTTCCAAGCGCTGACGATGATGCGGCGCGAGTCGGGATTGTGCCTGATGGTCGCCACGGCTTCGCTGATTTGGTCGATGAAGCCTCCTTTGTAGTCGGGCCACGAGCGCCACTGATAGCCGTAGATGTGTCCCAAGTCGCCGTTTTCGTCCGCCCATTCGTTCCAGATGCGCACGCCGTTTTCCTGCAGGTATTTCACGTTGGTGTC
>CAMWRY010000120.1 GCA_947176775.1 uncultured Bacteroides sp.
GGAAGCGAGTGCCGTTGACGTAGTTGCTGGTTATTATGGTGTTGATGGGTCCCAAGTCGAACTTGCTGGGATGGTTCTTGCTGCCCGTCTCCACAAAGTTCTCAATCAAGGCTTTGGCACCGAAGATGACGTACTTGAAGCCGGGTATCTGCTCGATTCGGTTCATGAACACGTCCATCGTGCTCTCCTTCTTGGTGAGGGGCACCTGGCGCACTTTCGCCCAATACTCGTCGCTCTTGGCAAGCATGTTCGCCTCCTTGATGACGTTTCCTTTCAGGCGGAAGAGCCGGGGTTCTATTTCGGTGAACTGATAGTCGGTATATTTGGTGGTGCGCTGCACCTCCAGTCCTTGTATGCCCTTCACGAAGTGCAGTTCCACGGTCATGTCGTCATCAGTCAGCACCCAGTTACTGTCCGGCAACTGCTCGAACTGCTGCACGATGTCGAGGTTCTCCACAAAGTTGACACCCGTCTTCTTGGGCAGCTGCATGGTACACTTCTTCACGGCATAGGTGGAGTCCTTCACCACATAGAGGTGTCCCGTGAAGCCGAAGTCCTGCGAGTTCTGCGGAACGAAAGTCAGGTGCACGCACTCTTGTTTGTCCACCATGAGCGTGTCCATCAGGTAGTATTTGTAGAAACTGATGCCTCCCTTGCCGATGGGGCTGATGAAGTGGCGTTGCAGCAGGCGGATTTCATCATCGTAGATGTTGATGTTGGAGAACACGTCCGTAAGGATGGTTCCCAACATGTCACCGGTGTTGAAGAACTCTTCGATACCGGTGGAGTTCATGCCTTCGATGATGGTCTTCTCGCTTTTGGGATTTTTGCGGTAGACGGTCCGGCTGGCAGTCTCTTTGATGGAGATGGGCAGAATCATCTTGTTGGTTTTGGGCGACACTTCTACCTGGTCCTTGAAGAAGGAGAATTTCTTGTAGATGCCCTTTTCCATCTTGTCGGGAGTGACGTCGTTGAGGGACATTTTCATCTTCTCGTACTTCTGATACTGGTAGTAGTCGTTCTCCTCCAGCTTCAGTGCCTTCTTGTTTTCGATGACCTTCTTCATGAACTCCACGGCAGGATTGTTCTTGCGCGAGTACTTCTCCTTCTTGGGTTTTACCACGACTTCGGAGAGCATGATGTCGTCCGATTGCATTTTGACGTTCAGTACTTGCACGCCGGGCTTCAGTTTCACCTTCTTGGTGATATAGCCTACAGCGGAGAAGGTCAGTTCATCCCAGCCTTTGCGCGTTTCTACTTGGTATTCTCCATTTGCGTTGGATATGCTGCCTACACCTTTTCCTTCGTATTGCACAGTGATGTACATCAGCGGTTCGTTGGTGAGTGAGTCTGTGATGACTCCCTTAATTTGGGCAGATACGCTGATGGAGGTGAACAGAAACAGCAGAAAAAGGATGTAATTTATATATCGTTGCTTCATAATTTACACATAATTCAGGCTGCAAAGGTAATAATTTACAGTGAATCAAGAAGCTAAAAGAAGTTATTAATTTAAGTTTTACATAATGCCCATCTCCGTAGCATCTCCGTAGTATCTCCGTATGATCTCCGTAGTATCTCCGTATCTGCTCCGTACCATCTCCGTATCAGCTCCGTATAAAAGGATTCGGAGATGACACGGTTCAGGTATGGGCCGGGTACGGTTCGGATTACTTAATCAGCGTTTGCACGATGCGTTCCGCCGTTCGTCCGTCCCATCGGTCGGGCAGGGTGGTATGCTTCCATTCTCCGTGCAACAGCTTGTCGAGCGAGGCGGAGAGGGCGAAGGAGTTTTCGCCTACCAGCTCATTGGTGCCGATGCGCCAGGTTTCGGGATGCTCGGCGTAAGTGTTGAGGGTAATACAAGGTACGTCGAGGAAAGTGGCCTCCTCGGCAATGTTGCCCGAATCAGTGATGATGCCGCGTGCTTGGTTGATGAGGAAGCCGAAATGCAGGTAACTCTGCGGAGGCAGGATATGGAGGTTCGGGGCGTTCAGTTCCAGCGCCTTTACCGCTTGTTGCACATAGGGGTGCAGAGGGGCTACGACGGGCATGCCTTCGGCCTTTTCTATGATGGTCTGTAGCAGGGAGTGGAGCACAGCCCTTTTCGCCAGCAAGTCGCGGCGGTTGAGCGTGAGCAACAGGTAGTTCCCTTTCCGCAGGCCGAGGCTGGAGAACCACATGGGCTGTACCAGACGATGGCGGTTGAAGCGGATGGTGTCGATCAGTATATTGCCTACGTAGTGGATGTAGTCGGGTATCATGCCCTCTTGGTGGAGGTTACGGTTGGCCACCATACCGGCAGTGAAGAGGTAGTCGGAGATGGCGTCCACGATGGTGCGGTTCACTTCGCGCGGCATGTTCATGTCGAAAGAGCGCGTGCCGGCTATCACGTGCGCCACCTTCAGGCCGCGCTTCTTGGCGACGATGGCGCAACTCATGGTAGCGGTCATGTCGTCCACCACCAGTATGACTTGGGCCGGATGTTCGTCCAGCTCCTGTTCAAAGGCGAGCATGATGGCGGCTGCCACCTGCGAATGGTCGTGTCCGGTGACGCCCAAGTAGGCATCGGGTTTCCTCATGGCGAGGTCGGAGAAGAGTGAGGCATCCAGACTGGTATCATCCTCCGGCCCGGTGTAGACGATGCGGTAAGAGATGTTTTTTCCTGCCTCTCTGGCAGCATCGATGGCCCGGCAGATGGGGGCTATTTTCATAAAGTTGGGGCGTGCGCCCGATACGATGGTTACTTTCATTATTGTAATTGGTGAAAAAATGATGGAGCAAAAATACGCTTTCTTAGGGAAATTATTTGTTACTTTGCCCATTATTTTGAGTACTTAATTGAAAATAGCACTGTTTTAATCTTTAATTTTAATTCTTAATTTCAATATGACAATGCCGACATTTGTTCAGATACTCGATTTCATAGGCACGTTTGCCTTCGCTATTAGTGGTATACGTCTGGCTTCGGCCAAGCGCTTCGACTGGTTCGGTGCGTACGTGGTAGGTTTTGTGACAGCCATCGGTGGCGGTACCATACGCGACCTGCTGCTGGACGTCACTCCGGGATGGATGACGGATCCCATTTACCTGATTTGTACCGGACTGGCACTGCTGTGGGTTATCCTCTTCGGTAAGTACCTCATTCACTTGAACAATACTTTCTTTATCTTCGACAGCATCGGTCTGGCACTCTTCACGGTGGTCGGTGTGGGCAAGAGCATCCTTCTGGGCTATCCTTTCTGGGTGGCCATCATCATGGGTAGTATCACCGGAGCCGCAGGCGGTGTGATACGCGATGTCTTCATCAACGAGATTCCGCTGATATTCCGAAAAGAGATTTATGCGATGGCGTGCGTGGTAGGAGGCACCTTCTACTGGTTGTGCCATCTTTGGGGACTGGAGGCGTTCGTCTGCCAGATTGTAGGCGGAGTGTCGGTGTTCCTCACGCGTATACTGTCGGTGAAGTACCAGATTTGCTTGCCTATCCTTTCGGGACATGAGGAGGATACGGAAAAATAACACCTTTCTTAATGAGCTTAAATCTAAAAAAATAATAAAATGAACAAAAGAACAGCTATTCTGTCGGTGATATTAATGGCTTTCATGGCATCATCGGCATGTGCACAGACCGAAGTCTATGTGGCCGCCACTGGTGACAATGCCGGAGAAGGAACTATCCGGCATCCGTTGTAAGACCTTTCGGCCGCTTTGGAAAAGGTTCGGTCGGAAAAAGGAGATGTGACAATTTATATCCGGGGGGGAAATACATACTCCACCAACCGGTTGTATTCACTCCTCAAGACGGAAACGACCACCGGCGGTTGACGGTAAAAGCCTATCCCGGAGAGAGGGTTGTCCTTACGGGGGAATACCTTTGCCGCTTACTTGGGAGCCCTACAAGAAGGGAATCATGAAAGCCCGGGTAGAGGGAGAGCTGGTGATGGACATGTTGGTGGTCAACGGGCAGATTCGCCACATGGCACGTTATCCGAATTTTGATGAAAAAGCAGTCCGGTTCAATGGTACCTCCGCACAAGCCACAGCGCCTGCAAGGGTTCGGAAATGGAAGAATCCGGCAGGAGGATATGTACATGCCATGCACAATAGCGACTGGGGAGACTTCCATTACCGCATTAATGGGAAAGATGCTAAGGGAAACCTGCATTTGGAAGGCGGATGGCAAAATAACCGGCCGTCCGGCATTCACCCGGACAACCGGATGGTGGAAAATATTTTTGAAGAACTAGATGCGCCGGGCGAATGGTATTATGCCGCCAATGAACATACGCTTTATTATTATCCGACAGAAGAGGAGAAGATATACGAAGCACTGTTTGAATCTCACCAACTCAAGCATTTAATCGAGTTGCGGATGTGAGTTGAGCAACCTCAGTCTGCACAATTTGGGAGGAAATGCGGTCTTCTTCTCTAACTATAACCGCCGTTCGGAAGTCTCGGGCTCTCATTTCATCCACATCGGAGCCAGTGCCATCTGTTTCATAGGCGACCCGAAAGCAGTCCGTTCGCCCAGCTTTGCATATGGTGAGTTTGTTCCCTATGAAAAATTGGAACATGCCCAAGGGCCTGCGAACAATAATTATCCTGCCCAGTGTCTGGTTTATGACAATCTGATTCACTCTATCGGCCTGTTCGAGAAACAAATTACTGGAGTGGAGATATCCATGTCCCAGGACATTACTGTCAGCCACAACAGTATCTACGATACTCCTCGCGCCGGAATCAATATCAGTGAAGGCACATGGGGCGGACATGTCCTGGAGTTCAATGATGTTTTCGATACGGTAAAGGAGACTGGTGACCACGGCTCTTTTAATTCATGGGGGCGCGACCGCTATTGGCATCCGAATTATGGCACCATGAACTCCATCCTATCCAAGGACCGGGCTCTGATTCTGGCAGATGTTGTCCGCACCACCGTAATCAGGAACAACCGTTTCCGCTGCGACCGGGGCTGGGACATTGACTTGGATGACGGTTCCAGCAATTACCATATATACAATAATCTCTGTCTCAACGGTGGAATTAAGTTGCGAGAGGGTTTTTACCGGATTGTAGAAAACAACATCATGGTTAATAACTCTTTTCATCCGCACGTGTGGTTTGCCGGAAGTGGGGATGTCTTTACGCGCAACATCGTGATGACGGCCTACCAGCCGATAGGTATGCAGGAATGGGGATTGATGGTGGACTACAATGTTTTCACCGACAGCCTTTCGTATGCCGCTGTCCGGAAGAACCGTACAGACGAACATTCCATTGTGGCAACTGCCAGCTTCCGTAATCCGGCGGATGGAGATTTCACCGTTGCCGACGATTCCGATATCATAACCCGGGGCGGTTTCCACAATTTCGCCATGGACCAGTTCGGAGTAGTCTCTCCCAACCTGAAAGCCATCGCTCATACGCCAGAGATGCCTGCACCCATCCTCCTGTCTAGCCGGAAGGAAAACAGTGTGATCCACTGGAACGGGATTGCAATCAAGAATCTACAGACACTGGGCGAACG
>CAMWRY010000121.1 GCA_947176775.1 uncultured Bacteroides sp.
CTTCTCGGCTACGGATGCCGGACTGTTCTATGGCTTGCAGACTTTGCTTCAGCTGGCCGAACCTGCCGGGGAGAATCTTTGGCAAGTGGCTGCCGTCAAGATCGAAGACGCGCCACGCTTTGATTATCGCGGTCTGATGATTGCCGTTTCACGGCATTTCCGTAGCAAAGAGTTTCTGATGAAGCAGATGGATGCCTTGGCACATTACAAAATCAATCGCCTGCACCTGCACTTGACGGATGCCGCCGGGTGGAGAATTGAAATCAAGAAATATCCCCGGCTTACGGAACTGGCTGCATGGCGTCCTGAAAGCATTTGGAAGACGTGGTGGAACGCTCCCAACGGACGCAAGTATTGTGAAGGGACGGATCCTGCTGCTTATGGTGGCTATTATACTCAAGATGATATCCGCGAACTGGTGCGCTATGCTGCCGAACGTCATATCACCCTTATTCCTGAAATAGAAATGCCGGCTCATTCGGAAGAGGCTTTGGTGGCATATCCCCAACTCTCGTGCGAGGGGAAACCTTACACCAGTGCGGATTTCTGTGTCGGCAACGAACAGACATTTGCCTTCCTGGAAGATGTGCTGACAGAGGTGATGGAACTTTTCCCTTCAGAGTACATCCACGTAGGAGGTGACGAAGCCGGCAAACAAGCCTGGAAGAGTTGTCCTAAGTGCCAGCAGCGCATGAAGGAGGAGGGCTTGAAAGATGTGAATGAGTTGCAAAGCTACCTCATCCACCGTATGGAGGTATTTCTGAACAAGCATGGCCGTAAATTGCTGGGCTGGGATGAAATCATGGAGGGTGGTTTGGCGCCCAATGCCACTGTGATGTCTTGGCGTGGTGAAGAAGGCGGCCTGAAGGCGGTAAAGGCCGGTCATCGTGCCGTGATGACTCCAGGGGCATACTGCTACTTTGACAGCTACCAGGATGCACCTTACTCACAGCCGGAGGCCATAGGCGGCTATCTGCCGTTGGCCAAGGTCTATTCATACGATCCGGTTCCGGCCTCGTTCACTCCGGAGGATGCCAAGTTGCTGTATGGTGTACAGGCCAATCTGTGGGCAGAGTATATCCCTACCGATGAGCATTATGAGAGTATGATATATCCTCGTATCCTGGCACTTGCCGAAGTGGCTTGGGGAGTACCCGAACGTAAGTCATATTCTGATTTTCGTCGTAGTGCCTTGCGCGAGGTGGAACGGTTGCAGGCCGCAGGCTATCATCCTTTCCAGTTGAAGAATGAAATTGGCAACCGTCCGGAATCGCTTCAGCCCATCCGGCATCTGGCGTTGGGCAAGCCGGTGACGTATAACGCACCTTACAGTGAATACTACAAAGCGCAGGGAGACAAGGCGCTGACTGACGGTATTCGTGGTGGATGGACCAATTCGGATGGTATATGGCAAGGCTTTATCTCACGCGACCGCTTGGACGTGACTATCGACTTGGAGCAGGAAGATGAAATCCGCTCGATTAGTGCCGACTTCATGCAGGTGGTGGGACCGGAAATTTTCCTTCCTGCCGAAGTCATTATTTCCGTTTCGTCCGACAACGTGACTTTCACGGAATTGGCGCATCTGGAGAATGTTGTGTCCAAAGATTCGGTTGTTTGCTTCAAGAACTACGGCTGGAAAGGGGAGACCCGTGCCCGTTACATCCGTTACCAGGCACGTGCCGACAAGAAGATAGGCGGATGGATATTCACGGACGAGATTGTGGTGGATGGCGGTGCCAGACAACCGGTGGACTACGTGAATCCTTTTGTGGGTACCACCAATTACGGCACTACCAATCCGGGAGCTGTGTGTCCGCAGGGAATGATGTCGGTGGTTCCTTTCAACGTGATGGGAACGGTGAACGGCAACATAGACAAGGACAGCCGTTGGTGGTCCACTCCCTACGAATATAAGAATACCTATTTCACCGGCTATGCACATGTCAATCTCAGCGGTGTGGGATGTCCGGAATTGGGATCCTTGCTGCTGATGCCTACCGCAGGCGAACTGAATGTAGACTATCTGCAATACGGTAGTGCTTATAAGGACGAGCAGGCCACCCCGGGTTACTACACCAACTACCTGACCAAGTACGGCATAAAGACCGAAGTCACGGCCACTCCGCGTACAGGTCGCGCCCGTTTTACCTTTCCGGGCGGACAAGGAAATATCTTGTTGAACTTGGGTGAAGGACTGACTAACGAAAGCGGTGCCACCGTTCGTTTTGTGAGCGACACCGAAATAGAGGGGAGCAAGCTGCTGGGCACCTTCTGCTACAATCCCAATGCCGTGTTTCCGGTCTATTTCGTGATGAAAATCAATAAAGTTCCCCAGACGAGGGGCTATTGGAAGCAGATGCGCAAGATGGGCGTAGAGGCCCAGTGGGACAACACATCAGGCACCCGTAAACTCTATTCGCATTACACCAAAGAGATGAGCGGCGATGACATTGGTGTCTGGTTCACTTTCGACGCCGAAAGCAACGAGCAGGTGGAAGTAAGCGTGGGAGTCTCTTTTGTAAGCATTGACAACGCACGTCGAAACTTGGAAGCTGAACAAGCCGGAAAGAGTTTTGAGCAACTGCATGCCGCCGCACGACAGGCGTGGAACGATGACCTAAGCCGTGTGTTGGTAGAGGGGGGGACGGAGGAACAGCGCCGTGTGTTCTATACGGCTTTGTACCATTTCCTGATACATCCGAACACCTTGCAGGACGTCAATGGCCAATATCCGACCATGGAAGGCAGCGAAATACGGACAGCGAATGGAAACCGTTATACCGTATTTTCTCTGTGGGACACCTACCGGAATGTTCACCAATTGATGACTTTGCTCTTCCCCGATCGTCAGCTGGATATGGTGCGTACCATGCTGGACATGTATCGTGAACATGGTTGGCTGCCCAAATGGGAGCTTTATGGTCGCGAGACGCTGACGATGGAGGGTGATCCTTCCATTCCTGTGATTGTGGACACCTGGATGAAAGGTCTGCGTGACTTTGATGTGACGACCGCCTACGAAGCCATGTACAAGTCGGCCACTTTGCCCGGCAAGGAGAACCTGATGCGTCCGGATGCCGATGATTATTATTCATTGGGTTATGTCCCCTTGCGTGAACAGTACGACAATTCGGTCTCTCATGCGTTGGAATATTACATTGCCGATTATGCTCTTTCCCGTTTTGCCAAGGCGTTGGGTAAGAAGGAAGATGCGGAACTGTTCTACAAACGCTCAATGGGCTACAAGCACTATTATTGCCGCGAGTTCGGTACGCTTCGTCCCATCCTGCCGGACGGAAAGTTCTATTCGCCTTTCAATCCCATGGAAGGAGCTGATTTTGCACCGAGTCCGGGTTTCCATGAAGGAAATTCCTGGAACTATACTTTCTATGTGCCTCATGACGTATTGGGACTTGCCAAACTGATGGGCGGCAAGAAGAACTTTGTGGACAAACTTCAGAAAGTGTTTGACGAAGGGTTGTACGACCCGGCTAACGAACCGGACATCGCTTACCCTTACCTTTTC
This sequence comes from uncultured Bacteroides sp., assembly GCA_947176775.1. Taxonomy (GTDB): domain Bacteria; phylum Bacteroidota; class Bacteroidia; order Bacteroidales; family Bacteroidaceae; genus Bacteroides. The sequence goes on from CAMWRY010000121.1 coordinate 3,530, forward strand.
AGCTATTTTCGAGGTGAGGAATGGCGTACACAGAAGCTGGTCAAGGAGTTGCTGGCACGCTACTTCACGGATAAGCCGAACGGTATTCCGGGCAACGATGACACCGGTACGATGTCCGCATGGGCTATTTTCAGCATGATGGGCTTCTATCCGGATTGTCCCGGAACTCCGGACTATACGCTTACGGCACCCACTTTCGATAAAGTAACCCTTCGTCTAGATCCTCGCTATTATAAAGAGGAAAAGCTGGTTATCCGCAAATCCTCTTCCGATTCGGACTACATCAAAGAGGTACAGTTAGGGGGAGTGAAACATGACCGTTTCCGTATCACCCACGACGAACTGGTACATGCCGGAGAGATGGTATTTGAAATGAAAAAAAACAATAAATAGAAATGATATGAACCGAAAACTTAAATTGGCAGCTGTTTTCCTGTTGGCCGTTCCTCTGCTACTTCAGGCACAGGTACGCACCGTGCAGACTTTTAAGAAAGGATGGAAATTCACTCGTGAAGACAGCAAGGACTTCAGCAGTCACACTTGTAATGATGTTAAGTGGCAGTCGGTGACGGTGCCGCACGACTGGGCCATCTATGGTCCCTTCAGCATCAACAACGACAAGCAGAATGTGGCAATAGCCCAAGATGGGCAGAAGGAGGCGATGGAGCACGCCGGACGTACCGGAGGACTGCCCTTTGTCGGGGTGGGATGGTATCGTCTGAACTTTGAGGCGCCTGCTTTCAAGAAGGGTAAAAAAGCCACGCTGGTATTTGACGGTGCCATGAGCCACGCGCAGGTCTATGTCAATGGACAAGAGGCTGGCTACTGGCCCTACGGCTATAACTCCTTCTATATAGATGCTACCCCCTATCTGAAGGAGAACGAAGTGAACACACTTGCCGTGCGTTTGGAGAACGAGCCCGAATCTTCCCGTTGGTATCCGGGTGCAGGGCTTTATCGCAATGTACATCTTGTCGTCAATGAGGAGGTGCATATTCCTGCATGGGGCACTGTAGTGACTACTCCGGTAGTGGAAGAAGGTTTTGCCAGAATCCATGTGAAAACCGAGTTGGCGATGCCTGCCGGTAAGAATGTATCCAACTACCGCATTGTAACTCAAATCAAGGATGCGGATGGCAAAATGCTTTCTTCGGATGACAGACCGGGGGATAAACTGGACGGTACTTTCTTCAGCCAGAATTTCGTAGTCTATAATCCCTCTTTGTGGTCGCCCGATGCTCCAGTACTCTACACGGCCGAAACCAAGATTTATGAAGGAGAGGTTCTGAAAGATGAATATACAACCCGTTTCGGTATTCGTACCATAGAACTTGTGCCTGACAAGGGCTTCTTCTTGAACGGCAAACTGACGAAATTCAAAGGGGTATGCAACCACCATGACTTAGGCCCTCTGGGCGGAATTGTCAATGAAGCGGGCATTCGCCGCCAGATTCGTATGCTGAAAGACATGGGTTGCAACGCCATCCGTACTTCCCACAATATGCCTGCTCCCGAACTGATTCGTGCCTGTGACGAGATGGGCATGATGGTGATGGCAGAGTCTTTCGACGAGTGGAAAAGTGCCAAGGTGCAGAACGGATACCATAAGATATTTGATGAATGGGTAGAGAAAGACCTGGTAAATCTGGTTCGTCACTACCGCAATAATCCAAGTATCGTGATGTGGTGTATCGGCAATGAGGTGCCCGACCAGTGGAATGGAAATCAAGGCCCGAAACTCTCGCGCATGCTTCAGGACATCTGTCATCGTGAAGATCCCACACGTCCTGTCACCCAAGGTATGGATGCTCCGGACGCCGTGGTCAACAACAATATGGCGGCAACGATGGATGTGGCCGGTTTCAATTATCGTCCGCATAAGTACATGGAAAACTAAAATAAGCTTCACCAGTGCATTGTCCTAGGTAGAGAAACCGCCTCTACGTTCAGTTCACGCGTTGTATATAAATTCACTGTGGA
>CAMWRY010000122.1 GCA_947176775.1 uncultured Bacteroides sp.
TTTAATGGTATATTTAACGCCATCCCAGACTTTTTTTCTGACATAAATTGAATCGTCATTAAATTCTACTTCTTTATTTATTATATCATCATAAGTAATATCATCAGAGAAGTTTTTTAATGTGGAGGTAGAACTTAGTTCGTCAGTAAGTGAATATTTTTTGTAGTTACTGATTTCGTTTAGGAGCAAAGCTATTTCATTTGGAAAATAAATTAATGGATATACAACTGGAGTTAACCTTTCTTTTTTATTGGGGAAATGGGTTAATGGAACTTTCCAGTTTAACTTTTCTATGTATAAAAGAGCTTGATTATACCAAGCTGCATTTTTGTTAGTGGCATAAATGAGATTCATTATTTCAGCTTTTGCTTTATCGACCTTTTCTTGATGCTCCTTCATCCACATTTCCAAAAATTCAGGGTCTTTACTACGCTTAATATCTTCTTCTATATTATGAAGTGTGTTAAATGAAGAATTTATTAAAAAATCTATTGTATATAATGGTTCAGATTTATATGCCTTAAATAAATTATGTTGTTTGTCTTTTGGGGGATTTAGATAAGTGCTGTAAATGTTTGGATATTTGCGTTTTATATAATACTTCTTATATCGATTTGAAGTAAAAATGAGTACTATAATGTATAATAAAACGAAACAAGACCCTCCGATAATATGCAATAATTTGTCATCTCTATCAGCGAAAAATGAAGATAATGTTATGACTAGTATTGGACATATAAATCCGATATGTATCTTTGCTTTATCTGATAATTCCATAAAACTTATCAATTTATTCAAGGTATTGTTTAAGTACTAATTAAAAAAATTCCGCTTAATATTCTTCCCGACTGTATCCCCATCCTGCGTGCAGAAAAGAAATCCTCGTACTGGCTGAAGGTGCAGATGCCTGCCGTCTCCACTTGCTCTGAGGGCACGCCGAAGTCCTGTAGTTGCAGGCGGTTGGCCGCCCAGAGGTCGATGTGGTGTTTGTGGGTGACGGGGTTCCACTCGGAGATGTACTCCATCGGGAAGCCTTGCTTGCGGAAGGCTTCATAGACCTCTTCGCCCACTTCGAAAGCAGGGAGGGAGATGCCAGGACCGATGACGGCTGACACGTATCGTCCGTCCGTGTCGTAGAGAGCCTGCATACGCTTCAGCGTGCGCAGGACGATGCGGTTGACCGTACCACGCCAGCCTGCATGGATGGCGACGACGGTACGGTGCTGCTTGTCGTATAATAATATAGGTATGCAGTCGGCGGTAGAGATACAGATGCAGACACCCGGTTCGCGAGTTACCAGCACATCGATGCCCTTGAGCATCGCTTGGCGTTCTTTATCGGAGGCTTGCAGGTAGGCATCGCTGATGGCGAAAGCCTCTGTCTCGTGAGTCTGGAACGGGATGACGAGTTCGTGGGGACGCTGTGGCAGGGCATCACAGAGTATCTCTTGGTTGCGGCGGACACAGTCAGCGTCATCACCTGTGTAGGGCGTGCAGTTCAGCGAGGCGTAGTTTCCCCGGCTGCAACCGCCGTGGCGAGTGGTGCTGAAGGCTATAACGTCGTCCGGCAGGCTGGTGTATTGGATGATGGGGCTGTTATCCATGATTTATTTCTCTTCCCAATCCTCTTCCTCGTACTCGAAGTCTTCCAAGTCGTCGATGTCATCGTCACTGTCCACATATTCGTAGTCCAAGTCCTCGTCTTCGCCTTCGGCCTTCAGCTCCTGTTGCAGGTGGCTGAGGTCCTTGGGGCGGTGGGCGATGCTTTCCACTTTGCCCTCTATCTTGTTGCTCTCCTTGTTCAGCTCTTCCCAGAGGATATCCTTCAGCGCAGAAACGCCCAGGCCGGAGATGGAGGAGAGGAAAACGTGCGGAATGCCTTCGGGCAAGGTAGGCTCTATCTCGTCCATCAGCTCCTGATCCAGCATGTCGCACTTGGTGACGGCCAGCACGCGCTGCTTGTCCAGCATCTCGGGGTTGAAGGTGCGCAGCTCGTTCAGCAGGATTTCATATTCCCGGCGGATGTCATCGCTGTCGGCAGGCACCATGAAGAGCAGCAGCGAGTTGCGCTCGATGTGGCGCAGGAAGCGCAGTCCCAGGCCCTTGCCTGCACTGGCACCCTCGATGATGCCGGGGATGTCGGCCATGACGAACGACTTGCCTTCACGGTAGGAGACGATGCCCAGGTTTGGCTCGAGGGTGGTGAAGGGATAGTTGGCGATTTTGGGCTTGGCGGAGGATAGGGCCGAGAGCAGGGTCGACTTGCCTGCATTGGGGAAGCCCACCAGTCCGACATCGGCCAGGAGCTTCAACTCCATGATGACGGTCATCTCCTGCATCGGTTCGCCCGGTTGCGCGAAGCGTGGGGCCTGCCGGGTGGCAGTCTTGAAGTGCCAGTTGCCCAGTCCGCCGCGTCCGCCTTTCAGCAGGATGACTTCCTGCCCGTGCTCGGTGACGTCGCAGAGGTATTCGCCCGTTTCGGCGTTATAGACCACGGTGCCGCAGGGCACTTCCACTATCTTGTCCTGGCCGTCCTTGCCGAAACTACGGTTCTTGGAGCCCGACTCGCCGTGTCCGGCAAGGATGTGGCGGTCGTATCGCAAGTGGAGCAGGGTCCAGTAGTTGCGGTTGCCGCGCAGGATGACGTGGCCGCCGCGTCCGCCATCGCCCCCGTCGGGGCCTCCGTTGGGCATGTATTTCTCGCGGCGCATGTGCGTGGAGCCGCGGCCGCCCTTGCCGGAACGGCAGTATATCTTGACGTAGTCTACAAAGTTGGATTCAGCCATAATGTATAAATTAAGAATAAAGAATTAATAATTAAGAATTCCGTCGGCAAAGATATGAATAATTTCCCATAATATAGAGATACCACCTCGCCGGACTCATCTATGCCCCTTGCCTTCGTGTCATTGCACTATCTTCCATCCTCCTATCGTGCGCGTGCTGCTGTCGAAGTTCACGCCCACCTTCACCACCTTCCTGCCTGATAGTCAGGTAGCCGCTTTGGTAGAGCACGGGGATGGGGTCGGTAATCTGTTCCGTAGGCGCATCGAACTGCTCGTTGGTGGCATCAATGATAATCGGAAAGGAGTTCAATGGTTAGGAAGGCAAATTTAAGCATAAATCCCGATTTATGGGTGGTTGTCGGCAAGAAATCTTGGAATCGACCTTCTCTTTATGTGAACAAGTAGAGATATTGGCTTGTCATAGTTGCATATATGGATAAGCGATGTTATCTTTGCGGAAGAGGATAGAATCAGTTTGACTGATTCCTATTATCAGTCTGACCGATACCTGGAATCAGTCTGACTGATTCCAGGTATCAATCCGTTGAATATTTACATGATGTACGGAGACAAGTAGCCTGTATAGCCATCCCGTTGGCATTGAAGTGGGGAGGCGAGCAGGAGATGTTATCATTTAATAGACAGAAGATATGGCTTTTTACAAGAAAATGAAACGGGGAAGGAAGTGGTATCCGGCTTCGTTCACCGTAGGCACGCTGGGCACGGACGAGGTGGCGCGGCGGCTTTCGCAGATGTCCACCGTGAGCAAGGCGGACACGTATGCCGTGCTCATGGGGCTGGGCGAAGTGTTGGGCAACATGATGAAAGAGGGCAGTTCGGTCAAGTTGGACGGGCTGGGGACGTTCTACCTCGTGGGCGGTGCCAACGGGCAGGGCGTGGATACGCCCGAGGAGGTGTCGGCGCGGCAGTTCACGGAGGTGCGTGTGCGCTTCATTCCCGAGTACAGGCGTGCGCAGAACAGGCAGGTGACGGGGCGCACCATCGTGCCCAGTGATATAGAGTGGGTGGAGATGGGGCCGGAGAAGTGAAACAAAAAATGCACCCACAACGGTGCATTTTCTGTTTGTTAAAGAGGGGTTCTTTTATTTCACCTTGTCGATAGCCGCGCAAATCTCTCCGGTGATGGTCTCCAGGTCGCCCAATCCGTTGATGTGGGCATAGAGGCCCTCGCTCTTGTACCAGTCGATGAGCGGCGCGGTCTGTGAGTGGTAAACCACGAGGCGTTTCTTGATGGTCTCCTCGTTGTCGTCGGCACGGCCCGATTGCTGTCCGCGCAGGATGAGGCGTTTCATCAGTTCCTCTTCGGGCACGTCGAGGTCGAGCATCACGCTCACTGCCTGGTTGCGGTCGGCAAGCATCTTCTTCAGGGCTTCGGCTTGTGCGATGGTACGGGGGAATCCGTCGAAGATGACGCCTTTGCTGTCCTTGAAGCTGTCCAGCGTGCTGGCCAGGATGTCGATAATCAGTTCATCGGGCAGCAGTTGTCCTTGGTCGATGTAGCCTTTGGCGGTCTTGCCCAGTTCGGTACCGTTCTTGATTTCTGCACGGAGCACATCGCCGGTAGAGATGTGGTTGAGACCGTACTTTTCTACTATTCTCTCACTTTGTGTTCCCTTGCCTGAGCCGGGAGCACCGAAAATTACAATGTTCAGCATTTTCAAGATTTATGATTTATGAATTATGATTTCAGAATTTATCCAACGGATTACGTTTCATGATGAGCGGATAGCGTTCGGGATGTTTCAGGCTTTCGATTTCTAAGTCGACACCTAAGGCTTCCCACTCTATGGCTGAGTGCCCGGACATCCTGACATTCAGTACATCAGAGATTCGTGCGTCTTTCAACCACGGTACCCGATTGTAGGAGAGGAAGTAATCATTCCCTAAGACTGAGAGCATGATGCCTTGTGCGTTAATCATTAATACGCTTGCCAATGTGTTCTGCAAATTGGCGCTTAAAGTCGTTTCCATATAACTTCAGTATTTGGTTGATTCTTTTTATTTCTTTATCACTGAAACCGTAATTGTTTGCCAATTCAAGAGACGGCTCCAGCAGAATTTAGCTTCGCATTCAGCCTTTGTGACATGAATGTGTTTTCGCTCTTCTTCATTTGAGTAGATTTTGAAACAGAATCCCTCTTCTCTTTTGAATGTCGGACTCATTGTGACTTACTGTATAACCGTATAAATATCCGGATAATTCCTTCCGAACCCGTCGTAATCCAGTCCGTAGCCCACGATGAAGTCGTTGGGGATATTCATCGCCACGTATTCGATGTTGAGGTCCACCTTCAGTTTGTCCGGTTTCACCAGCAGGGAGGCGATGTGTATCTCTTTCGGTCCCCGAGTGCCGAGAGTCTCGAGCAGGCGTTGCATGGTGAGGCCTGTGTCCACGATGTCTTCCACGATGACGATGGTGCGGTCCTTCAGCTCCTCGTTGATGCCGATGACCTCCTTGATGGTTCCGGTGGACGATACGCCCTGGTAGGAGGCAAGCTTGACGAAGGAGATTTCACAGGGAATGGTGATGCGCTTCATCAGGTCGGCGGTGAACATGAACGAACCGTTCAGCACGCTGAGGAAGAGGGGATTCTTTCCGGCAAGGTCGCGGTTGATTTCATTGGCCACGCGAGTCACTTCTTTCAGAATGTCCTGCTCGCAGATGGAGACAGTGAACGTCTTGTCTT
>CAMWRY010000123.1 GCA_947176775.1 uncultured Bacteroides sp.
CATAATCGCCGCAGCCCGTTCCGCTGAGATGAAGGTGCGAGAAGCCATTGATTACAGTATCCGTATCGTAATAGCCCGAGCAAGCATCCCAACCGTAAATACGGGTATCAGGCCCCGGTTGTATCATTCCATTGGGAACAACTGCACCGGGGAACGTGTGTCCATGTCCACCGGTGCCAATAAACGGATTGACATAATCCGCATAATCTTTCTGTACGACACTTGTGTCGCAACTTGTAAGGAGCGCCCCAAAAGCCACTCCCCACAAGTATCTGTTCACGAATTTCATTCTTTCTGTTACCGTTACTTCGTTTAATCGATTACTATCTCGTCAACAAACAAGAAGCCGGGACTTCCCTTTCCGCCATGCCAGGCAGGAATGGAATGTTCAGAAGGAGCAACTATATGCACATAACGGGTTTTCACAGGCTCAAAAGTCTGTTTGTGTTCATACAGCCCATTGCGATCGGTTTTCTTCATCTCCGGATATTCTTCTGAGAATACTTTCGTAAAGTTCTCTCCATCATCGGACACTTCGATAGTGATGCCGCGTACATCAAATACCCAATCACCCTTCTCCACACAAGTAGAGAAAGTGACGCTGGAGATTTCAGTAGGCTGCTGCAAGTCGATAGTCACATCCATATCGTTACGATAGAAAGCAATCCAACGGCCGGTCTTGTAGTTACCGTTGCCTTTCAATCCGTCTGTCAGAGTGGATACGCCATTGAATTCATATTGCTTGTTCACCGGCTGGTTGGCCACGATAGGCTTGCAAGTGGATTTGCTGAAAACGATTTTCTCTGACAAAATACGGCTGTTGCCCGAAGGACGTATGGCCATGGCCTGAAGCGTGCAATTCTCCTTGATGGAAAGCACCTCGTCGGCTACCGGAGAAGCAGAAGTGGGTTCCGTTCCGTCCAGTGTGTAATGGATAGGAGCATTGTCAATTGTCTTCATGCGTACCTCTACGGCACCGGTCTGAGCATTTGCCTGAAAATCGGCAGTTACATCAAACACATGCTTGGCATAATTATAGCCTTCGGCCTGATACAAACTAATCAATTGCGGCAGACGGCTCAGGAAGTTCTGGTAATCCTTCTTGTCGGCCTGGCTCCACTGTATTTCGCAGAGAGCAGCCCAGCGCGGCAATGCCATGTATTGCAGCTGTGCAAGTGTAGGTATGTATTCGGTCCAGTGGTTGGCCTGTACACCTACAATATATTTTTGTTCTTCCGGAGTCAGTGAACGAGGCATCGGCTCATAGCTGTAAACGCGCTCCAGAGGCAAATAGCCACCGATGGCCATAGGCTCGTTTTCCGTATCCTTCGTCTGATAATAGTCGAAATAAAGGTAAGTGTTCGGAGTCATGATTACGTCATGATGCTGCTTAGCGGCCTCGATACCTCCACCTTCACCACGCCAAGACATCACGGTGGCATTCGGTGCCAGACCGCCTTCCAACGTTTCATCCCAACCAATCATCTGACGGCCATGGGCATTCAGGAACTTCTCACCATGATTGATGATAAAGCTTTGCAAATACTCTTCCTTGCTATGTTTCTCGTCGGACTTGATGCCCAAAGCCTTGATACGTGCCTGGCACTTGGGACAAGATTGCCATTTCACTTTCGGGCACTCGTCACCACCGATGTGTACATACTCTGATGGGAATATGTCGATAATTTCCGCCAGTACATCATCGATAAACGTCAGCACACTGTCATTTCCTGCACAAAGCACGTTGTCTGACACACCCCAGATGGTCCATACATCATACGGGCCACCGGTACATCCCAAGTGCGGATAAGCAGCCAAAGCAGCCTGCATATGTCCGGGAAGGTCTATTTCGGGAACCACTGTGATATAACGGTCGGCAGCGTATGCCACAATTTCTTTTGCCTGCTCCTGCGTATAGAAGCCGCCGTAAGGCTTGCCGTCATACTCGCCGGTGTTATGGCCAATAACAGTTTCCTTGCGTTGAGAGCCAATCTCAGTGAGCAACGGATATTTTTTGATTTCGATACGCCAACCCTGGTCGTCGGTGATGTGCCAGTGCAGACGATTCATATTGTGAAGCGCCATCATGTCGATGAAGCTTTTCACCTCATCCACAGTAAAGAAGTGACGGCTCACGTCAAAGTGAGCACCACGGTAGTCGAAACGGGGAGCATCCTTGATTTCCACCTCTGCCAGTACAGGAGTGCTGTTTGCCACTACGGGAATGGACTTACGCAGCGTCTGAATACCATAGAATACACCAGCCTCGCTTGCACCGGAAATAACCACACCGTCACCGTTCACTTTCAACTGATAGCTTTCCGGGTTCTCCGCATCCGCAACCATTTGCAGCAAGATGTTTCCCTTGCCTTCGGTACCGGCCTCCGTTTGATAGGCTCTTCCGGTAGCTTTCTGCAGATAATCAGCCAAATACTGAGCATTGCGCTGCATAGCCTCATTTCCTTCCGGATAGATAATTTTCACTCCGCTACCCAGCGTAAACTCACCACTGGCAGCCATCACAATTTCTTGAGGAGCAGGAATTACCTGGTAATTCGCCTCAGTTTTCTCACCGGAGCAGGAACACAACCATCCGGTCATGGCAATCGCTGCTGCCGTTTCCAATAATCTTCTCATATTTATATATTTAAAGTAATTAATAAGTTTCTCGAATATGCTTTATGCTTACCTCCGGCATTGTACCTTTCTTTATTTCCGGCGAGGTAATTACAATCTTGCGTGTCTCTCCCGGCAAAAGGTCAAAGAAATTGTCCGTAAAACGTGCACCATGGTAAGGTATCTGTATAAAAACATCTTTCGCCAACTTTGCGGAAGAGAGCGTAACCTCACAACTGCCGTCCATCACTTTCAATTTACTTTTCACAACTGTTTCCGGGAGTTCCAAGTCTTTGGTCGGCAAAAAGTAATGAACATTGCTCGCCACTTCATGCCCCTGCTTGTCTTTCAATGAAAAAAGCAGGTAGCACGACTTACGTTTGGCCGCATCCGCCCATTCTTCTATGGCCTTGCCAAACACCTTCACGGAACTATTGGCAGGTGCTTTAACTTTGATAGACTCTTGCGCCAGTTTCTTGCCGTTGAAATCCGTCAGGCGCATGTCCAACGTCAAGCCGTCGGCATCCTCCAGCTGGTCGGAAAGCAGGTAGACATTCAGATTACCATCCTCATGGATAGGATTGACTATCAACGGAGCAAACGCACGTTTCGCCTGATAATGCAATGCCTTCCAGTTGCCATAATAGTCGATGCTAGACCATGATACAACCGGCCAACTGTCATTCAGCTGCCAATAGAGTGTTCCCATACAATAGGGACGATGGCGACGGTGTGCTTCGAAGCAATGACGCAGCCCCTGTCCTTGCAGCACAAGGCCGACATAGACAAAGTCCTCGAACTTTTCGGGAACAATGAAGTCACGCTCCATATAAGTACGTATCAGGTCGTTGCCCAACGAGCTTTTCTGATGGGCATTCATCACTTCGGACTCTATTTCATAATCTTCGGGAGAGGCGAAAGTAGCAATAGTCTTCATTTCCGGAAAGGATTCAAAGCCGAATTCACTTTGGAAACGTCCGATTTCAGTGTCGGACGACTCGAACGTTTTCTTGCCGTACCAGATACCCCAGTTATGGCTGTCGCCTATCTTCCAGGAGTCGGGACGTCCCCAATTGGCAAAATAAGGAGAAGAATGGACATAAAAACGTCCCTCGTCCCACTGCTTCACCTTGGCCGGAAGCAATTCGCGGAACAATTTGTCATAGTTACGGTAAAACTCCTCATATACCTCAGGAGTGTAGCGCGACTGCCAGCCCCAATATTTCAGCCCCTCCAGCACCTCGTTGTTGCCACACCACATGGCCAGGCATGCATGGTTGCGCAAGCGCTTGATGTTATAGTCAGCCTCCTCGGAAACGCGTCTCAGGAATGTCGGGTCGGCCGGATAGATGGTACATCCGAACATAAAATCCTGCCATATCAGAATACCGTTTTCATCAGCCAGGTCATAGAAGCGGTTATCTTCGTAGGTACCCCCTCCCCAAACGCGGACAACGTTCATATTGGCTTCCTTGATGTCGCGGAACAACGTGGCGTAGCGTTCATCGGTCATAGAAGGAAGCAGGATGTCGTTGGGAATAAAGTTCGCCCCTTTAGCAAACATGGGGATGCTGTTTACTTCAAAATAGTAAGATTCACCGTGTTCGTCCTTCTCATTGACCAACCGGATGGTACGAAGCCCGATGCGATGGTGGCCGGAAGCCACCGTCTTACCGCGGCAAACAACTTGCGCCGTAAAGTCATACAGCACAGCTTCTCCCCAGCCGTTCGGCATCCAGCGCACCGGATTCTTGATTTCCACCGGTACCTCCACACGATTGGTACCGGGATTCAGCACCACCTGCTTTCTGACAGTAAGCGGTTCGCCTCCCTTCAATGAGCAGGAGATGATGATTTCAGCATCTTCCTTCTCAGACGACACACTGTTAATCTCCAGTTCGTTGGAGATTTCTGCCAGCCGGTCTGTCAAAGAGAGTTGTTTCACATGGTAGTCGGCCACGGTAGCCACATCATAGAAGCGCAACGTGATGGGGCGCCAAATGCCGCTGGTCACCATACGGATTCCCCAGTCCCAACCGTAGCTGTAGGGCGCCTTACGGGTAAACACGCTCAACCGCTTGTCCGAATGGTCATTGTCCGCCGGATAGTCGAATCCGTTTGATGCCCACTGCGGCAATGTCTCCTTTATGGGTGAACGAAAGAAAATGTGCAACCTGTTCTCTCCCAGGCGAAGCACCTCTTTCACTGGAACCGTATAACCGACAAACATATTGTCCGCCTTCAGCAACAACGCTCCGTTGAGATACACATCCGCATAGGTATCCAGCCCCTCGAAAGTCATCATGGCTGCTCCTCGCGAAAGCTGCTCTTCACTCACGCTGAAGACCGTCTTGTATTCCCAGTCTTCATTTTCCACCCACTGTATTTTTTTCTCATTTGTTCCCCAAAAAGGATTGGGCAACAACTGATGGTCCAGCAAGTCCTGATGTACGGTTCCGGGAACAGTAGCCGACATCCATTTGTCTGTGCCAGACTGCGCAAACATCCATCCCTGATTCAACATTACGGTTTCAGAAATATCATTAGCCCGAACATAACACAGGCTAAAACAAGCAATAATAGTGTACAAAAGTTTATTTTTCATCTTTTTAGATAAAGGATTTTGTGCAAATATACTACTTATATTAAAATAATACAGCCCATTAATGCATTTTTTTAATTTATAGGTTAGGTATAATAATAGTCCGTTAAAAATCCAACATATCGGCTAAGCGGCTTCAGCCACTATGCC
>CAMWRY010000124.1 GCA_947176775.1 uncultured Bacteroides sp.
TCCATAGCCAGTGCCTTGAATGGCGCCAAGCCCTGGTCGTGATACATGGCCAGTATGCCGTCAAAACGAGTATAATTGTCCGAACCCATAAACCCGTCCGCCGGATAAGGGCCATAGCAAAGTACCCCTTTGGCCGCCATCTCGTTGATGGCCGGAAGGATGATTTCCTGTTCTTCGCTTCCCAGCAGTCCTCCGTCCCCGGCATGAGGATTCAGCGAAAGCACGGCAATACGCGGCGCGCCGATGGCAAAGTCCTGCATCAGGGAACGGTTGAATATTTTCAGTTTCTCCTGTATCAGCTCTTTGGTGAGGGTTCCGGCTATCTCGCTGACAGGAATATGTCCGGTCACCAGAGCTACGCGGAAGTCACCCTTCATCAGAATCATAAGAGCCTTCTTGCCCTCACCCAGCCTCTGCTCGATATACTCCGTATGTCCGGGGAAGGCAAACTCCTCCGACTGGATGGTATGCTTGTTGATGGGAGCCGTGACAATCACGTCTATCAGCCCCTCCTTATACTCCTCAATAGCTCTCTCCAAAGCACCGAGAGCAGCTTTGCCGGCCTCAACATCAGGCTTGGAGAACTCCACCTTTACTTCATCATCCGTACAGTTCACTACGCTCAGGCGGTCAGGTGCCGCTTCAGAGGCAGAATTGACAATACTGAAATTAGTAGGCAAGTCCAAGGACTTGCGATGATAAGCCGCCACCTTGGGCGAACCGTAAATAATAGGTGTGCACAGTTCCAGCATCATCGGGTCAGCAAAAGTCTTCAGAATCACTTCATACCCTACACCATTCATGTCGCCTTGCGTAATGCCGACTCTTATTTTATTGTTTTCCATTTTCATTACTTGTTGTTTGCAGTATCTTTAGCGGTCACGCCTACCGGAATTTCCGTCCCCTCCTGCTTGCTGCCGGGCAATTTCAGGGTATAGAGCGAAGCTTCCATCTGGCGCACCAGATTCCGTTTCAGTTTATCAGGTGAATAAATAAATATTTCAGATACGATAATACGTTGGTTGACTTTGTCCAGGCGCACGTGCGATACAAACGGACCACCCATGAAGTCTCCCTTCACACGCCACAAACCGCGAGCTTCCAGTGCATATTCCCCCTGCACGCCGATGGGGCGCACGTCGGTCATCAAGGAATCCGTCGCCATGTACATACCTTCCCGGGCTCCCGGAATGTTTACCTTCATCACGGAATCACGCTTATGGACAAAATATTCTTTGGTAAATGTATCCTTGTCCGTATAAGGATAAGAGTAGATGACAAAGTTCTGGTCACCGGTAGCGGCATTCGTGCCAGCCCACAGGAAGTCTTCACCCACCTTGGTCGATGCCAGTTCGGCCGGTACCCATACGTCGCAATCGAACATGCTCTTCACTTTCGTAGCTATATAGTCACTGTGCTTATCCTTCAGCACAGTAATCTGCCGATTCATTTCCGCGTGGGTAAAGAAGTCGATAATTACCTGCTTGTTTTCCGCTACAAAACTTCCGAACGAAGCCTCGTCGGGTGCCTGGATAGTAAGAATGGATTGAGGAGCCGCATATACGTCTCTTGCATACTTGAATTTAGGCTGAGTGTAGAGATCCTTGTTCACGTCGGCAATAATAATATTGCGAACCAACTTCAAAGTAGCATCATAACTGGCCGGAGCCGTGTACATGATGCGGAACGAGCGCTCCGACTGAGGAAGCCCCGGGACATCAGAGTCGAGCACATCAAAAAGCGCCCTACCGGCAGGACGTTCCCACAATCCGGGATCCACTACTACCAAAACTTCATACGCACGACCACTGGAGGTCGGAGTAAACATACCACCTTTTTTACCATTACAAGCGGAAAAAAGTATCAGTACGAGAGTCATACTTAAACAAAACAAATGCTTTCCCATATCTCTATTTTTTAGCTTTTTACAAAACTACGAAAAATACGTAATACCTCTCTACTTAAACAGATAATTTATATTAATTCTTGTTTATTCTCTTCCTGCTTGGCAGTGGACAACATGCCACAGGCCGCATAGATATCCTCGCCACGCGATGCCCGTATCGTGGTGAACAGGCCATGCGAAGTCAGATAGTCCCGGAAAGCGGTCATGGTCTCCATATCAGCCCCTTCCAGATCCACCCCCGGTATGGCATGGAAGCGAATCAGATTAATCCGGCAGTCCAATCCGCGCAACAACTTCAGGAGTTCCTTGGCATAGAGCAACGAATCGTTCACGCCCTTGAAGACAATGTATTCGAACGAGAGTCGTCGCTGCTTGCTGAAGTCATAGTTGCGCAACAAGTCCACCACTTCCGTGATGGAGAAAGCCCTCTCGGCAGGCATCAGCTCGCGGCGCTGCAAGGGTATAGGCGAATGCAGACTGATGGCCAGATGGCAATCCGACTCCTCGACAAAACGTTGCAGCCCTTTCTTCAGTCCTACGGAAGAGAGGGTGACGCGCTTGGGGCTCCATGCATATCCGTAAGAGGCAGTCATAATCTCCAGCGCCTTCAACACTTCGTCCAGATTGTCAAGCGGCTCGCCCATGCCCATCATCACCACATTGGTCAGCTTATCTCTCTCAGGCAACGAATTTATCTGATTGATAATCTGGGCAGAAGTCAGATGGGCCGTAAAGCCCTGTTTCCCCGTCATGCAGAACTTGCAGTTCATCTTGCACCCCACTTGGGAGGAGACGCAGAGCGTGGCACGGTCATCATCAGGGATATAGACAGCTTCCACAAAGTGCCCCTCGCCTACCCGATACAGGTATTTCACCGTACCGTCCACAGAGCGCATGGCATCCACCGGTGCCTCGGCGCCCACCTCATAAAGCTCTTTCAGCAGTTCCCGATGCTTCAGCGAGAGATTGCTCATTTCATCAATCGAAGCCACCTTCTTGTCATACAGCCAGGAAGCAATCTGCTTGGCAGAGAAACCCGGCATTCCCAGATTCTTCACCACACTTTGCAATTCGGAGAGCGTCAAGCCCAATAGAGGTTGTTTCTGCATATTGTTCTTTCTTTTAGTAAGGCATGCAAAGGTAAAAATAAAGTTGCACAAAGCAAACGGAGAGTATAGAAAATGAATATGCAGCAACGAAAAAGCCGCCCGGAACCACCGGACGGCTTTTCAATATCATTTTTCTGTTCTCAACCTGCTCTTCGCAGCCGATATCAGAAGAAGAGGTAGCGTTTGTCTTTCACATTAGCCTTCAAGTAGAGGTCGTTGATAAACTGGCTTGCCATACGTGCGTGCATGTTGGCCAAAGTAGACTCTTCCGTTTCCTTGTTGAAGGTTTCGCTCTGTTGCTCTTTTGCATAAGGCTGAAGAACAAATACGCCGCCGTTACCCTTGATAGGAGCACTCAGCTTGTTCACCTCGGCTACAGAAGCGTAAGCACCTACCAGCGGTTCGCTGCTGCGCAATGCCGGGATATAGGCAGGAGCAGAGAAAGTGACATGCTTCACTGAATCGCTGACAGCATTTGCCATATTCTTGTACTGGTCGAATGAAGTTGCATTGGCAGCCTTCATGTCAGCCATGATCTTCTCAGCCTTCTTGTCACGCAGGACTTCAGCTCTCAGCTGCTCTCTTACCAGCGCCAACGGACGATAGCCTTCGGGAACAATGCTTGCCACACCTACTACCATCATGCGGTCGCTCTCGCCACATTCATACAGACCGGAAACCTCACCGGCCTTAGCCTCGAACACCCACTTCAAAGCATCCTTGGTACCTCTGACACCACCGATACCGTGTTCAGAGCTGTACAAATCAGTTCTGTCCAGCAATTTGTAACCGGCATCTTCCGCATTAGCCACCATTTTCTCCAACGTATTGTTGGTTGCGATAAACTGGCTGAAATCGTTGTATGCCTTGCTGTAAGTTTCTTTGCTGAATTCTACCGGACGCTTGATAACGGCTACTTTATATTTATTCTTGACAGCCTTCTTGTTGGTCACCTGCAAAATGATGTTTGCCTGTCCCAAAGCCAAGTTAGTCAGTTCGTTCTGTCCCAAAGTAGTGATAGCGGTAATATATCTCAAGTTGTCACCGTCCATCTGTGCACCTTCATAGTTAGCGGAAGAAATCCAAGTCGGTTCACCGGTCTGGCCATACTTCTTGGCAACCTCGGCAAAACCGGCGCCACCCTTGATGGCGTTGTAGATACTGTCGGCCAATGTCTTGGTTTTATCAGCATCCTCGGCAACCACCTGAATCTGGCGGAACTCGATAGAGTCCGGCATAGTAGCAGTAGCCAACTTCTTGAATGAGTTGAACGTATTGTCCGATACATTATAGTAAGGACCGAACACTTCTCCTACAGCCACAGAGTCCATACGGGCCACCACATCAGCCGGCAAAGCCTTGGCTGTATAGAACAAATCCGTATAAGGAGCTTCCGAACCGGTAGAACGGATAAAAGTAGTATAGTCAGCAGGAGTAGCCGCAAGCTGTTCCGTATATTCCTCCATCTCTTTCTGAAGGGCGGCCTTGTCCTCAGCACTTGCCGTCACCTGCACGTCGATGAACTTGATGTTACGGGTTTCCACATATTGTCTGAACTGCTCTTTCTTTTTGTCATACGCAGCCTTCAGGTCGGAATCCTTGATAACAATGGTAGAGTCCATGACAGAAGAATAAGGCACTGCGGCCAGCAGCAAGTCCGTCTGGTTCACTCTCGCGTCAAACATATCCTGAGCTTCCACCGGATTGGAGAAGAGAGACTTCACAATCAAAGCCTGATACTTCTCCTGAAGACGAGCCTGAACGAGGGACTTTTCAAGGAAAGACCAGAACTTATACATGGACTCATAATATTCTGCATACTGTGAAGGCATCTGCGCCTTGTTCATTTTGGAATAGTCCACCAGGAACTTCTTCAGCATATCCTTATCGAAGGCACCCGTCTGAGGGTTGCGGAACGGAGTCTGCTGCAGCATCGGATGTACACCGTCATTGATGATAGCCTGGATTTCTGCTTTCGAAACCACCAGGCCCAGCTTCTTGGCTTCCGTCTCAATCAGCTTATTGTTGACATAGGTTCTCCATACTTCATCCTTGATTTGGTTGGTCTGCTCATCACTCAATGCACTGTTACCACTGGAGAACTTGATAACTTCCGTGTATTCTTCTACCAACGCCTGAAAATCCTGAGCGGAAACAGACTCCCCGTTCACTTCGCCTACGTCTTGTGTCTGGTGTGGCTGAAGCACTTTCCACGCATCACCTGCGATGAAAGCAAACAGCGCCAAGCCAATAACAATCACCCATAAAGGTCCTTTGGTCCGAATGTTTTGTAATGTTGCCATATTAGTTAATATGATTTATTTGTTTATTATTATT
>CAMWRY010000125.1 GCA_947176775.1 uncultured Bacteroides sp.
TTATCAACCCTTTCCAGCGTTCATAGGCATCGATGTAAGCTTGGCGGTCTGCGTTTTTGGGTTCTATCACTTCCAGTTTTTCGAGCGTGGCAAATGCCTCGTTGTGGTCTTTGTAAATACCTGCGCCGATACCGGCACCCTTGGCAGCACCGACAGAGCCATCGGTGTCGTAAAGCTCGATGACAGCCCCCGTCACACCGGCCAGCGTCTCGCGGAACAGCGGACTGAGAAACATATTCGCCTTGCCGGCATGAATCTTCCGGATGGAAATACCCATCTGCTCCATGATGTCGATACCGTACTTGAAGGAGAAGACAATGCCCTCCTGTGCCGCACGGACGATGTGTTGCTTGCCGTGCTGGTTGAAGTTGACACCGTGAATGGAGCAACCCACCTCCTTGTTTTCCAGCATACGCTCGGCACCGTTACCGAAAGGGAGGATACTGATGCCGGCGCTGCCGATGGGAGCTTGCGCGGCCAGCAGATTCATATCGCTGTAGGAAATACCTTCGGGAGCTACAGTACGCTTCACCCAAGAGTTGAGAATGCCCGTGCCGTTGATGCAGAGAAGTACTCCCAAACGGGTCTGGTCGGCGGTATGGTTGACGTGGGCAAAGGTGTTGACACGCGATTTGGGGTCGTAGTTCACTTCACCGTTCACGCCGTAGACTACACCAGACGTACCGGCCGTGGAGGCTATTTCGCCGGGATTGAACACATTGAGTGAAAGGGCGTTGTTGGGCTGGTCGCCGGCACGGTAAGTGATGGGGGTACCCTCCTTCAGGCCCAACTCGGCGGCAGCGGAAGCGCTGACGCGTCCCTGCTCGGAGAAGGTAGGCTTGATGTCGGCTATCAGGGAGGAGTCGAAACCGTAATAGTCCATGAGAAAGTCGGCAACACGATGGTGCTTGAAGTCCCAGAACATGCCTTCGGAGAGGCCGGATACGGTGGTACAGATGGTGCCGCTTAGCTTCATGGCAATGAAGTCGCCGGGGAGCATAATCTTATAGATTTGCTCATAGACAGAAGGCTCGTTCTCCTTAATCCAAGCCAGCTTGGAGGCGGTGAAGTTGCCGGGTGAGTTCAGCAAGTGAGAAAGGCACTTCTCTTCGCCCAGTGTCTCGAAAGCCTTCTGCCCGTAGGGAACGGCACGAGAGTCGCACCAGATGATAGCCGGACGCAAAGCCTGCCGGTTGCGATTCACACATACGAGACCGTGCATCTGATAAGAGATGCCGATGGCTTTAATCTCTTCTGCACGAACACCGGAGTCAGCCAGGATGGCTTGAGTGGCCAACTTCAGGTTCTCCCACCAATTTTCGGGATTTTGTTCTGCCCATCCGGGCTTTACGGCGATGATTTCCGCTTCCGTCTTGGGATAGTAAGCGGAGGATACACACTTACCGCTTTCGGCGTTTACGAGACTCGCTTTGACGGAGGAGCTGCCAATGTCATAACCTAATAGATACATGATAAGATTTATGAGTTTATATTTATGATTTATAATTTCAGGTTTTTGAAATCAGATTCTTGATTTTAGATTTAGCAGAAGTCATGAGCTGTTGCATTGAAGAATTCAGCAATCATAAATCAACAATCATAAATCCGAACTTTTCTCACCGTCTTACTTTATTATATATTTTCTTGTCGAAGCGGTAGTAACGGGCGGCACGGTGGGCAACGCCTTGCTGCTTCTCTTCGAGGGGAACGACGTACTCCATCAGGGCTATCTTCTTGTGAAAATTGCGCACGTCGTACTGCTTATCATATACCAACTCGTAGAGGGTGCGGAGCTGAGCGGCGGTGAACTTGCGCGGCAGCAGGTCGAAGAGGGCCGAAGGGCTGAACTCGACGTACTGGCGAATATAGGTAATGGCCTCTTTTATGATAAGATTATGGTCGAAGGCCAAGGCTTTTATGTCGGGCATGGCTACCCACTCAGCCTGATAGTCGTCAAGGTCACGATTCAAGGCACGGTCTATCTTGACCAGTGAGAGATAGGCGATGGTAACAATGCGCTCTACCCGAGACTTCATAGCACGCTCCAGCCAATGTACATCCTTGGGGTCTTTCGTGCGGTTTTTCGAACTGAATGCCTTGAATTGCATCAGGTTGACGTTTTTCAGACCGGTCAGCTCGTTCAGTACACGCTGGGCGGCTTCATCCAGGTCTTCGTCCATATATATCAGGCTACCGGGGAGCTTCATATCGTGAAAAACTTCACCTTCTTCCTCTCCGACACGCTTTATCAGCAGAACCTTCAATTGTTCTCCGTCAAAACCTATCACTACGCAGTCTACGGAGATATGGTTGTTTGCCAATGGCACTGTTTGTCCTATGTTTTGCATGGCATATTTCTTTTAAGTGCTGCAAATATAAGCAGTTTTTTCAATATTCAATAAATATATCCATGTTTTCATAATGTTATAAAGCATTATTTTTCAATTTAATACATATCTTACTTCATACAATATCGACTAATCATGTTATTGTATAGAATACAATATGTAAAACAGAGAATACCACAAGCAATGTAATTGTATGAAGTACAATAAGTAGAAAGTTATTCATTCCTAAGTATTTCTGCATCCGGAAGAAAGAAGTTGAAAAGACAGGGATATTGTATTCCTGCAAGAGGAGCGAACAACGCAAACCATGCTCCCGGATGGAAGGAAAGCACAAAAAACGGCCGTTTGTGTGGCGGATAACGGAAAAACCTCTACCTTTGCGCCGATTCCGGACGAAAGATTGAAATTAGTGACAGATTACATTAATTACTTATTATAATAAACAATAGAAAGAAAATGAAAGCATTTTTATTTCCGGGTCAAGGTGCCCAGTTTGTGGGCATGGGAAAAGACCTGTACGAAAACTCGGCTTTGGCCAAGGAACTTTTTGAGAAAGCAAATGATATCCTTGGGTATCGTATCACAGATATCATGTTCAACGGAACCGATGAGGATCTGCGCCAGACGAAAGTGACGCAACCAGCCGTGTTCCTGCACTCCGTCATCTCTGCCCTCTGCATGGGCGAGGATTTCAAACCCGAAATGACAGCCGGTCACTCGCTGGGCGAATTCTCGGCGCTGGTAGCCGCCGGAGCACTGAGCTTCGAGGACGGACTGAAACTAGTGTACGCCCGTGCCATGGCCATGCAGAAGGCTTGCGAGATGCAACCCTCTACAATGGCAGCCATCATCGCCCTGCCGGACGAGAAAGTAGAGGAAATCTGCGAACAGGTGAGCGCCGAAGGCGAAGTGTGCGTTGCCGCCAACTACAACTGCCCGGGACAGATTGTTATCTCAGGTTCCATCGAGGGCATCAACAAGGCCTGCGAACAGATGAAAGCAGCCGGTGCCAAGCGCGCTCTGCCCTTGAAAGTGGGCGGTGCCTTCCACTCTCCGCTGATGGATCCGGCCAAAGTGGAACTGGAAGCTGCTATCAACGCCACTGAATTCCATACGCCGAACTGCCCCGTATACCAGAATGTGGACGCTCTGCCCCACACCGACCCTGCGGAAATCAAGCAGAACCTGGTGGCACAGCTGACGGCATCGGTACGCTGGACGCAGACAGTGAAGAATATGGTGGCAGACGGTGCTACAGACTTCACAGAGTGTGGCCCGGGAGCTGTACTGCAAGGACTTATCAAGAAGATTACGCCGGACGCTACCGCTCATGGAATAAACTAACGTGAATTCTATATAAACGATAACCCACATGCGGCATGATATTGAAACTATCATGCGACATGTGGGTTATCGTTTAATTTGTTTTTCTGTCCGAAAAAGAAAAAGCACCTCTTTTCTTTTTTATTCCCGAATTTCCCTTACCTTTGCCCTCGTAAAGACAAAGGGGTGCCCGGACGGGCTGAGATTATACCCTCGGACCTGATGCAGTTAGTACTGCCGTAGGGATTGGATATTGCACGCTTCACCGCACTTGCCGCCACGGCTCTTCTTTGTATTTACCAGCATTGTTTCTAAGTGTATAAACCGATACTTACCTCAATAAGGAATAGAAAAATGAAAATACTGGTCAACAACAAGGAAATGGAAACCACCGCCACCACTCTTGCGCAGCTCGTAGAAGAGCTCGCCCTGCCGCCACAAGGCGTTGCCGTGGCCGTAGACAACCGCGTCGTGCTTCGCACGGAATGGATCCGATACGCCCTGCGCGAATCAATGTCCGTCGTCATCATCAAAGCAGCCTGCGGAGGATAAGAAAGATGAAAGACGACAAACTGAAACACGCAGGGGTGCAATTTATCACCCACTACACCGACCGATACACCTACCTGGACTCCGCACACATGGCCCTCGAAGGCGGTTGCCGCTGGATACAGTTGCGCATGAAGGACACGCCCCCCGAAACCATCCTTCCCGTAGCCCGTCAGGTGCAGGCACTCTGCCGCCAGTACGGTGCCACCTTCATTATCGACGACCACGTGGAGCTGGTGCGCCAGCTACAGGCCGAAGGGGTGCACCTGGGACTGAAGGATATGCCCATAGCCGACGCACGCCGCTTGCTGGGGTCCCACTACCTGATAGGCGGCACGGCCAACACCTTCGACGATGTGCAGCGCCACCACGCATCGGGTGCCGACTACATCGGTTGCGGCCCCTTCCGCTACACCACCACCAAACGGAACCTTAGCCCCATTCTGGGGCTGGAGGGCTACAGAGACATTGTCCGCCGGATGCACGAAGCCGGCATACACCTCCCGATAGTGGCCATTGGCGGCATCACTGCGGCCGACATTCCCCTTGTTCTACAGACAGGCGTGAGCGGCATTGCCCTCTCGGGCACGGTGCTGGGTGCTCCTAATCCGGTGGAAGAGATGAAGAGAGTCATGAATCTGAATAAACAAGTATAAGTATAGATATGGAAAAATTAGTTATCGCGGGACGCGAATTCAACTCCCGTCTGTTTCTGGGAACCGGAAAATTCGATTCCGATGAAGTGATGCAACAAGCCATCCTGGCCTCCGGCACCGAAATGGTGACCGTAGCCATGAAGCGCATCGAACTGAACGATAAAGAAGACGACATGCTGGTGCACGTGCAGCACCCCGGCATCCAGCTTCTGCCCAACACCTCCGGCGTGCGCAATGCCGAAGAGGCCGTCTTTGCCGCGCAGATGGCACGCGAAGCTTTCGGCACCAACTGGCTGAAACTGGAGATACACCCTGACCCACGCTACCTGCTGCCCGACTCTGTAGAAACCCTGAAGGCCACCGAGCAGCTCGTCAAACTGGGCTTCGTGGTGCTGCCCTACTGCCAAGCCGACCCCACTCTGTGCAAGCACCTTGAAGAGGCCGGTGCCGCCAC
>CAMWRY010000126.1 GCA_947176775.1 uncultured Bacteroides sp.
TCACCGCTCCCATCTTCTTCAGCTGGTAGAATCCTATCTTCGAGAAGCCACGGGAAGCCACAATCAGCCTTGCCGACTTCACGCCGATACCCGGCACGCGAAGCAACATCTCGTAGTCAGCCCGGTTCACATCCACCGGAAACTGCTCGGGATGGCGCAATGCCCACGCCAATTTGGGATCCAGTTCCAAGTCGAGGTCGGGATAAGCATCGTCCACAATCTCCTCCACCCCGAAGCCATAGAAACGCATCAGCCAGTCGGCCTGATAGAGCCTGTTCTCACGCACCAGCGGAGGTTGCTTCAGTGCAGGCAGACGTTTGTCGTAAGTATTGACAGAAATGTACCCCGAATAGTAGACACGCCGCATTGAGGGTCCTTTGTACAAAGCCGATGAAAGATGAAGGATGTCCTTGTCCGTTTCAGCCGTAGCGCCCACAATCATCTGCGTGCTCTGCCCGGCTGGAGCAAAACGGGGCGCATGGCGATGCTTCTTGCGCTCTTCGGCACTCTCCAGCACGCCCTGCTGTATGTAGCGCATGGGCGCATACACACTCTTGTGATCCTTCTCCGGAGCCAGTAGCTTCAGGTTCTCCTCCTTCGGAATCTCGACGTTTACACTGAGGCGGTCGGCATAAAGACCGGCCTCGTTCACCAACTCGCGGCTGGCGCCGGGGATGCTCTTCAAGTGGATGTAGCCGTTGAAGCGGTGGATGGTACGCAGGTCTTTGGCCACACGCACCAGGCGTTCCATCGTGTAATCGGGATTACGCACCACGCCACTACTCAAGAAGAGTCCCTCGATGTAGTTACGACGGTAGAACTCCATCGTCAAGTCCACCAATTCGCTGACGGAGAGCGTGGCGCGCGGCAGGTCGTTGCTGCGACGGTTGATACAGTAGGCACAGTCGTAGATACAATAGTTGGTCAGCATCACCTTGAGCAAGGAGATGCAACGCCCATCCTCGGCAAAACTGTGGCAGATGCCCCATCCTCCCACTGTATTGCCCAGCATGCCGGCCTTACCGGAACGCACTGTGCCGCTGGAGGAGCAAGAAACATCATATTTAGCCGATTCTGCCAGTATTTTCAGTTTATTGAGTACATTTTCATTCATCATACACGGTGCCAAAAGCATGAATAATACCCGTTGGCGGAATTAATTCGCAGGTCTGTTTCCAGCATTCCCTAATACATTGATTATCAAATACTAAAAGATGGTTTAACAGACACTTGTGTTTAACGTGACAAACACTTGTGTCTGTCAGCTTGAACACAAGTGTTTGTCACGTTAAACACAAGTGTCTGTCAAACCAAGGAATATAGGGGAAATTACAGAAGTCATTTCCTTGCTGATTTAATTTCGCCAACAGTTGAATAACACTTCTCTAAAACAAAAAAAGACCGCCACGTCCGGCAGTCTTTCACAGCACTGAATATGCTTTGTTCTTACTTTTTGGAAGCTTCCAAAGACGCTTTGCGGAATTCCTTCATAGCCTTCTCAATTTCCAAAGAAGTCTTACGAGCGCGAGTACCAGCTGCCTTGTTACCGTTTTCTACCTGAGCATTTGCGTCCTTTGAGAATTCTGCATACAATGCAGCTACCTTTTCAACTAATTCTTTCATAATCCTTTTCAAATTACTTCGTTAATAATGTCTCGCAAAAATACACTCTTTCTTGAAATAAATACAGAAAAACGATATTTTTTTTGAAATATTCGGCAAAATCAGTATAAAAAGAGACTCATACCCGTTTTTTATCTACTTTTGCATCCATGAAAATGCTTACCGATACCGAACACATACACGCTCTCATAGCTGAAGGAGAGCATCAACAACAGGATTTCAAGTTCGAAATATCCGATGCCCGTAAGATAGCCAAGACCCTCTCCGCCTTTGCCAACACTGACGGGGGCCGGTTGCTCATCGGCGTGAAGGACAATGGGAAAATAGCAGGCGTCCGATCGGACGAGGAACAGTATATGATAGAAGCCGCAGCCGAACTCTATTGCCGCCCGAAAGTGGACTACGCCATGCAGACCTACCAGGTGGAAGGCCGCAGCGTTCTCGTTGTCCACATCAAGGAACATGCGCAGAAACCTGTGTATGCCAAAGACGAAACAGGCAAATACCTGGCTTACCTGCGCATCAAGGACGAAAACATCCTGGCCACTCCCGTCCACCTGCGCGTCTGGCAGCAAAGCGGAAGTCCCCAAGGAGAACTGATAGAATACACCGAACGCGAACAACTGTTGCTCAACCTGCTGGAAGAGAACGACCGTCTGTCTCTGAACCGATACTGCCGCCTAGCTCACCTTTCCCGGCATGCAGCCGAACATCTACTGGCCAAGTTCATCCGCTACGACATCGTAGAACCGGTATTTGAAGGCCATAAGTTCCATTTCAGACTGAAGAGCTGAAACCAACTCTGAACACACACATTGTTACTATGGAAATAATAAACCTAATCAACGACCTGCTCTGGACCTATATCCTCGTCGCCCTGTTGCTGGGATGCGCCGTGTGGTTCACCTGGAAGACCCACTTCGTACAGTTCCGAATGTTCAAAGAGATGATACGCCTACTGAGCGACTCAGGAGGGAAAGGCAATGCCGAAGGAAAACATATCTCCTCCTTCCAAGCTTTCGCTATCTCCATTGCCAGCCGCGTAGGTACAGGCAATCTGGCAGGAGTAGCCACCGCCATTGCCGTAGGAGGTCCGGGCGCCGTATTCTGGATGTGGGTGATTGCCCTGTTTGGAGCCTCCAGCTCATTCGTAGAATCCACCTTGGCACAGTTGTACAAGATAAAAGGCAACGACTCCTTCATCGGCGGTCCCGCCTACTACATGCGACAAGGACTGAAGCGGCCGTGGATGGGCGCCCTGTTTGCAGTGCTTATCACCATCACCTTCGGATTTGCGTTCAACTCAGTACAGAGCAATACGCTATGTGCAGCCTTCGAAGGTGCTTTCGGACTCGACCACGCCGTTGTGGGAAGCATCATCACCACACTCACCCTGCTTATCATCTTCGGAGGTGTGCAACGCATTGCCAAAGTGAGCAGTGTCATCGTTCCCGTCATGGCATTGGGATATATAGCACTGGCACTCGTCATCGTCCTGCTGAATCTTCAAGAACTTCCGAAAGTCCTGGTACTGATTATAAGCCATGCCTTCGGATGGGAACAAGCCTTGGGAGGCGGCATCGGCATGGCACTGATGCAAGGCATCAAGCGCGGCCTGTTCAGCAACGAGGCCGGTATGGGCTCTGCGCCCAATGTAGCAGCCACCGCGCACGTCAGCCATCCCGTGAAGCAAGGATTGATTCAGACCCTAGGAGTATTTACCGATACCCTGCTTATATGCACCTGTACCGCCTTCATCATCCTGTTCAGCGGCGCCCCGTTGGACGGTTCTACAAACGGCGTACAACTCACCCAACACGCACTGACCAACGAGATAGGCCCTTCCGGAGGTATTTTTATTGCCATCGCTCTCTTCTTTTTTGCCTTCAGCAGCATTTTGGGAAATTATTATTATGGAGAAGCCAACGTGCGTTATCTGACCCACCGCAAGTGGGTACTTAGCCTCTACCGCCTGCTGGTGGGTGGCATGGTCATGTTTGGCGCCTTAACCACCCTCGACCTGGCATGGATCCTTGCAGACATCACAATGGGACTGATGGCCCTCTGTAACCTCATTGCTATCAGCCTGCTGGGGAGATATGCCTTTAATCTGCTGGAAGACTACTGTAAGCAGAAAAGAGCTGGAATCAAAGACCCTGTTTTCACCAAAGACCGCCTGAAAGAAGTAGAAAAAGAGATAGAGTGCTGGTGATAATCAACTTATTTCGTACTTTTGCACTTCGAAAGGGGCCACGGCCCGTAATCTTAGTAATTAGTAATCTGTAATTCGATATGAGTTTATTTTCCAAACTGTTCAACAAGAATACTGAAGAAGTATCTTCGAAAAATGTAGAAGACTTCGTGTCACTGACACGTGTCTACTTCCAGTCAGTAATCGCTGCCAATCTGGGCATCACCAACATCCGCTTCGTACCGGACGTAGCTAACTTCAAGCGCCTGTTCAAAATCCCCACACAGGGAGGACGTCTGGGCCAAGCCGAGAAGGCCGCCTCACGCAAGATGCTAATGCAAGACTATGGTATCAGCGAAAACTTCTTCAAAGAAATCGATGCCTCCGTCAAGAAGCATTGCCGCACACAGAACGATGTGCAAGGGTATTTGTTCATGTATCAGGGCTTCTCCAACGACCTGATGATGCTGATGGGCAACCTGATGCAGTGGAAATTCCGCATGCCCTCTATCTTCAAGGGAGCCTTGCGCACCATGACCGAAAAGACCGTGCACGATATTTGCACCAAGACCGTGTGGAAGAAGGACGACGTGCACAAGACGGCAGCAGCTGTGCGCCAATATAAAGAACGCCTGGGCTACTCAGAACAGTGGATGACCGAATACGTCTACAATGTAGTGATGCTGGCCAAGAAAGAAGCAAAGCCCAAAACCGATGAAGGGAAATAAACCTGTAAAGCTCGCCAACCCAAGCGATAAAAAAGTATGGAAATAGAGCAGCACCCTTTAACCCCCTTCCTTCCCGGCAACGCCCGTCTGCTGATGCTGGGAAGCTTCCCTCCACAGCAGAAGAGATGGTCTATGGAATTCTACTATCCGAACTGGAACAATGACATGTGGCGGATTGTAGGATTCCTGTTCTTCAATAACAAAGATTACTTTGCCGACAACACGAAGAAAGTTTTTTGCAAAGAGCGTCTTGTCCACTTCTTACAAGACAAAGGTATTGCCTTGTTCGACACAGCCTGTGCCGTCCGTCGCCTACAAGACAATGCCTCCGACAAATTTTTGGAAGTAGTGCAACCGACAGATGTTCCTGCCCTACTACGCCAAATACCACAGTGTAAAGCCATCGTCACTACCGGCGAGAAGGCTACAGACACCCTTTGCACACAGTTCTCCATCGCCAAACCCCAAGTAGGTGACTTCACAGAGTTTATTTTTGAAGACCGCCCGATGCGTCTTTACCGAATGCCTTCTTCCTCCAGGGCCTACCCCCTGGCCTTAGAAAAAAAAGCAGCAGCGTATCGCATTATGTATCAAGACTTACAGATGTTATAGGCCATCTTATTCATAAAATAAATGCATTCAATATTTGTATATTAAAAAGTTTCCATTACCTTTGCAGCCGAAAACACGGGAGTAGCTCAGTTGGTAGAGCACCGGTCTCCAAAACCGGGTGTCGGG
>CAMWRY010000127.1 GCA_947176775.1 uncultured Bacteroides sp.
TGTCGGTGTTATCATCGGCGGTGCGTTTGGGAAAATCGTTTCTTCGATAGTGGCGGATGTGATTATGCCTCCTATCGGTTTGTTGGTGGGCGGTGTGAATTTCACTGACTTGAAGTGGGTGCTGAAGCCTGCCCAAGTGGTGGATGGGACCGAGGTGGCTGCCGTGACGTTGAACTACGGCAATTTCTTGCAGGCCACTTTCGATTTCCTGATTATCGCCTTTTCTATTTTTATGTTTATAAAGTTGCTTACCAAGCTGACTGAAAAGAAGAAAAAGGCCGAGACTCCTGCCGCTCCTCCTGCTCCTCCTGCACCGAGCAAGGAAGAGGTGTTGCTGACGGAAATCCGCGACCTTCTGAAGGAAAAGAGATAATGTTTGACCGTACCCGAACCCTACCAGAACTGTGTCACTTCCGAATCCTTAATATAAGCGTTATAAGCGATAACCCACATGCCGCATGTGAATTATCGCTTATATTCACGTTTTTTAGGAGCGAGGCTGTGTCACCAAGATGGGCACAGCCTCTGTTGCTATTAGGGTCAGAACATGCTTCCCGGATTCTTCTCCGCCCTCCATTGCTCTATCGGCATGCTGTATAGCCATGAAGTCTTTCCAGCCTTGCGTTCCACAAAATAGACGTAGGAGATGTCGTTCTCCACGATGTGGATGTTGTCGTTCGGCGTCACCACCAGCAGTTGCAGGTGCAGTTGCTTGCAGAGGTCGATGAGGTAGCGTGCTTTGTCCTCATCCTGTGCCTTGAAAGCCTCGTCTATGGCGATGAAGCGGAACGAGTTCTCCTGCATTCCTCCTTTGGTCAGGCCGAATTGGTAGGCGATGGCAGAGCCGAGGATGGTGTAGGTGAGCTGCGCCTTTTCGCCTCCGGAGAGGTGGCCCATGTTCTCGTAAGTGCTCTCCTTCAGGCCGGTTTCGCGGTTGAACTCCTCCGCTTTGTAGGTGAACCAGGAGCGCACGTCCATCACCCGGGTTCTCCACTCCTCGTTCTCCAGGCGCTCCATGAACGGCTGTATGTGTTCGCGGAAGTGGATTTTTCGCCCGTCCGGTGTGGCGTTTATCTTCTGCATGTTGGGCATGGCCTCGTCCATGAGGCGGCAGAACTCGCGCACCTCTTCGTTCGCCTTCCTGGGCATCACGAGCTGTATGTAGGTAGAGGGCTGCTTGCGGTAGTCTATCCCGTGGAGTGACTCGTTCAGCATCCGGATGTTGTCGTCGATGGCACTCTTCCAGTTCATGAAGAACATGCGGAAATCGCCCACCTTGTCGGTGAGGGTCTTCTGCAGGTAGTTGTCGAACTGCTTTTCATATTTGGGCAAGTTCTCCTTCTGGAGGCGCTGAAGCAGATTCCGGTACTCCTCTATCAGCTCGATGTGGTCGGAGTCGGGCAGGGCATTCACGTCCGAGCGCCACTCCTTGAATCGCTCCGTCAGGTTCTCCGAAGGATGCTTGAAGTCGCGAATCAGGTTTTTTGCTTTGTCCTCCACGTCGCGCTTCTTGCCGGAGAGTTTGTTCCGCTCGCGGTCATTTCGGCTGATAAACGACTGCCGTTCGCGCTTGAGGTCGTCGTAGCTGCACTTCCGCAACTCGTCGTAGGCTTGCTCGAAGTCGGACAGCAGGATGGAGCGCATGGAGGCGATGTTCTTCTGGCATTCCGCCATTTCGAGGCCGGTCTCCTTGATTTGGGTCTTGATGTCCGAAATCTGTCCCACCTTGTTGCGTATCTCCTCCCGTGAAATCCGGTAGATGTCCCGGCGCACCTGTTCCAAGCGTTTCTGCAAGGTTTGCATGGTGTTGTTGCTCTTCTCCAGTTCGGTCTTGTCGGCCAGGCGCTCTTGCAGGCGTGTGGCATACTCCTTCCAGTCCAGGGCATCGAAGTCGGTAAACGAGTCCAGCAGTTTCTTGCTCAGGTTGTAGTCGTCCTGCAGTTGCTGCTTCTCGGAGGCGAGGCCGTTCAGTCGTTCCAGCAGCTCCGCATCCTGCTTTTGCAGCTCCTTGATGGTCTGTTGCAGCAGGGCTATCTTGTCCTGGTTGTCCCAGCCCAGGATGTAGTTGGCCTTGCTCACGGTGTGTGGGCGGTCGTCCTTCTCATGCCTGTCGTGCGAGAATTTTATCAGGCCCTCGCACGTCACAGCCTTCTCCTGCATGCGCTCAAACTCCTCCAGTTCTTCCACGCAGGTATAGTTGTACTTATGGAACACGGTGTCGCGTATCCACTCTTCGTACACCGAGTCCGGGCGTATTTCTATCTTGTCCAGCACCTGTCGTTCGGTATCGGCAAAGGCTTCGATGCCTGCCAGTGAGTTGTATGCCCGGTAGCGGTAGTAGGTGATTCTTCCCTTGAGGTCGTTGGAGTTGAGGAACCGGGTCACCTCGTGGTAGTATTCGTCGGGGACCAGCAGGTGTAGGGCGAAGTTGTGCAGGATTTTTTCGATGGCTCCTTCCCACTTCATCTCGGCCGGGCGTACCCTTATCAGTTCGCCGATGAAGGGAATCTCGTCTTTGGTAGCCCCCGTCTGTTCCAGAATCATCTCCCTGATTTCCGACTCGCGGCCGGAGATGTTGTTCTTGTTCTTTTTGAGCGACTCGATGGTCTTGATGTACTCGTCTATTTGCCGGGCAGTTTCCTTCCTGTCATTCTCCAAGGCGATGGTCTCCCTGATTTTCAGCTCTATGTCGGCATTCAGTGTTTCCAGCCGTCCGGCCACATCGTTCCGCTGCTTCAGAAAAAGCTCCTTTTCCGGGTCGGTGGTCAGTGAGAGCAGCGAGGCTATCCCGTTGTACTCGTCCATCCGCGATGCCCGTTCGTTGCGCAACTCTTCCAGGCGCTTGATGTCCTGTTCCATCTCCTTTATCTTCCGGCCCACTTCATCGTTCTCGATGGCCAGCGATAGCGAGCGCTCGTCCTCGCGCATCCGCTCCTCGTCGTCTCGTAGCTTCTTCTCCTCCTTCTCTAGGCGGCTTTGCTCCTGTTCCAGGCCCTCTACTCGCTCTTTGCCCAGTTCCAGCGTTTTGCGAGCAAACCAGTAGTCTATGCTGTCGCGGTCCACCGAGAGCTGTTTCATCCTGGCTGCATACTCCTTCAGTTCGTCGGCATAGGCTGCTATGGGTGTCAGCAGTTCAATCTGTTTGCCGGCCTTTTCTATGTTCAGTTTGGCCTCCATCAGGGTCTTGAAGCTATCCTTCAGCAGGATGTATTGTGACTCGGCATGTTGCTCTTCGAGCATGTTGGTGCGTATAAAGTCATCAAGGTCGTCGAGCACCTTGACGCCCACAATTTGGTTGAACAGCGACAGCGCCTTGATCGAACGCATGCCGAAGAGCTGGGTGATGCGGTCGGCATACCCTACGGGTCCTTCGAAGAACTCCACCATCGTGCGGTTCCCCTTGTGTGTGCTCTCCAACCGGCGGCGCCAGACCCCTTTGCCGTCGAAGGGTTGGAAGTCGCTTTGGATGCCGAGCTCGCAATGAGCCAGGCCGAAGGTGCGCCTCAGTTCGCCGCCCGAAAACCATCTCACCTGGAATATCGTGACCGTGCGCAGGTCGTTGTTGGTAAAAGTGGCCAGCAGTACGGAGTAGGCGGAGTGATCGCGTAGCGACTGGGTGCTGGTCCCGTTGTCTCCATCGCGCTGTATGTTGCCATAGTTGCCCAGCACGTAGGTATCCTCCGTCCGGTTGCCCTTCTTCTCCACGCCGGACGACTGGTTGTAGAACCGATCTTTTTTGGCAGGCACCATCAGGGTGAGCAGGGCGTCGATGATGGTACTTTTCCCGGAGGCGTTGGCTCCGGTGAGCAGGGCGTTGTTTCCTTGGGGTTCCATGCGGAAAACCCGTTCGTGGAAGGTGCCCCAGTTATAAATCTCCATATATTTCAGTCGGAATCCCGACGTGTCGGAACCGGTACTAAACAGACTCAACATAGGCTTGCAGTTTATCTTTGAATTCTTGTAGTTTGTCCAGGGTTACTTTCTCTTTGATGATTCTGTGAATTTGGTAGGTATTCACATTGTCGCGCTTGATTACCTTCAGATAGCCCAAGGCAACGATGCGGTTGATGTAGCTATCTATTTCGTTCAGGAGCTTGACCCGGTTGAAGCGTTCGGGCAGGAAAATCTCGATACGCTCTTTAAGTTCGGTGGCGCTGACAAAGCGTTCGGTGGCATAAAGCTCGTCCATGTTGCTGTCGAACTCTTCGAGCATCTGCCTGAGTATAATCAGGATGACCGATGTTTCGAAGCCGAGGGGCTGGCGCGGTATCAGTCCGGTAGTCCGGTCCTCGTCGTCCACTATCTGCTTGATGTAGGCAAAACCTTCGTCGCGTTTCACAATCAGCTCGATGCCTATGTGCGAAAGGTACTTGTTGATTTCAGTCTGGTAGTTCAGGATGTCTTCCCACGTACTTCCGTCGGTGTGTTCCACCGGGCCTTTCAGCAGTCGGACCACAGTGCGCCCGTAAGGCGCTATGATAGAATCTATATTCATTTTATGATGATAATTTCCGGTATGACAATGGATTTCTGCAACTCGCTGTTGAAGGGGATGGTTTGCGTCCTCTCGGCATGGATGGCATGCCTGAATCCCCTTACGACGCTGATGTAGCCGAATAGCTCGGCCAGCCCTTTCTCCAACCCACCGTTTTGCTCGATGACCTCCGACAGCGATACCTGTTTGCGCCGCTTCAGCGAGTGGCTGATGCGCTGCTTCAGTATCGTCCGGTCAATGCCGTGGCTGACGAACAGCTTGTCGGCATGCTCCGCCTCGGCGATGTTGCCGCTGGCCACTTCGATGACGTGGGTGTAGTCTATGTCGTCCGCCTTCTCCAGCGTGAGTTTCCTCTCTATCGGCATGGCTATTTCGGGGAGGGTCTCCAGTTGCAAGGAAAGGTCGGGTTTGATGTTCTTGCCGGTCAGCAACAGCAGTGAGGACTGTATCTCCTGAATGACCCGTATAGAGGCGGCCGAGTGTGAGTTGCTGCTCTCGCAGATGATGCGGCTCAGCTTGTCGGCCATCTTGTCGTTGGCCTGATACACTTTCTTTCCGCTGTTGTAGAGGTACTGCTTCATGTTCTTAAGGAATAGGTCCTCCTGATGCATCTGTCCGGTCTCTATGGACTTGTACAGTTCGTCCACCATGTTGTCCCAGGCCTCCTGCATGGAGGGGGTCATAAGGAAATCCCAGAAGGCATAAAAACTTTTCCCCTGCGAACTCTGTTGCAGCTTTTCCAGGGCATCGAACGTATATCCCAGGAT
>CAMWRY010000128.1 GCA_947176775.1 uncultured Bacteroides sp.
GGCCGAGAAACTGTCCGGCACACTGGACTTCACCTGGAAACTGAACGGCCAAGAACAGCCGGCCGTGAAATCGGCCAAAGCGGTCTTCGAGAAGGAACTGCCGACGAAGCCGGACACGGGCAGCATCACGCTGAACAACCAAGGCAAAGGTGCATTGAGCGTGGACCTCATCACACACATGCAGCTACTGAACGACACATTGCCTGCCATCAGCAGGAATCTGAGTCTGGAGGTGAAGTACACCGAAATGAACGGCACCCCCCTTTCCATTGCCGACATCCGGCAGGGAACCGACTTCATGGCCATCGTCACGGTAAGCAACGTCAGCGGAACCTCGGACTACAGTAACTTGGCACTGACCCATATCCTGCCCTCGGGATGGGAAATATACAATGAACGGATGAACGCCACAGCGCCTTCTACCCATACTTACACATATCAGGATGTGAGGGACGACCGTGTGCTGACCTACTTCGACCTGAGACGCGGCGAGTCCAAGCGGTTTACCGTGAGGTTGCAGGCAGCGTATGCAGGCTCTTTCGTTCTGCCGGCCATCCAGTGCGAAGCCATGTATGACTCTTCCGTGCAGGCAAGAACGAAAGCGGAAAGAACCACTGTCAGCCGATAGTCCGAGTTCATGGGAGAAAGAATCAAAACATATTTCAAACAACTGTCCGCCACCAGGAAAGTACTACTTACCGTAACGGCTTTCCTGGTGGGGGGATTTGTATGCTGCCTCCCAAAACAGCTGTTTCAGGTGCCCTACTCCACCGTCGTTGTCGACCGTAACGGAGCACTCTTAGGAGCCCGTATCGCCTCCGACGGACAATGGCGGTTCCCTCCCCGTCACACCACCCCGGAAAAGATAAAGCAGTGCCTGATTACCTTTGAGGACAGGCACTTCTACCACCACTTCGGAGTCAATCCGCTATCCATCGGAAGAGCCATCCGGCAGAATCTGAAAAACAGACGGGTGATAAGCGGCGGCAGCACCCTCACCATGCAGACCATCCGTCTGGCCAGAAACAAGCCACGCACTTTCGGCGAAAAGATCATCGAAATCATCTTGGCCACACGTTTGGAATGCCGTGCCTCGAAAGACGAGATACTGGCTATGTATGTGTCGCACGCCCCTTTCGGCGGAAATGTGGTAGGGCTGGATGCCGCGGCCTGGCGTTACTTCGGGCATCCGGCAGAAGAGCTGTCGTGGGCCGAAGCCGCCATGCTGGCCGTGCTTCCCAATGCCCCTTCCATGATTCACCTTTCCAAAGGCCGGAAAGCATTGGCCAACAAGCGGAACCGACTGTTGAAACAACTTCTGGACCGAGGAGTGATGGACGAGTCCACCTACGAGCTGGCCGTCAGCGAGCCGCTGCCCGACGAGCCGCATCCGCTTCCACAAATCGCGCCGCACCTGGTCAGCCGCCTCTTTCAGGAGAGAAACGGCGAATACTCTGTCTCCACACTGGACAAAGAGCTGCAAATCCAAGTAGAGCATCTGGCCGAACGCTGGAGCAATGAATTCAGCCGGAGTGACATACGCAACCTGGCC
This sequence comes from uncultured Bacteroides sp., assembly GCA_947176775.1. GTDB lineage: Bacteria > Bacteroidota > Bacteroidia > Bacteroidales > Bacteroidaceae > Bacteroides. The sequence continues at coordinate 1,553 of CAMWRY010000128.1, forward strand.
ATCCTGGTGATTGACATACCCACTAATCAAGCGGCCGCCTATTGCGGCAACGTACACTTCGAGCGGCCGCAGGCAGGCAATCAAGTGGATGTCATCCAGGCTCCCAGAAGCACAGGCAGTATCCTGAAGCCTTTCCTCTACTATGCCATGTTGCAGGAAGGCACGCTGCTTCCCCACATGCTATTGCCGGACATTCCCATCAACATCAACGGATTTACTCCCCAAAACTTCAGTATGCAATTCGAGGGGGCTGTCCCGGCCTCGGAGGCCCTGGCACGCTCGCTGAACATACCGGCAGTAACCATGCTGCAACGGTATGGCGTACCCAAATTCCACAACTTCCTGCAACAAATCGGGCTGAAGACCTTGAACCGTCCGGCATCCCATTACGGCCTCTCCCTCATCCTAGGTGGTGCGGAGGCTACATTATGGGACATCACCGGTGCATACGCCAATATGGGACGCAGCCTGCTGAAGTTGCCACAAACTCCCTGCACCTTGCTCGAATCTGCCGTGACGCCTGCAAGCAACGATGTACAGGAACGAGATACCTTCCAACCCGGCGCCGTGTGGCAGACTTTCGAGGCGCTGCTCGAAGTCAACCGCCCCGAAGAGATTGACTGGAAATCCATTCCTTCCATGCACCCCGTTGCCTGGAAAACAGGAACCAGCCACGGATTCCGCGATGCCTGGGCCGTAGGCGTCACTCCTCACTATTGCGTAGGCGTATGGGTAGGCAATGCAAGCGGCGAAGGAAAGCCCGGACTCATCGGTGCACGCACGGCAGGCCCCGTCCTGTTCGACCTGCTGAACCTGCTCCCCTCCTCCACCCGATGGTTTGAAACACCGGCCGGTGCTTTCATCGAGGCGGAGATATGCCGTCAGTCCGGCCACCTGAAAAACAGGTTCTGCGAAGAGACCGACACCCTGCTTATCCTGCCTTCCGGACTGAAAACCGAAGCCTACCCCTATCATCACCTCGTCACTCTGTCGGCAGACGGTACACACCGTATCTATGAAAACTGTGCCCATACGGCTCCCACCCTGCAACAATCGTGGTTTACCCTGCCCCCCGTATGGGAATGGTACTACAAGCAGCATCATCCGGAATACGCTCCCCTGCCCCCCTTCCTGCCGGGATGCGGCGAAGATGCCCTGCAACCGATGCAATTCATCTATCCTCCCATGAATGCCCGGATTACACTGCCCAAGCAAATGAACGGAAGTAAAGGCTTTATGACCGTCGAACTGGCACATAGCCATCCCGGTACCACCATCTTTTGGCACCTCGATGAAAGTTATCTGACCCAAACGCAAGACTTCCATAAGATTTCTCTGCAACCTGCCCCCGGCAAGCACTTCCTCACGGCTGTGGACAGCGAAGGAAATACCGTATCCACCACTTTCTTCATCAACGGAAGCGGAAAATAAGGTATAAAATCGTACAGCTTTATGCACTAAAGCCCCATTTTTAGAGTATTTAATAAAAATACTGAAAAAGAAGAAGTACATGTTCTCCAAAAAGTCCCTATTTTTGTCCTCCGAAATAATGTCGAAATGACAATATGATGAATTTAATAACTCTAACCCCTAAATCCTATGTTGACCCAACTTATCAACGCTCGTATCCTTACTCCTCAAGGATGGCTTAAGGACGGTTCCGTACTCATCAGAGACGGAAAGATATTGGAAGTTACCAACTGTGACCTCGCTGTAATCGGTGCACAACTGATAGATGTAAAAGGCATGTATGTGTTGCCCGGTGGTGTGGAAATCCACTGTCACGGCGGTGGTGGCCGTGACTTCATGGAATGTACCGAAGATGCTTTTCGTGTTGCTGCCAGCACGCACATGAAATACGGAACAACCAGTATCTTCCCCACGCTTTCATCTTCTACGGTACCTATGATTGAACAAGCTGCCGAAACCTGCACCAAACTGATGGCAGAAAAAGACAGCCCCATCCTGGGACTTCACCTGGAAGGCCATTATCTCAACATGGCAATGGCAGGCGGACAGATTCCGGAAAACATCAAGAATCCCGATCCCAACGAATATATTCCCATCGTAGAAAACTGGTCATGCATCAAACGCTGGGATGCCGCTCCCGAACTGCCGGGAGCCATGCAATTCGGCAAATACCTCACGGGCAAAGGCATCTTGGCATCCGTGGCCCATACACAAGCCGAATTTGAAGACATCCATACAGCCTACGAGGCCGGATATACCCACGCCACACACTTCTACAATGCAATGCCCGGCTTCCACAAACGCCGTGAGTATAAATACGAAGGAACAGTGGAAAGCATCTACCTGATGGACAACATGACGGTGGAAGTCGTTGCCGACGGCATACATGTGCCTCCCACCATACTCCGACTGATTTACAAGATTAAAGGCGTAGAACGCACCTGCCTGATAACGGATGCACTGGCCTGTGCGGCAAGCGACAGCCAGGAAGCCTTCGACCCACGTGTCATCATCGAAGACGGTGTATGCAAACTTGCCGACCACTCTGCCCTTGCCGGCAGTGTTGCCACGATGGACCGACTGATACGCACGATGGTGCAGAAAGCCGAAATTCCTTTGGCAGATGCCATGCGTATGGCTTCTGAAACTCCGGCGAAGATCATGGGCGTGTACGACCGCAAAGGCTCCCTCCAGAAAGGCAAGGATGCCGACATCATTGTCATGGACGAGGACTTGAACATCAGAGCTGTGTGGGCGATGGGCAAACTTGTTCCGGACACTTATACTATCTCTTGACGATAGTCGCACTGATACTTGGCACGCAGCCGATACCAATGGCTGCGTACCTTTTTCATTGAATGATAGCTGCGCAATACTCAATCATTAAATAATAAGCTTTATGAAAACCAATCTAAGCTCTCAAATCACTCTCAACAGAGTCTCCCCACGGTACTACAGACCTGAGAATGCATTTGAACGGTCGGTATTGACCCGACTGGAGAAAATCCCGACAGACATTTACGAGTCTGCCGAAGAAGGCGCCAACCAGATTGCCCTCGACATCGCACAGTTAATCCGTGACAAACAAAAGGCAGGACGCTTCTGTGTACTGGCATTGGCCGGTGGTAATTCTCCGCGCAACGTATATGCCGACCTTGTCCGCATGCACAAAGAAGAAGGACTGAGCTTCCGCAATGTGGTTGTTTTTAACCTATACGAGTATTACCCTCTGGCACCGGATGCCGTCAACAGCAACCTCAACGCACTGAAGGAAATGCTGCTGGACCATGTGGACATTGACAGACAAAACATCTTCAGCCCGGACAGCACGATTGCCAAGGACACTATCTTCGAATATTGCCGCCTGTACGAACAGCGCATCGAAAGCTTCGGCGGCGTGGATGCCGCCATCATCGGCATCGGACGCGTAGGCAATATCGGTTTCAATGAACCGGGCTCACGCCTGAATTCCACGACTCGCCTGATTTTGCTGGACAACGATTCTCGCAATGAAGCTTCCAAAACATTCGGCAATATTGAAAATACACCTATCAGCTCCATCACGATGGGCGTTTCCACCATCCTTGCCGCCAAGAAAGTGTACCTGATGGCATGGGGTGAAGAGAAAGCCAAGATGGTGAAGGAGTGTGTGGAAGGTACAGTGATTGATACCATTCCGGCCTCTTATCTGCAGACGCACAACA
>CAMWRY010000129.1 GCA_947176775.1 uncultured Bacteroides sp.
GGGGTACGCATGACTCCTCCGCGCCAGTCGTCCACCGCCACACGATGTTGGAAGATGACGGGCTGATTGACGTAAATGGGCGTTCCGTAGCGCTGGCTGCCGTCTTTTTGCAGACCGGCAATGTTCCAGTTGGAGGGGACATTCAGGTCGTCCCATCCGGCAGTGTCATACTCCGGCTTGTAGAAATCAGCAGGGCGTTCTTCCGGATTGGGAGACCACCGGAATTTCCAAGTTCCGTTCAGGGAAAGCCAATAGGCACTGTTTTCCGGCAACACGCGACGGGCGCTTTCCACATCGGCAAACGAGCAGAAAGTGGCTCGTGGCTGCTCTTTATTATAGGCCAAAGAGTCGGGCGATTGCCATTCGATACCCGAAGGTTGCGTACTGTTACCATAATAAAATCCTTGCAGTTCCCGGTTATCGGCATTAGCCGCAGTCGCCAGGCAACAGAAGGCGAGAGTAAAAATCATTTTTCTCATAAGATGTTATTTGGGTTATAGTGTTTTCAATTGCGCTTAATAGGGCAAAATAATCGTTTACAAAGGTAACCAGAACTTATTGAATTACAAACAATGCTATCAAAATTCCATGAAATACGGATTAAAAATCTGTGAGTTACAAGATTTTCACTCCGTAATATGAAAGAAACGGATGATGGTAACTCTTGGCATCATGCTACAAATACAAGCTCTTCAGCTCGCAGCATCCATATTTCCTGACGATAGAAGTCCCAAGATACCATAGAACTACAGACAAATTCCGAATCCCAAGCCAATAGGTTACTCAATCAAGAAGAGTATGTCATTTTGTCACTATAATCACAAATAATCCGGCCAATTTGTCTGATTTATCCTATTGGCAAATCTTTTGCGCCTCCCCAAGTGTTAATGAAACAGGTAAAAAGAAAATAAGAAAGGAGAACAGAATATGAATTTCAACAATTTCACTATCAAAGCACAAGAAGCGGTGCAGGAGGCCGTGAACCGGGTACAAAGCCGGGGACAGCAGGCCATCGAAGCTGTACACTTGCTGCAAAGCGTGATGAAGGTGGGCGAAAACGTCACCAACTTCATCTTCCAGAAACTGGCGATGAACGGGCAGCAAATAGCGCTCGTACTGGATAAACAGATTGACTCGCTTCCGAAAGTATCGGGCGGAGAGGTCTATCTCAGCCGCGAGAGCAACGAAGTGTTGCAGAAAGCCACGCAATACTCCAAGGAAATGGGCGACGAATTCGTCTCCATCGAACCGATATTGCTGGCACTACTCAACGTAAAGAGCACCGCCTCCAGTATCCTGAAAGATGCCGGAATGACGGACAAGGAGCTGCGTAGTGCCATCACCGAGCTGCGCAAAGGCGAGAAAGTGACCTCACAATCGAGCGAAGACACCTATCAGTCGCTGGAGAAGTATGCCATCAACCTGAACGAAGCAGCCCGAAGCGGCAAACTGGACCCGGTCATCGGCCGTGACGAGGAAATCCGCCGCGTATTGCAAATCCTGAGCCGACGTACCAAGAACAACCCCATCCTGATAGGCGAGCCGGGTACGGGTAAGACCGCCATCGTGGAAGGACTGGCACACCGCATCCTGCGCGGTGACGTGCCCGAGAACCTGAAGAACAAGCAGGTCTATTCCCTGGATATGGGAGCGCTAGTGGCCGGAGCCAAGTACAAAGGCGAGTTTGAAGAGCGTCTGAAAGCCGTCATCAACGAGGTGAAGAAGTCCGAAGGCGACATCATCCTCTTCATCGACGAAATCCACACACTGGTAGGTGCCGGCAAGGGCGAAGGCGCCATGGATGCCGCCAACATCCTGAAGCCTGCCTTGGCACGCGGCGAACTGCGGAGCATCGGTGCCACCACCCTCGACGAGTACCAGAAGTATTTCGAGAAGGACAAGGCGCTGGAACGCCGTTTCCAGATTGTCATGGTGAACGAACCGGACACGCTGAGCACCATCTCCATCCTGCGAGGACTGAAGGAGCGGTACGAGAACCATCACCACGTCCGCATCAAGGACGATGCTATCATCTCCGCTGTGGAACTGAGCAACCGATACATCACCGACCGCTTCCTGCCCGACAAGGCCATTGACCTGATTGACGAGGCCGCCGCCAAGCTGCGCATGGAAGTGGACTCTGTGCCGGAGGAGCTGGACGAAATATCCCGTAAAATCAAGCAGTTGGAGATTGAGCGAGAAGCCATCAAGCGCGAGAACGACCAGCCCAAACTGGAACTGATTGGCAAAGAACTGGCAGAGTTGAAAGAGCAGGAAAGCTCCTACAAGGCAAAATGGCAGAGCGAAAAGACCCTGGTCAATAAAATCCAGCAGAACAAAATAGACATCGAGAACCTGAAGTTCGAAGCCGACAAAGCAGAGCGCGAAGGTGATTACGGCAAGGTGGCCGAAATACGCTATGGCAAGCTACAGGCCCTGAACAAGGAAATCGAAGAGACCCAGCAGAAACTGCACGAGATGCAGGGCGACAAGGCAATGATTAAGGAGGAAGTGGATGCCGAAGACATTGCCGACGTAGTATCGCGCTGGACCGGCATCCCGGTAAGCAAGATGCTGCAAAGCGAAAAGGAGAAACTGTTGCACCTGGAAGACGAACTGCACCGCCGTGTCATCGGGCAGGACGAAGCCATCGAGGCGGTCAGCGATGCCGTGCGCCGCAGCCGTGCCGGACTGCAAGACCCGAAACGCCCCATCGGCTCGTTCCTCTTTTTAGGGACTACCGGTGTAGGTAAAACAGAGTTGGCCAAGGCATTGGCAGAGTTCCTCTTCGACGACGAGACGATGATGACCCGTATCGACATGAGCGAGTATCAGGAGAAGCACAGCGTCTCCCGTCTGGTCGGAGCGCCTCCGGGATACGTGGGTTATGACGAAGGTGGCCAGCTGACGGAAGCCGTCCGCCACAAGCCCTACTCCGTGGTGCTGTTTGATGAAATCGAGAAAGCACATCCCGATGTCTTCAACATCTTGCTGCAAGTGCTCGATGACGGACGTCTGACGGACAACAAGGGCCGTACGGTCAACTTTAAGAACACCCTCATCATCATGACCTCCAACATGGGAAGCGGCTACATCCAAAGCCAGATGGAGAAGTTGAACAGTTCCAACAAGGAGGAGATTGTAGAGGAAACCAAACGGGAAGTGATGAACATGCTGAAGAAGACCATCCGTCCGGAGTTCCTGAACCGCATTGACGAGACCATCATGTTCCTGCCGCTGACGGAGAAGGAAATCAAACAGATTGTGACCCTGCAAATCCAAAGCGTGCAGAAGATGCTGTCCGGCAACGGCGTGGAGCTGGCCTTGACCGATGCCGCCACCGACTTCCTCTCCACCGCCGGATATGACCCCGAATTCGGTGCCCGTCCGGTGAAGCGTGCCATCCAGCACTATCTGCTGAACGACCTGTCCAAGAAGTTGTTGGCGCAAGCGGTGGACCGTAGCCGCCCGATAACGGTGGATGTCAATGCGACTAATGACGGATTGCTGTTCAGAAACTAAAGGCAGCATCCCCTGATTCTAATAGTGTCGCAACTATGTGCTTTATTGTATACAATAAGGTGCATGGTTGCGATTTTCTTTTATCAAACGGGGGTCTGCTCCGGATCAGGTCCGTATCTGGTCCGTACTTGCTCCGGATAAAGGTACTTTTATACGGACCAGGTACGGAGCGGGTACGGACCAGACCCCTTTCGGGTAGGGTGCAGAGCGGAACTTATACCCAAGGAAAAAACTATCTATTTAACGTGAGTTCGATATAAGGGCCGCATGGCAATTCTCCTCCTCCTAGGAGGAGGGGAAGTACCATGCGGCATGATAGCTTCAACAACATGCGGTCTGTGGGCTATCGCTTATGTCGAATTCACGTTGAATTATATCAAACTGACGTTAAATTTAATACTTTTATCGCTATGTCCCTAATATTCAAACCGATAATTTAGCACTTATATCGAACTCACGTTATTTAAGCAATTCACTGGGAAAAGTATAGTTTTGCAGACTAAGAATATAAGTCTATATGAATGGCATAGAAACTGTAATCCCCCAAATGTAAGTTTAAAAACATAGATTTGGGGGATTACAAATATATTCTACGGTTTCTCTTATTCGGCAGCCTCCGTAGCCTCTGCTTCTTCCGCAGCCTCTTCGACCTCCTCGAAATCAACCATTCCGTTCTTCACCAGCAGGTTATACCAGGAAATCAATTTCTTGATGTCCGAGGGATAGACACGGTCGCGGTCGAAAGCCGGCAACACTTCTGCCAGATAATCGCGCAAATCATCGGCTGTAGCCTTCTTCAGGTCCATTTCTACAGCAGCACCATTCTCCTTTTTCTTCATAGAGAGCAGTACTTCCTTCAAAGGAACATCCTCCGTATCTGTGTACATGGCGATATCGCCCAGAGAAATAATCTTTTCATTACCATAAGCCGGGAAACGTTTCTTGTCTGTAAGTGACTCCACTATCAGCATATTTTTTCCTTGAGAAACAAGCTTATACAATCCCGGTTTACCGGAAATAGACAAAATAGTCTTCAACATAATATATCCAGTTTTGATGATTAGTAGTTATTTTTTTCGGTGGGCAAAGATAGTGCAAGCCGAAGAGAATACAAAATAAGCTTGCCTATTTTTATTGTTAAGGCGTGGTATCTATCGCCTTAAAAGGGAATCGATATTTCTTGGACAGCGAAGCGATTAACGTCAAAACCTGCGGAATCAGCGGAGTCTCACCGTCATTTACAATCACAAAATCCGCATACTTGCGCTTCTCCTCATCGTCCATCTGGCTACGGACACGCCTCTCTATCTGTTCGCGCGATGAAGCATCCCGACGGATAGCACGCGCAATGCGCACTTCCTCAGGCGCATAAACCATGACCACTGCATCCACTTCACCTACAAACCCTGCTTCAACCAAAATGGCCGATTCCATGCCAACCATGGGAAAAGCAGCGCGCTGCCTTGTCCACCGCCTGAAGTCCTCCCTCACACGCGGATGAACAATGCCGTTGATTTCCGCAGCATGCGCCGGACTGCTAAAAAGATAGGAGGCCAGCAACGGCTTGTTCAGCTTCTCGCCGACATAGACCTCCTCGCCCAACAATGCAGTCAGCTCTTTACGAATAAACATATCATAGCACTTATGCCGGTTCGTCTCCCCAACTGAAATATAT
>CAMWRY010000130.1 GCA_947176775.1 uncultured Bacteroides sp.
CTCCTGCTCCAGCGAACTGAACAGGAACTCTTTCTGCGGATACATCCGCTGCATCTCCTCGTTCAGGCGGTCAAGGTTCTCTTCAAAAGGTTCCTTCAGGCGGACATACAGGTGGGGACCGGCTGTTCCCGTCCACTCCACCATGATCGCCTCTTCGTCATCGGGACAATTCGGGAAGCTGAAGCTGGCAAGCAGCCCCACCACCGTGCCACAACCGTTCACCTGCTTGCCTATCGGGCTGTCCGTCCATTGCATCTTTTCGCAGAAGGCACTGTTGACCAACAGCTGCCCTTCGCCCGTAAGGTTATGCCCCTCCTTCAGTTTCAATCCGATGAAGGGAAGGAAATCCGTATTGAACCAACCGTTGCGAGGATAGAACATCTCATTGCCCTGATTATCCAGCACCGGACGGTTCTTTCCGAACCACAGGAGGGAATTCCGAGTCGAAGCCACATCTTCTACGTAGGGCTGGCCGCGAAGCGCGCTCTTCAGATGTTCGTTGTCCATCTCATTCTGATGGAGATAGACCACCCGTTCCGGCCGCCAGCCACGGTCGCGCGCGGTCACATAGTGGTATTGCGAAGCCACCGTCAGCAGCATCCCCAGTATGAATGCCGCCCCGATGAACTGCACGAACAGCAACACCCGTTTCCAGCCGCGCCGCCCGGAAGTGTAACGGCGGAAGACCTGCGTCACCGGAATGCGCGCAAACAGCAGGGCAGGCAGGCCGCCTCCCAGCAGAAGCAGCAGCACCACCACCGCCAACGGCGCCCAAAGGTTCTGCCAGCCGAAGAGCACCGCCAACGGCACAGCTGCCAGCTCCTCCATCTTGTCGCGGAAGAGATAGACCAACACAACGATGAGCAGCAACGCGATGCCCGTCACCACCGCCGTCTCCACCATGAACATGGAGAAGATGCTGCCGCCCGAAGCGCCGCTACACTTGTGCACGCCTATCGCCTTGGCACGCCGCGTCAGCGAGGCTACCGAAATAAGCACGTAGTTCAGCGTAGTGGTGAACAACAGCACAATGCCCAGAAAGAACATGACCCATAGCATTTTACGCACTTGCGAGTCATCGAGATGCAGGCTGCGGATGGGAACCACCTGCCCCCTCAGTTCATACGCAAAATCCGCCGGAATGTGACGAGCTATGACAGCGGAAATCCGTTCATTCAGCCATTCGGCATCCTTCGGGCTGCGCAGACGCAGGAAACCGTCGTAGTTGCCGCCACTCTGCCATCCCTGCCGCCACTGCGTATGCCGCCGGATGCTCGGAAAGGAGACGATGGCCTCCGGCCGCTTGTACAGCGATGTGTTCAGCGGCACGTCGGCAAAGATGCCTTTCACCAACATGGGCACCTTTTCACCGAAGAAATCGTATTGCAGCGTCTTGCCGACAGGATTCTCGCCACCGAACACCTCGCGCGCGGATTTTGCAGAAAGGAACACGACATCCGGCCCTGCCAAATCCTGCGGATTGCCTTCCACCATCTCCAGACCGAGCACAGAAAAGTAAAGCGTATCCGCCATGACCACCGGCAACTCATGCTTTTCCTCTCCCAGCCATAAGGCATCGCCAAACAGCGAGCAACTCACCGTGCTTCCCTCCACCTGTTCGGGAAACTCCTCGGCAATGGCTGTCGGAATGGGAATAAGGGTAAAGCGGTTATAGTCCGCCACCACCTCCCCCTCCTTCAGCCAACTGGTTTGCACGATATACAGCCGATCGGCATCCTTATAGAAGTTATCGAAACTCAGTTCAAAGGCTATTCGCGCAAAGAGGAATACGGACATCAGCAACCCCAATGCCAAGGAAATAACCTTGATGACATTGGCACTGCGTCCGTGCAGCAGCGACTGCAATGTGTAGTAGATGTGTCTCATATATATAACTCCTTTCAACTTCTAAAAAATTTATTCACTCTTGATGCTCTTCACCGGATTCTCATTCGCAATGTGCCATGCGCGAATCATCACCACCCACACTATCAGTGCCAGCAGCACCAACACCAGCAAGACGAACCAACCGGGAGCCAGCAACGTACTGTCGGCAAACTGCTCCATCCAGATGCCGGACACATACCAGGCAAAAGCGATGCCGATGAGTACCGCCCCCACAGCCACCTTTAGGATACCAACCGACAGCAGACGCAAGATGGAAGAGGCCTCAGCCCCGTTCACCTTGCGGACGGCAATCTCCTTGCTACGCCGCTGGGTCTCGTCACTGACGTAGCCTATCAGTCCCATCAGCACGATAAGGAGGATGCAGGCGGAAGTCATATACACTGTGTTGCGGAAACGGAGTACCGAAGCATTGGCATTGCGGCGCACCTCCTCGTAGCTGAGGAATGAAAGGCCGGAATTGGGATAAGTCTGCTGTACGAACTCGTTCAGCCGGACCAGATTCTCGTCCTGCGGTGCCTTGAGGCGGACATGGAAAGTGACGCAAACAGCCGGGTCGAGGATGAACGCCACATTGGTCTGTCCTTGGAAGAATCCCATGTTGCGCACGTCACGCACCACACCCACCACCTTGGCAGGTTCCCGACTGCTACGGGCGAAGAGGAATCCACGCTCCATCACCTGGTCGCCCCAGTTCATCTCCTTCACCAGGCTCTCGCCCACCAGCGCCTCACCCAGCTGTTGCGGCCATCGGCCCTCTACAAGCGTCATGCCCGTCACTTCGGGAAAGTCCTTTACGAAGTACTGAAAATGCACCATACAGCGCTTACTTCCGCCTTCCGCCTCCACCAGCATCGAAGAGTAGTGTTCCAGCAAGCTCTGCTCGCTGCATCCCACAGCCTCCACAAACGGCTGACGGCGGATGTCGGCAGCCATATTCTGAACAGACTGCACCAGAACGTCCCCGGCAAATCCGGATGTAGCGGTGCCCACACAAAGACCTTCCGACTTGAAACCGATGTCGCGCTTCATCAGGTCGTGGTACTGGCTGACGCTGGTCGCCAGCATCCCCAAGATGAACGCCACGCCCAGAAACTGCACAAACAGCAGGCCGCGCTTCCACGAGCGCTTGTCATCCGTATAGCGGCGGAAGACCTGCGTCACGGGGATGTGTGCAAACATCTGTCCCGGCAGCACACCGGCAACCAGGAACAACACCACCACTGTCAGCACGGGCACCCACATCGTCTGCCACGTGAAGATTTCACTCACCTGCGACAGTCCCAACATGTCTTCTATTGGGTCGCTGAACAAATACATCAGCAACATGCCGCATCCGATGGCCGCTAGCATCAGCAGCCCCGTCTCCCAAAGGAACATGCCCATGACGTACCCGGCATCCGCGCCGCAACACTTGTGCACCCCTACCATCTTCGCCCTGCGCCCGATGGTGGCGATGGCCGCCAACACATAGTTCATGCCGGAAACGAAGAAGATGGAGAAGCCCAATACAGCAAGGATGACCAGCCGCCTCACATTGTCCGATCCGGTGAAATAGAAATCCGCCACCGGAAGCACCTGGCACTCCATGCTTCCGCCGTTGTAGCGGTTTTTCACATCGGTATAATGCCCCACTGCCTCGGTGACGCGAGCGTTCAACTTCTCCAGGTCACCTTCATGACGCAGGCGGACGTAAACCATATATATGTCGTTGCTGTTCCACGTACCCCGACCGTACATCTGCTCCACCGTGGGCAAGGAAATCAGGACGTTGTGGGGAAAAGAGATATTGCCCGGCACATCCTCGTACACGCCTCGTATGGTGATGTCGAAACGCTTGTCCATGCTGAAGGTCTTGCCGATGGGATCTTCGCTGCCGAACCACTCACGCGCCTTGCTCTTCGACAGGAAGGCGTTGCCAGCCTGTGCCATCTGTTGGGGATTGCCGCTCAACACCTCAATCCCCATGGTCTGGAAATAGAGCGTGTCACCGAAAATGACGTTCGCGTCCTCCTGCTTCTTCTCGGCCAGATACAGGTCCGGCTGGTACCAGAAGAAAACGGGCGTGGCGCACTCCACCAAATCGGGAAACGACTCGGTAAGCGCCGCTGCCGCCGGGCGGAAGGTGTCATACTCCCAATTGCCTGCGATGCCTTCGGCAGAAACTTCCCGGGTGCCGAACATCACCAGCCGCTTGTGCTCCTTGTAGAAGGTATCGTAGTTCAGCTCGTAGACAATCTGCGAGAAGAGCAGGACGCCCACCAGCAGACCGAGTGTAAGCGACACCAGTTTCACGATATTTCCCCCATGTCCGCGAAGCAATGTCTGAATGGTATAATAGATTTGTCTCATATAATATAAGGAGTTAGAAAGAGTTAAAGGGAGTTAGAAGCCGATAGTTCTGCTTATCACTCACCACTTAACACTTAACACTTAACATTTATCACATTTATCATTTATCACATATCACCCTTTGTCAAATCCCCGGCATGGTTGCAATGTTTGCCACAATGCTGCCGTCGAACAGATGTACCGTGCGGTGCGCGAAGCTGGCATCATGCTGGCTGTGGGTCACCATGATGATGGTGGTTCCCTCTTTGTTCAGCTCGGTCAGCAGGTTCATCACCTCGGCGCCGTTTTTGGAGTCCAGGTTACCGGTAGGTTCGTCGGCCAGTATCAGCTTCGGGTCGGTCACCACCGCACGGGCAATGGCCACACGTTGCTGCTGACCGCCGGAGAGTTGCTGTGGGAAGTGCTTGGCGCGGTGGCTGATGTTCATCCGTTTCAGAATCTCTTCCACCCTGCGCTTGCGTTCGCTTGCCTTCACGCCGAGGTAGGTCAAGGGCAGTTCTACGTTCTCGAAGACGTTCAGTTCGTCTATCAGGTTGAAACTCTGGAACACGAAGCCCAGTTTGCCTTTACGCACCCGGGTACGGTCTTTCTCCTTCAGGTCGGCCACTTCCTGGCCCAGGAGTTTGTAACTGCCCTCCGTAGGGTTGTCCAGCAGGCCGAGGATGTTCAACAGGGTAGATTTGCCACAACCGGACGGCCCCATGATGGCTACAAATTCTCCCTCCTTCACTTCGAGGTTTACGTGGTTCAAGGCTACGGTTTCTACTTCCGATGTACGGAACACTTTGCTGATGTTGTTAATTTCAATCATAATGTTTTGAGTTTATTAGTTTTATTATTTCTTTTATAATTATTCGCTCTTGATGCTATTCACCGGATTCTCGTTCGCTATCCGCCACGACTTCCATACTACGCACCCCAC
>CAMWRY010000131.1 GCA_947176775.1 uncultured Bacteroides sp.
GGCTTTACCACACAGGGGAAACCAATCTTTTCGGCAGCGGTCTTCAGTTCTTCCAGAGACTTGGCATAGAAATATTTGGCGGTCTTCAGCCCCAATTCCTTGGCTGCCAGGTCGCGGATGGCTTTACGGTTCATGGTAAAGTTCACGGCACGAGCACTGGGCACCACTTGAATGCCCTCTTTCTCGAAGTCATAAAGACGTTCCGTACGGATAGCCTCTATTTCCGGCACGATGATGTCCGGTTGATGCTTGCGCACCACACGTTCCAAGGCATCGCCGTCGAGCATACTGAAAATTTCACATTCATCCGCTACTTGCATGGCAGGTGCTCCGGCATACGAGTCGCAGGCAATAATGTATTGGCCCTTGCGTTGGGCGGAAATCACAAACTCCTTACCCAGCTCACCCGAGCCTAACAATAAAATCTTTTTCATGTAACTATACCTACTTTATTATTAATTATAACTGATTTTCACTACAAATTACTCAGATTGACACAGATTATAAGAATCTGTACCAATCGGAGTAATCTGCGATGAGTTTCCGACACACCTTCATGTAGCATGCCAGTAATGTACTATCTAATTGCCGTTATTGGTGCTGGTCTCTCAGCAAGTCATTTACCGTCTTCACCGGATTGAATGTAGTCAGCGGCACTTCTACGAACACGGTGTTCCAGTTGCTCATGGCACCGTTCCACAAACCGGGAAGCTCAAGGGCTTTCAACTCCTTGCCATTCTTCGATTTATAAGAGATGAAGCCTGTCGCTTTGTCCACATACTCCACGAGGTTGAACTTCTCACCCTTATAGTCGCGCACGGCACAAACCAAGTCCACCGGATTGAAGTGAGTTCCCTTTTCGAACATCTCCTTCTTTTCCGGGTCGTTCATATCAATCTGCGAGCTTTCCAGAATCTGCAAAGAGATGGTACCGTCGCTGTTGTATGCTAGGAACGGACCGCCACCCGGTTCGCCTACGTTCTTCACCATACCGCAAACACGCATCGGACGGTTCAACTTCTCCTTCAGGTATATCACCAATTCGGCATCTTCCAGATTCTTCGTTTCCGGATTCTTGCAATAGAGCTGTTTTTGCAGGAATTGCAGGATTTCGAGCACTTGTTCGTGCGTGTACTTTCCGCTGTCCAGCAACTGCAAGTAGGCGAAAGCCTTCTGCTGCAGAGCCACCAGCACACCGGCAATCAGCTTCTTATATAATACGGTGTCACCCTTCAGCTTATCGGGCACCACATTGTCAATGTTCTTTATAAAGATAATGTCTGCATCGAGGTCGTTCAGGTTTTCAATCAGTGCCCCATGACCGCCCGGACGGAACAGCAGTTTGCCATTGTCGCGGAACGGTTTGTTCTCCATGTCAGCGGCAACGGTGTCGGTACTCGGTTTCTGTTCCGAGAACGTGATGTTGTAGTCCACTCCATACTTCTTGGCATAAGCGACAGCCTTTTCTTCCACCAAGGCCTGGAACAGGGCACGGTGTTCGGGCGAAACCGTGAAGTGCACATTCACCTTGCCATTCTTATTAGCTGCATACAAGGCACCTTCCACTAAATGCTCTTCCAGCGGTGTACGGCTTCCGTCCTCATACTTATGGAACTTCAGCAGTCCTTTGGGCAGTGCACCATAATTCAAACCGGCGGCTTCGAGCAAGGCGGCAACCACTGCCTTGTAGTTTCCGGCAGCAACCAGAGCCGGGATATCCGCGCCGGTACTCTTCTGGCAAGCGGCGTTCAAGTCGTTGTAGAATGCAAACTCCTCTATTTTCTCGAAGAAAGTCTTCTCAAAGCTTGTCTGCGGAGCATCATAGTCCGCTCCAAGGAACTCGAACATATTCTTGAACATACGGCTCGCAGCGCCCGAGGCCGGCACAAACTTCACGACTACCTTATCGGTCTGCGTGTATGCCTCCCAAGCATCCAAATACTTTTTCTGCTCGTCCGTATCCGGAGCCAATATACCTTTCTCTACAGAAGCCGCAGCAGACAACTTCAAGTAGGGGAAACCTTTTTCAAAACAAGCCAACTGTTCGGCTATTTGTTTTTCAGAGATGCCTTTCTTTTCAAGCATCTCTTTGTCTTGTAGTGTTATCATAATACTTCGTTTTATTAATTCATGCCCAAAAATACAAAAAAAGCCGAACTGCCGTCAAGAAAAAGAAGAAAAAACTTACCTTTGAAGCACAAAATACGGACGATTATGGAAACTGATGAATTTTTCACTGCCCAAGAGAAAGATTTACTCTTCTCTCTCTACCGCAAATTATTGCAGCTTTCAGGAGAAACTCTCCAGAAAGGAGACTGTAGAAAACTGAAAACGCATCTTGTCAATACGATACAGAACAACCGGGTTCAACGGGACATTTTCGGTCTGAATCCTATCATCAAGGATATGCAGACAGCCGTCATCGTGGCCGAGGAAATCGGCATGAAGCGAGCTTCCATCTTGGGGCTCATGTTGCACGACTCTGTACGTTGCGGCACATGCACTCCTCATGAAGTGGAGCAAAGCTACGGCGAGGACGTGGCCGGCATCATCCGGGGACTGATACGCGTAAACGAGCTGTATGCCAAAAGCCCCACCATCGAGTCGGAGAATTTCCGCAACCTACTGTTGTCTTTTGCCGAGGACATGCGCGTCATCCTCATCATGATTGCCGACCGCGTAAACATTATGAGGCAGATTAAGGAGTGCGCGAACGATGAAGCACGCCGCCAAGTGGCAAACGAAGCCGCCTATCTCTATGCACCGCTTGCCCACAAGCTGGGTCTGTATAAGCTGAAGTCGGAGCTGGAAGACCTTTCGCTGAAGTACACGGAGAAAGAGGTCTACTACCATATCAAGGAGAAGCTGAACGAGACGAAGGCTTCACGGGACAAATACATAGCCGCTTTCATCGCTCCGGTAGAAAAGAAGCTGAAGGATGCCGGGCTGAAGTTCCACATCAAGGGACGTACCAAGTCCATCCACTCCATTTACCAGAAAATGAAGAAACAGAAGTGCCCCTTCGAAGGAGTGTACGACCTGTTTGCCATCCGGGTCATACTGGAGTCTCCGCTGGAAAAGGAAAAGCTGGAGTGTTGGCAAGCTTACTCCATTGTGACGGATATGTACCAGCCCAACCCAAAGCGGTTGCGCGACTGGCTGTCAGTGCCTAAAAGTAACGGATACGAGTCGCTGCACATCACCGTAATGGGTCCCGAAGGGAAATGGGTGGAAGTGCAAATCCGCACCGAACGCATGGACGAGATTGCCGAACGGGGACTTGCCGCCCACTGGCGCTACAAAGGCATCAAAGGCGAATCGGGACTGGACGAGTGGCTGACCTCCGTACGCGAGGCTTTGGAGAATTCGGATAGCAGCGGCCTGGAGACCATGGACCAGTTTAAGCTGGACTTGTATGAAGACGAAGTGTTTGTATTTACGCCCAAAGGGGATTTGTTCAAGTTGGGAAAGGGTTCCACCGTGCTCGACTTTGCTTTCCATATCCACAGCAAACTGGGATGCAAGTGCATCGGAGCGAAAGTAAACGGAAAGAATGTACAGCTGAAACAGGTGCTGCAGAGTGGAGACCAGGTGGAAATCATGACATCGAACACGCAGACTCCGAAGCAGGACTGGCTGAACATCGTGACCACCTCCAAAGCACGCACCAAGATACGTCAGGCACTAAAGGAGATGGCTGCCCGTCAGCATGCCTTTGCCAAGGAGACCTTGGAACGCAAGTTCAAGAACCGGAAGATAGAGTACGACGAGGGCACGATGATGCGGCTTATCAAGCGGCTCGGTTTCAAGGTGGTGACGGACTTCTACCAGGCCATTGCCGACGAGACGCTGGACGTGAACAGCATCATCGACAAGTACCAGGAACAGCAGAAACGAGACAATGACGTGCGCGATGAAATCACTTACCGCAGTGCCGAGGGCTACAACCTGCAATCGACTCTTTCGGAAGAGATGGGTGCCAAGGAGGATGTGCTTGTCATCGACCAGAACCTGAAGGGGCTG
This sequence comes from uncultured Bacteroides sp., assembly GCA_947176775.1. GTDB lineage: Bacteria > Bacteroidota > Bacteroidia > Bacteroidales > Bacteroidaceae > Bacteroides. Next base: position 4,024 of record CAMWRY010000131.1, read on the forward strand.
GACTTCAAGCTGGCACGTTGCTGCAATCCGATTTACGGTGACGATGTGTTCGGCTTTGTCAGCGTGACGGGGGGCATCAAGATACACCGTTGTGACTGCCCCAACGCCAGTGATCTGCATGCCCGTTTCGGCTACCGCATCGTGAAGGCCCGTTGGGCTGGGAAGTCACAAGGCACGCAATACCCCATCACGCTACGTGTCGTGGGACACGACGATATCGGTATCGTGACCAACATCACGTCCATTATTTCTAAAGAGACGGGCATCACCCTGCGAAGCATCGGCATAGACTCGCACGACGGACTGTTCTCCGGCACGCTGACCATCATGGTAGGCGACACGGGACGCCTGGAAGCGCTTATCAAGAAGCTGAAAACAGTAAAAGGAGTGAAGCAAGTGGAGAGAAGTTAATGAAATACGATTTTAGAAAACAGATTCGCAGCTTCGGATATGCCTGGAAGGGCATCCGGTGCTGCGTAGGAAAGGAGCAAAACCTGAGCTTTCACTTGATTGCCACAGCAGTGACGGTGACAAGCGGATTCGCTGTGGGCATCACCCGGACGGAATGGATGATGGTCATTCTTTGCATCGGTGTGGTGATAGCCGCCGAGTTGTTCAATACAGCCATCGAGAAGTTAGTGGATTTGGTTTCGCCTGAACGGCATCCCCTGGCAGGGCAGGTAAAAGACATTGCCGCCGGGGCAGTGCTGGTGTGCGCCACGGCGACAGCTATTATAGGATTGATAATCTTCGTACCTTATCTTACCCGTTTCTTCTTGTAGTAAGGACGGGTCATTAATACATAGAACAGTACAGCAAGAACAGCAGTAGCGGATGCTACCTGATATATCTGCACCGGCTCCATCAGGCGACAGGCTAAAGCCATACCGACCAGCAAACCAGCTTCGGCCGACAGGTGGCAAGTAGTGTTAGCCGTTCCGCGCTGGCAGTGATAGGACAACTTGACAAACATCCCCATAAACGGAACCGTGATAAACAGCAATACCACCAATGCCACCAATGCCCAATAGTTGCCCCCAAACCGCAACGGCAGCACCACGCCCGGTGCAAAATCAAACAATAGTATGTGGAGAGCCGGTACCCACG
>CAMWRY010000132.1 GCA_947176775.1 uncultured Bacteroides sp.
TGGCTTTGTCCAGGTCGGCGATGGCAGCTTTGAGGTTCAGCTTGGCTAGGGCATTCTGGTGGGGATTCTCCAGTCCGGTGATGAGGGTGATGCTGGTGCTGACGGCCATGCTGGTACTGTGGCTGCTGGTATTGACGTACACCGTAGAGTAGTCGCCCGTATCTTCGTTCTTGATGGCTGTCTGCGTGCGTCCCCAGTTCCAGTTCTGGCTGGCGCCGGCATTCAGATTCGGCAGGCGTGCCCATTTGGCGGTATTCGCTTCTATGGCGCTCTGCTCGGCGGCATTGGCGGTTTGGCGGATGCTGATGTTATGTTCGATGGCGTGGTCTATGCAGCGGCGCAGCGACCAGCGCTCTTGGGCCTGCGCCGAGAGGCTGCTCAATATGATAAGGTATAAGATTGCTTTTTTTTTCATAAATGCTGATTTTTGACTTGTTAAAGTAACTGGATTTGTTAGACCAGAGGAGGGGAATTAAGCTACTCTAATAGACTAAGTTACTTCATCAATTAAGTTACCCTAATAATTTAAGTTACTTGTATTTGATAGGTTGACTTCTCTTTTTATTTCGTCTTCTCCGCTCCGCGAATCCTGTCTTGCGCAGTGATTCCGCTCTTGACGGCAATCTTTATGCCATCGCTCATGCCCACTTGGATGGGGCGACGTTCGAACTTCTGTGTCGGCACACTGTCCGTCACCACGTAGACGAAGGTGCTGTCGCCGCTGAACTCCACCGTACTTTCGGGCACGGCAAGTACTTGCTTGGCACGCTCCAATACGATTTCGGCGTTGGCAGAGTAGCCGGAACGTATCTGTACACTATCCGGTGCTGCGACGGCTGCCTTGATTTCAAACTGGTTGGCACCGTTCTCCTCTACTCCCTTCGGCGATATATACTCCAGCACGGCATCGAACGAGAGGTCTTGCAGCGCACCGATGGTCAGCTTCACCGGCATGCCCTCGTGTATGCGTCCCACTTCCGTTTCGTCGATGTTGCCGCGGAAGATAAGGTCGTTCATGTTGGCCACGGTGGCAATGGTGGTTCCGTCGTTGAAGGTGTTGCTCATGATAACCGAGTTACCCACCTTGATGGGCACGTCCAGAATCAGGCCATCGATGGTGCTGCGAATCAGTGTGCTGCTGAACGAAGCACTGTTCTTGGTGATACCCTCCTTCACAATCTCCAGGTTGTCCTTGGCAGTCTGCAACTCTTCGCGCGCCTGCTTCACGCTGACCACGCCCTTCTCGTACTCCTCGGCACTGATGAGCTGGTCCTTGTAAAGCTTCTCTGTGCGTGCAAAGTCGGTTTCGGCCTGTGCGGCATTGATTTCCGCCAGTCGCACACGGCTTTCGGCCGAGTTCAGCGTGCCCAGTTCGGGGATTACCTTCACTTTGGCAATCACCTCGCCCTGCCGGATACTCTGTCCGGCCTCTTTGTAGACTTCGCTGATGATACCCGAAATCTGAGGCTTAATCAGTACCTCGTCACGAGGCTCCACCTTGCCCGTGGCCACGGTGGTCTTTTCCAGGTCGGCCATTTCGGGAGTGACGATTTCATACGTGATTTCTTTCGGCTGCGATTTCTGATACAGGAACACGAAGGTCCAGACAAACAGGAGTGCTACGAGCACCAACATCGCGATTCTCAATGGTTTCTTCTTTTTCATATTCATTGTTTTTTTAAGTTTTTTCTTCTTTTTATTCTTCCCTGATAGCCTCTATCGGCTTGATGGCCATGGCGCGGTAGGCAGGGGCCAGTCCGGCCAGCAGCCCGAGGGCCGTGACGACGAGGCAGGCGGCAATGGCTCCCCAAAAGGAGATCTGGAAGGGATTGCCCGTCCCCATCTCCGTCAGTTGCAGGATGCCGACGGCGAAGCAGATGCCCGTCATGCCGGCCAGGATGGTCAGCACCAGACTCTCGGAGAGAATCTGAAGCAAGATGTTTCGGGGCTTCGCGCCGATGGCGCGGCGGATGCCTATCTCCACGGTACGCTCTTTGACGGTCACCATCATGATGTTGCTCACGCCGATGGCTCCGGCCAGCAGCGTGCCCAGGCCCACCAGCAGGCTCAGGATATTGATGCCTTTGAAGAGGTTGTCCACCATGCTGAAGAGTGCCTCCACGTTCACCGTCATCACGGCCTGCGTGTCGTCCGGGTGGATGGTATGTGCCTGCTTCACGATGGCGCTCACTTTCTTCTCTACCTCGCTGATGGCGTGGTTCGCTTTGGCGGTGTAGGTGATGACCTGCACCTCGTTGCCCATGTTGTAGTTCTTCATCATGGTGCTGAAGGGGATTTGTACGCTACGCGGCGCATACCCCTGTATATTCATGTTGCCCGATGAAACGTCCACCCCTACGATGAGGTAGTAGATGCCGCTCACTCGGATGTATTTGCCGCACGGATCACTGCCGTCGGGGAAGAGTGCCTCCCAGATGCGCTTGCCTATGACGCACACTTTGCGGCTCTCCTTCACGTCGATGTCGTTGATGTAGCGTCCGTAGAGCATGTTCGGTTCCTCAATCTTGCCGTTGTCGGGGTAGATGCCTTTCAGTGTACAGCTTTCCGTATTCTCCTGGTAGATGGCGCTCATGCCCCACTTGGCGTTGCAGGGTGTCACGATGTCTATTTCGGGCACTCCCCGGCGGATGCGTTCCACATCGTCCAGGTTCAGGCTCCAGTAGCGCCCTTTGCGGAAGCCCTTGTAGGGCTGGCTGGTCAGGTTGGCGGCTATGGCTCCCGAATTGCTGGCAAATCCTTCGAACTGGGTGCCCATCAGTGCCTTCAGTCCTTGGCTGCCTCCCATCAGGGCCACCAGCATGAAGATGCCCCAGAAGATGCCGAAAGCAGTCAGCAGGCTTCGTGTTTTGTTTCTTGTGATGGTGACGAGTATCTCCTCCCATCGGTCAATGTCTATTATCATAGTTGTTTCTTTTAATTTCTCAATGCCTCTATCGGTCGTATCAGCGCCGCCTTGCGTGCCGGGAACAGTCCGGCCAGTGTGCCGGCAACGATGAGCGTCACGGTAGCCTGGATGGCGATGCGCAGGTCTACGGTGGGGTTGACGAACACCGTTGCCTTGGCTATGCCGATGTCCATCACCGCCTCGCCCATGCTGATGTTCATCCACTCCGTCACGCCGATGCCTGCCACCATGCCGATGTAGCCGAAGAAGGTGGTGATGGTGACGCTTTCGATGATAATCAGCCACAGGATGGAGAAGGGCTTCGCTCCCAGAGCCTTGCGGATGCCGAACTCCCGGGTTCGTTCGCGGACGGTAATCAGCATGATGTTGCTCACGCCCACGATGCCGCTCAGCAGCGTGAAGATGCCGATAACCCAGATAGCGGTGCGCAGGATGCTTTGTGCCCCTTGCTGCTGGGTGTACTGCTTGATGCGGTTCCACACCCAGACGGCACGCCGGTCATCGGGGTTGAACTGCTGCGTGGCGGCGATGGTGCGACGGAACCGCTCTTCGAACTCGTCCGCGTTGGCTTCGCTCACCACACCCTTGGTGGTGAAGGCCATTGAACTCATCTTGTCCTCCTTGTTGTAGATAAGTTGCAGGGTAGTATAGGGTAGGTAGGCAGGCGGTTGCTGTTCGCCGTCCCGGCTGTATATGCCCACTACCCGGTAGCACAGGCCGCTGGCATTCACCATCTTGCCTATGGCTTGTTCGGTTTTTCCATTGCTGAAGAGCATTTCGGCGGTCTTTTCGTGTAGCACGATGACCTTGCGCCGCTCCCGAATGTCCACTTCGTTGATGAAGCGTCCCTCCTTGAGGGTAGCATCCACCATGTCGATGTATTTGGGGTAGTGCCCCTCCAGCTGGATGCTGATGTGGTCTTGGTTGTAACTCAGCGTTACGCCCGACTGCTCTTGTACGGCTGTAATCTGGTCCACCATGTCCTCCAGCTTGCGTGTTGCCTCCAGCTCTTTTTGGGTGAATTTCACTTCGCGTCCGGCCTTCAGTCCGTGCCACGGCTCGCTGGTCCATCCCGGCCATGCCATCATGGAGTTCATCGCCATGTTGTCCGACTGCTGGGTCATGGCATTCAGCAGTCCGTTGCCTGCGCCCAGCAGGACAATCAGCATGAAGATGCCCCATGCCACGGCAAAGCCTGTCAGGGCAGTACGCATCTTGTTGCGCTTGATGGTGGCGTATATCTCTATCCAGAGGTCTATCATATCGGTTCTTGTTTTTTTTAGTTTAGTTGACAAGTTGACGAGTTAACAAGGCTACGAGGAGTTCTCCCCTTGTTGCTTGTTCCTTGTCTCTTGTCAACTTGTCTCTCGTTCCTTGTCAACTTGTCTCTCGTTCCTTGTCAACTCGTCAACTATTTCATAAATCCGTCCTTCCCGAAGGGGCTGGCGTCGTGGTTCAGGTTCTCTTCGATGCTGCCTATCACGCCATCCTTGATGTGGATGATTTTGTCCGTCTGGTTGGCCACGCCGCTTTCGTGGGTGACGACCACGATAGTCATGCCCGTATCGTGCAGCTCCTTCAGAATCTGCATCACCTCTACGGAGGTCTTGCTGTCCAAGGCTCCGGTAGGCTCGTCGGCCAGGATGATTTGCGGCTGGGTGATGAGGGCACGGGCGATGGCTACGCGTTGTTTCTGTCCACCGGACATTTCGTTGGGCATGTGGTGCGCCCACTCCTTCAGTCCCAGCCGGTCCAGGTATTCCAGTGCCAGGGCGTTGCGCTTGCGGCGGTTCACTCCTTGATAGAAGAGGGGCAGCGCCACATTCTCCATGGCATTCTTGAACGAGATGAGGTTGAAGGACTGGAAGATGAAGCCGATCATGCGGTTGCGGAACTCGGCGGCCTTCGTCTCGCTGAGGTCTTTGATGAGGGTGCCGTTCAGGTAATATTCTCCGGTGTCGTAGTTGTCCAGAATCCCTAATATATTAAGTAAGGTGGACTTTCCCGAACCTGACGAACCCATGATGGAAACAAACTCACCCTTGCGGATGTCGAGGTTGATACCTTTAAGCACGTGCAGCGGTGCTCCGTTGTTGTAGGTTTTGTTGATGTCTTTTAGCTGTATCACGTTTTTTCTATTTATATCTTTACTCTTACAAATTTATAGTATTAGACTAGGCACTGTTACGAAAAGTAGCAA
>CAMWRY010000133.1 GCA_947176775.1 uncultured Bacteroides sp.
AAATATACTTGTGATTAAATATTGTTAACTTGTAGATATGCGTATGTACTAACAAAATATTTTGTTTTATATTTGGCTATTCTTAGATGATAACCTATTAAATTGTTAATGAAATTGTATTATGGAAAAAGAATTATCAAGAAAAACTCGTATAGAAAGTGATTTGCTTGGCAGCCGTGAAGTGATGGATAGTGCTTTGTATGGAGTACAGACCCTTAGAGGTATTGAGAACTTTCGGATCAGTAAGTTCCATCTGAACGAATATCCTTTGTTTATCAATGCACTTGCCATCACCAAGATGGGAGCTGCCATCGCCAACTCAGAGCTTGGGTTGCTCACCGGGCAACAGACTGATGCCATCCTGGAAGCTTGCAAGGAAATACTTGAAGGAAAACATCACGAACAGTTTCCGGTTGATATGATTCAGGGGGGAGCCGGTACCACGACTAACATGAATGCCAATGAGGTCATTGCCAACCGTGCTCTTGAATTGATGGGGCACCAACGTGGTGAGTATCAATATTGCTCACCGAATGACCATGTCAATCGCTCGCAGTCCACCAATGATGCTTATCCTACAGCCATCCACATCGGAATGTACTATACGCATCTCAAACTGGTGAAACATTTCGAAGAATTGATTGAATCATTCCAGCGCAAAGCAGAAGCCTTCAAGCATGTCATCAAGATGGGGCGTACTCAGTTGGAGGATGCTGTGCCTATGACTCTCGGACAGACCTTCAATGGGTTTGCCAGCATTTTGCGTAATGAGGTAAAGAACCTGAATTTTGCGGCAGAAGAGTTCCTGACTGTCAATATGGGTGCTACTGCCATTGGTACGGGTATCACGGCAGAGCCCGGATATGCCGAGAAGTGCGTGAAGGCTTTGAAGGAGATTACCGGATGGGACATCAAGCTGTCCGACGACTTGGTAGGAGCTACTTCAGATACTTCTTGTCTGGTGGGGTATTCTTCCGCCATGCGTCGAATTGCGGTGAAGATGAACAAGATATGCAACGACCTTCGCCTGCTTGCATCCGGTCCGCGTTGCGGATTGGGAGAGTTCAATCTTCCGGCCATGCAGCCCGGTTCTTCCATCATGCCGGGCAAGGTGAATCCTGTTATCCCCGAGGTGATGAACCAGATAGCTTACAAGGTGATAGGTAATGACCTTTGTGTGACAATGAGCGGCGAAGCGGCACAGATGGAACTGAATGCGATGGAGCCCGTCATGGCACAATGCTGTTTTGAATCGGCCGATTTATTGATGAACGGATTCGATACATTGCGCACGCTTTGCATCGACGGAATTACTGCCAACGAGGAGGTATGTCGTGGGTATGTGCACGATAGTATCGGTGTGGTTACTGCGCTTAATCCGGTTATTGGCTATAAGAACTCTACCAAAATAGCCAAAGAAGCCCTTGAGACGGGAAAGGGGGTTTATGAACTGGTGTTGGAGCATAACATCCTGTCCAAAGAAGATTTAGATACCATTTTGAAGCCGGAAAACATGATTAAGCCTGTCAAGTTGGATATAAAACCTACTGTCTGAAGAAGATAGTTTCGGTTCCGTCTGGCTCTGAGTGTAAAGTACAAAAGTCGGGACCGATAGAAGAATACGAGCTGTACAAAAAGGTGGTGGGACTTGACGCCGCCTTTTTGTGTAATCCTTTTCGTACCATCTCCATAGTATTTCCGTATAATCCTTGTATCTGCTCCGTACCAACTCCGTACCAACTCCGTACCAACTCCGTATCATCTCCGTATCATCTCCGTATCATCTCCGTATCATCTCCGTATCATCTCCGCATCATCTCCGCATCATCTCCGCATCATCTCCGTTCCTATAGATACGGAGATGATACGGAGTTGGTACGGCTCGGATACGGGGAGACTCTCTGGCTGGAGGCAAAAAGAAGGCAAAAAGGGTGCAAAAAGAAGTATTTTGCACTTTTATCGCAAAAAAGTGGGAAAAAGTGATAGATTGAATGTTTTTATTCTTACTTTTGCAACACTTATCAGAAACGATAGAAACAAAAGACAATGAATAGATACTATCAACATACAGTCACATCCATGTGCACCATGACCCTTTGGGGTCGAGGGTAGTATTTTGTGTTTCTACGTGTTACACTATTTTCAAACAGTTTTTTCCATTTAATTTTTCAGTTCGCATAAGTCGTTATGGCTTATTGCAGACACATTGTATCAACCATCTCAATCATATAAAAGAGAAATGAAAGTAATGAAATTTGGCGGAACGTCTGTGGGTTCCGCAAGCAGTATCCTGAATGTCAAGCATATTGTAGAAGCTGTAGATGAACCGGTTATCGTGGTGGTTTCCGCGCTGGGCGGCATCACAGACAAGCTGATTGCCACTTCGCGGATGGCGGCATCCGGCGATGCTTCGTACGAGAACGGGTTCCGTGAAATAGTCTACCGGCATGTAGAGATGATAAAGGAAGTGATTCCGGCAGGTGAGGCGCAGACGGCCTTGCAATGCCAGATTGGCGAACTGCTGAATGAGCTGAAAGACATTTTTCAGGGTATCTACCTGATAAAAGACCTCTCGCAGAAGACGTCTGACACGATTGTGAGTTATGGCGAGCGTCTCTCGTCCATCATTGCCGCCCAGCTGACGGGAGCCGAGTGGTTCGACTCGCGCAGTTTCATCAAGACGGAAAAGAAGCATTCCAAACATGTGCTGGATGCAGAACTGACCAACCGGTTGGTGCGTGAGACGTTCGCTACGTTGCCCCGGCGTGTACTGGTGCCCGGCTTCATCTCCACAGACAAGGTGACGGGCGAGGTGACAAACCTGGGACGGGGCGGTTCGGACTATACGGCAGCCATCATCGCAGCCGCACTGGACGCCGATAGTCTGGAGATATGGACGGACGTGGACGGATTCATGACGGCCGACCCACGCGTGATTTCCAGCGCATACACCATCAACGAGTTGAGCTATGTGGAGGCTACGGAGCTTTGCAACTTTGGGGCAAAGGTGGTCTATCCGCCTACCATCTACCCGGTATGCCACAAGAACATACCTATTCTGGTGAAGAATACTTTCAATCCCGAGGGGGCAGGGACCATCATCAAGCAGGATGTGTCCGACCCTCAGAACAAGGCCATCAAGGGTATTTCCTCCATCAACGACACGAGCCTGATTACGGTGCAGGGCCTGGGTATGGTGGGCGTTATCGGTGTGAACTACCGTATCTTCAAAGCGTTGGCCAAGAACGGCATCAGTGTGTTCCTGGTGTCGCAGGCTTCATCGGAGAACTCGACTTCCATCGGTGTGCGCAGTGCGGATGCCGACTTGGCCTGCGAGGTGCTGAACGAGGAGTTTGCCAAGGAGATAGAGATGGGAGAGATTTCGCCCATTCAGGCCGAGAAGAATCTGGCTACGGTGGCTATCGTAGGTGAAAACATGAAGCATACACCGGGCATTGCCGGAAAGCTGTTCGGTACGCTGGGACGCAACGGTATCAATGTGATTGCCTGTGCGCAGGGCGCTTCGGAAACGAACATCTCGTTTGTGGTGGACAGCAAGTCGCTGCGCAAGTCGCTGAACGTCATCCACGACTCCTTCTTCCTGTCGGAATATCAGGTGCTGAACCTCTTCATCTGCGGCATAGGCACCGTGGGTGGCAGCTTGATAGAGCAGATTCACAGCCAGTGCCAGAAGTTGATGCGTGAGAATGGCTTGCAGCTAAACGTAGTGGGTATAGCCGATGCCAGCAAGGCGATGTTCAGCCGCGAGGGCTTCGACTTGGGACGCTTCCGCGAGGAGCTGAAGGAGAAGGGGAAGGAGAGTTCGCTGGAAACATTGCGCCGGGAGATTATCGGCATGAATATCTTCAACTCCGTCTTTGTGGACTGTACGGCAAATGCCGGAGTGGCCTCGCTTTACAAGGACTTGCTGTTGCACAATGTCTCTGTGGTGGCGGCCAACAAGATCGCGGCTTCTTCGGAATACGAAAACTACCGCGAGCTGAAGCAGATTGCCCGTCAGCGTGGGGTGAAGTATCTGTTTGAGACCAATGTGGGAGCCGGATTGCCTATTATCAATACCATCAACGACCTGATACATAGTGGGGACAAGATTCTGAAGATTGAAGCGGTGCTGAGCGGCACGCTGAACTACATCTTCAACAAAATAAGCGCGGACATTCCTTTCAGCCGGACAATACGGATGGCGCAGGAGGAACGTTACTCGGAGCCTGATCCGCGCATCGACCTCAGCGGCAAGGATGTGATACGCAAGCTGGTGATTCTGGCACGTGAGGCCGGATACCGGTTGGAGCAGAGTGATGTGGAAAAACATCTCTTTGTGCCCGATGACTTCTTCGAGGGTTCGTTGGAGGATTTCTGGCAGAAGGTGCCCGGCTTGGATGCCGACTTCGAGGCACGCAGACAGGTGCTGGAGGCGGAGCACAAGCATTGGCGTTTCGTGGCCAGGCTGGAGGACGGAAAGGCTTCCGTAGGCTTGCAGGAGGTGGGTGCCGACCATCCTTTCTACAACTTGGAGGGGAGCAATAACATCATTCTGCTGACAACGGATCGTTACAAGGAGTACCCGATGATGATTCAGGGTTACGGAGCCGGTGCCGGGGTTACGGCAGCCGGGGTGTTTGCGGATATTATGAGTATTGCGAACGTTTAGAAGCCTCTCCCCCAATCCCTCCCCCGTAGGGAGGGGGAGGAAATAGCTCTTTTTTAGGGGAATGGGGTGTAGGATGAAAGATTTACTATATATAATATCCGTTGGTGGGATTAATTTGCTGGTTTGCTCTTAGGGTTGTTTAATATGTTGATTGTCAATGGATAAAGAAGGGGTTGACAGACGCTTGTGTTCAAGCTGACAGACACTTGTGTTCAGGCTGACAGACACAAGTGTTTGAGACGACAGAGGCAAGTGTCTGTCAAACCAGGGAATATAGGGGAAATTACAGAAGTCATTTCCTTGCTGATTTAATTCCGCTAACAGGTGTATATAATATAATGTGAGTTCGATATAAGCGATAACTCACATGCCACATGTGTGAATTGCTTATATTGAACTCACTTAATATAAAGGATATAAC
>CAMWRY010000134.1 GCA_947176775.1 uncultured Bacteroides sp.
TGGCGTCCAGTTTGGCAAAGAAGCGAGCGATGCGTTGCTCCTTGTTGTCAATACGTATGCACTCGATGGCTAGGCGAACAATGTTGATGGTGGAGAAGGAGAGATTTCCGCGTCCGATAGAGGTCTTCGGTCCAAAACGGTTTTCGAAGACACGTGTACGGCATCCCATGGTGGCAACTTCGTGCAGGTAGCGCTTTGGGTCGTTGTCTTTCCACTCTTCGCTTTGGTTGAAGGTGGCGTCCAGGTTCAGGAAGTTGGGGAAGAAACGTCGTGCCGTTACTTTGCAGGCCAGTTGGTAGAGGTCGTAGTTACGGTCTTCGGGCAAGTAGCTCACGCCTCGTTTCTTTTTCCATATCTGTATGGGGAAGATAGCAGTTTCACCGTTTCCTACCCCTTGGTAAGTACTCTTCAGTAGTTCCCGGATGACGCAACGGCCTTCGGCAGAGGTGTCCGTGCCGTAGTTGATGGAGCTGAATACGACCTGATTGCCACCACGCGAGTGGATGGTATTCATGTTGTGGATGAACGCTTCCATGGATTGGTGTACACGTGATACAGTTTGGTTGACGGCATGTTGCACGATGCGCGCTTCGTCAGTCAGCCCCTCCAGCGGCAATTGTAAGTAGTCAGTCAGTTCCTGCTGGTAGAGGTGTGAATAGTCTTTGCCATTCAATTCCTCCAGTTTCTTGATTTCCTCGATGAAACTATTGCGCACGTAGGGGGCGAGGTAGAAGTCGAATGCAGGGATGGCTTGTCCGCCGTGCATCTCGTTTTGTGCCGTTTCCAGCGAGATACATCCCAGGATGCTGGCTGTTTCTATGCGTTTGGCAGGGCGCGACTCTCCATGTCCGGCAGAGAATCCGTATTTCAGGATGTGATCCAGCGGATGTTGTACGCAGGTCAGACTTTTCGTGGGATAGTAATCCTTGTCGTGGATATGCAGATAGTTTTGGTTGATGGCATTCAGTACTTCTTCACTCAGCAGGTAGTCGTCTACGAAGGGTTTGGTGGTTTCGCTGGAGAATTTCATCATCATACCTGCCGGAGTGTCGGCATTCATGTTGGCGTTTTCGCGTGTGATGTCGTTTGACTTGATGTTGATAATTTCTTGGAACATATCGCGCGTCTTAGCCTTGCGTGCGATGCTTCTTTGGTTACGATAGGCAATGTATTTTTGAGCCACGTCTTTACGGCTGCTCTTCATCAGCTCCAGTTCCACCAGATCCTGAATGTCTTCTACGGTCATTTGTGGGGCTCCTTTAAAGGAGATATGGTCTGTTATCTGGTGTATTAACCGCAGGTCTTCGCCTTTATCTGTGTGTAACATGGCTTTGCGGATGGCTGTAGCGATTTTTTCTTCGTTGAATCCAACAATACGCCCGTCGCGTTTGAGTACTGTCTGTATCATGTTTCTATTATACTTAATAAGAAGTTTGGCTTGATTGTCGAAACAAAGGTACAATAGTTATGGGTAAGTTTTTCTTTTTGGGAAACTTTTTTGCAACTAAATTTTGTTAACGCTTTGATTATTAGCTTTATGGAATTTTTTTTGGAAAACTTTCATTTTAGAACAGTCTCTTTAGTTGCCTGTTTAGTGTATTCTTTTGTTTGTTTGTGGGTGACTTTTTTCTTGAAAAATGAAGAGAATAGTGTGTGGTTGTTATAGTTTAGTTTGCTGAAATGTCGCATTCGATCTATGAAAATACCACGCTTTTTGAGGTATAACCAATGGCATTTCCTTTTGCAAAGTGTGGCATTTTCATAGATAAAGCGTGGCGTTTCGGAAGAAATTGCCTGCGATATTTTTCGACTTCTTATTGAAGAACTTCGGCTAACTTCTTCTGAAGCTCGTCACCGTGCAGTCCGCGTGCAAGGATAGTGCCTTCGCCGTCAATCAGCACGGTGTGAGGGATGCTGCTCACAGCATAGATTTGTGCACCTTCGCAGTTCCAGTATTTCAGGTCGGACATTTGTGGCCAAGTAATATTTAGCTTCTTGATGGCTTCTTTCCAAGCTTCGCCATTTTGATCCAAAGATACACCTACGATTTCAAAGTTTTTGTTCTTGTATTTGGCATAAGCTTCCACCAGATTGGGCATTTCGCGACGACAGGGACCGCACCAGCTTGCCCAAAAGTCTACGAGAACAACTTTGCCTTTACCTACGTAGTCGGACAGCTTAACGTTTTTTCCTTCTGGAGTTTGCATCTCAAAGTCGGTAAACTTCTGGCCTACGGCAGTGGCTTTCATCTTTTCGACATTCTTCTTTATCTTGTTGATGGCTTCATCGTTGTCGTAAGCGGCAGGAATTTGCGGCATCAGCGGATCGAGGTCTGCTACATCTAGGTAATAGTAGTTCTGTTTCAGCAGAAGTATGCCCACGGGGTTAGTGATGTTTTTGTTGATGCCGGCCTTGATAGCAGCGGTTTTGCTGTTTTCCAGGCTCTCCATTTCGTTTCTTTTGGCTTGGCGTTGTTCATTGGTCAGGGTGGTGTCTGACATGGATTCGTAGATGGCCATCATCTGTTTGTTCAGACCATTGATTTGTGTTCTGATTTCCTGGTAGGCATCATTGTTGGCGGTACCGGTGGCGGAGTCATCGTTACTTGTCAGACTGATGTTGATTTTTCCATTTTCAAGGAAGAAGTCCATTAAGATTCCTTCTTTGCCTGCAGGTTTGCAGGTCACATAGCGGTTTACAGCAGTGTCCTGTATGCCTTTAAAGGTGAATGTACCGTTGTCGATAACAGCCGAGTCTATTTTTACCAGGCTTCGTCCTTCCACTTTTTGCAAGTATACGGTGTCGCCATTAGCTGCACCTTCTACGGTTCCGGTTACGATGTAACCACTGTTTCCGCTGTTACAAGCCGCAAATGTAGCGGTTACAGCGAGCAGATAAGTAAACTTTTTCATTGCTTGTTCCTTTTTCGAATGATTTGAGTGCAAATATACGAATAAAAAATCCCCTCCGGCGTGAACCGGAGAGGATTTTATTGTTTTAATCCCATATTTTTAAAATAATGCTGTGCTTACTATTATTCTGCGGCAGCTTCTTCAGCAGGAGCTTCTTCGGCTGGTGCCTCTTCTGCAGCTTTGGCAGCAGCTTCTGCGGCTTTCTTCTCAGCGAGTGCTTTTGCTTTTTCTTCGTTTACTTTCTTTTCTGCTTCCAGACGTGCTTTTGCTTCAGCCTTCTTGGCTTCTTCGTTCTTAGCTTTCAGGGCAGCCAAACCATTCTGTTTGTTGTTCTTCCAAGCTTCAAACTTAGCTTCTGCTTCAGCTTCACCAAATGCGCCTTTTGTTACACCACCCAGCAGGTGCTTCTTCATGTAAACGCCTTCGCGAGAGAGGATGTTACGAACTGTGTCAGTCGGTTGTGCACCTTTCAACACCCAGTCAAGTGCGCGGTCGAATTTCAAATCTACTGTGGCAGGATTGGTATTAGGATTGTAAGTACCAATCTTCTCAATAAATTTACCATCACGTGGTGCTCTTACGTCTGCAATAACGATAGAGTAGAAAGCATAGCTTTTACGTCCATGTCTTTGCAATCTGATTTTTGTTGCCATTTAATTAAAATGTTTTTTTAGTTAATGATTTGAATTATGCTACTATCTCGTAATAGCGGTGCAAAGGTAAGGAATATTTTTGAGTTATGAATGATGGCTTGTGGATTATTTGTTTGTGAAAGTGGGGTTTCTTGCTGATTTGTCCGATATTTCTGTTCTGGTATGGGTTGGGGCATACCATAACTTGAAATATTTACGATTCTCCGGAATATTTTTTGGGCCATCTCAGCAAGATGGCCAATATGGCACATGCTCCCATGCAGAACGGGTAGTACAGATTTCCGATAATGCTGAGAGGCGAGATGCCGGCCAGTTCTGCGGCAATCAGCATTTGGGCTCCATAGGGAATTAGCCCCTGCACAAGGCAGGAGAAAGTGTCCAGAATACTCGCCGTTTTCCGGCAGTCCAGGTGGAAGCGCTGGGCGATGTCTTTGGCGATAGGCCCAGTAGTGATGATGGCTATTGTGTTGTTGGCCGTACATAGATTGGCAATGCTAACTAAGGCGGCAATGCTAAATTCTGCTCCTCGTTTACTATTGATGTGATGGGTTAACCGGGAGACGATGAAGTCAATACCACCATTGTAGCGGATGGTCTCGAGCATACCTCCGGCCAGCAGTGTGATGATAATGAGTTCTCCCATACCGTTGATGCCCGTCCCCATGGATCCGAACCAGTCGAAAAAAGCTGTGCCTGCACTCATGCTTTCGGCAGTGGCGGTGGTGCCGAGAATCCCTGTTGCTATACCGATACCGATGATTCCTGTTGAAAGGATGCCGAGCAATAGCACTAACATAACGTTGACACCTGCCACAGCTGTACCTAGTACAAGAAGGTAAGGGGCTACTTTCGGCCATTCGATGGCCTGTACTTGCGGTGGGGCAGAGAGGGACAAGCCTTGAAAGATGTAGATACCCAGCACGATAAGTGCTGCCGGTATCACAATCATAGAGTTGACGCGGAACTTATCTTTCATGACGCATCCTTGTGTCTTGGTCGCTGCAATGGTGGTGTCGGATATGAAAGACAGGTTGTCTCCGAAGAACGAGCCACCTGCCACGATGGCTACCATGTAAGAAAGGTTGATACCTGTTTTCTCTGCTAATCCCACGGCTACAGGAGTCAGTGCCACAATGGTGCCTACGCTTGTCCCTACTGAAAGTGAGACAAAGCAGGCAGCAATGAAAATACCTGCCAGCAGCAAGTTGTCCGGTAAGATGCATAGTGTCAGGTTCACGGTAGCATCAATGGCTCCCATCTGCTTGGCGCTTTGGGCGAATGCTCCTGCAAGGATGAATATCCACACCATTAGCAGAATGTTCTTGCTGGCAGCTCCTGTGGAGAACTGATGGATACGTTGTTCTAGACTCAGTCCGCGCATGATGGCAATGGCATAGCAGGACGAGGCGAGGAAAGCTACTGTAATGGGGATTTTATAAAAGTTGTTTATTAAAAGCGAAGTCACCAAATAAAGGCAAAGA
>CAMWRY010000135.1 GCA_947176775.1 uncultured Bacteroides sp.
ATCGAACCGGGGACACAAGGATTTTCAGTCCTTTGCTCTACCAACTGAGCTATGACACCATTCTTCTCTTTTGCGGTTGCAAAGGTAGTGAAATTTTTGGACTATGCAATAGATTTCGTAAGAAAAAACGCTAATAATTACTTATATAGTTAATTATCAGCGTTTATGGTTTTAAAAAAACAGGAAGAAAGCTGTTAGTTTTATGGATTTCCTGTTTATTCTTCTTTTAGGGGGTTCCATCCTTGAGCCTTTAGCTCAAATTCCTGTCCGTCTCGGGTAATCAGGGCACAACCTAATTCCGGTTTGGTAATGTGCCCTATAAGCTTGACATCTTCCATTTCGGAAATCTTTTCATGGTCAGCGATGGGGACAGTGAACAACAGTTCGTAATCTTCGCCTCCATTTAGGGCACAAGTGCTTAGGTTCATGTTGAACTCTTCGGCCATGACAGCTGTCTGGTAGTCGATGGGGATATGCTCCTCGTAGACGCGGCACCCTACTTTGCTCTGGGTGCAAATGTGCAGTAGCTCAGACGACAAGCCGTCGGATACATCCATCATGGCGGTGGGTTGTATGCCGGCTTCGGCCAGTTTCCGGATGATGTCACGACGTGCTTCGGGCTTCAGTTGACGTTCCAGCAGATACTCTTTGCCTGAGAAGTCCGGTTGCAAGTCCTTGTCACCTCCTTTGAGGACTGCTTTTTCGCGTTCCAAGAGTTGCAATCCCATGTAGGCGGCACCTAGGTCGCCACTGACACAAATCAGGTCGGTTTCTTGGGCACCGTTGCGGTAGACCACCTTTCCTTTTTCGCCTTCGCCGATGCAAGTGATGCTGATGGTGAGTCCCGTATAGGAAGCGGAAGTGTCTCCGCCCACGATGTCGACACCGTACTCTTCGCAAGCCAAGCGGATGCCGGCATATAGTTCCTCCATATCCTCTATGCTGAAACGTTTGGAGATACCTAAAGAAACGGTAATCTGCTTCGGTGTTCCGTTCATGGCATAGATGTCAGAGAAGTTGACTACAGCCGATTTGTATCCCAAGTGCTTGAGCGGCACATACACCAGGTCGAAGTGGACACCTTCCATCAACAGATCGGTGGTGACAAGCACTTCCTTGTCGGCAGGATAGGAGAGGACGGCAGCATCATCGCCTACTCCGTATTTCGTAGATGGGTTTTTCAGTTCGATACCTTCGGTGAGGTGGCGGATGAGGCCAAACTCACCGAGGGTGGATATTTCTGTTCTCATTCTTAGTCGGATGATAATGGATAGTAATAGATAGGGATTAGGCCCTGTTTATCAGTTCTCGCATGATTTCGGTCATTCTCGGTTGTGCTTCGTCGGCGGCTTTTTGTACCTCTTCGTGTGAGACTTCTACAATCTTGCCTTCTACACCCAAGTCAGTGATGACTGATACGCCGAACACTTTGATTCCGCAATGGTTGGCCACGATGACTTCCGGTACGGTGGACATGCCCACAGCGTCGGCTCCCAGAATGCGGAACAGTTTGTACTCGGCAGGCGTCTCAAATGTGGGACCCTGCGTACCGATGTAGACACCGTGCTGAACTTTGATGCCCTTTTCTGCTGCAATAGCATCGGCCTTGCGAATCAGTTCCTTGTCGTATGCCTCGCTCATATCCGGGAAACGAGGACCGTAAGGAATGTTCTTGCCGCGTAGCGGATGCTCGGGGAAGTAGTTGATGTGGTCGGTGATAATCATCAGGTCGCCGATGGCAAAGTCTGGGTTGGTACCACCGCTGGCATTGGATACAAACAAGGTCTTGATGCCCAATTCACGCATGACACGTACCGGAAAGGTGACTTCCTTCATGGAATAGCCTTCGTAGAAGTGGAAACGACCCTGCATCGCTATGATGTCCTTGTTGCCCAGCTTGCCGAAGATGAGTTTTCCGCTGTGTCCCTCTACGGTAGAGACAGGGAAGTTAGGGATTTCTTCGTACTTTATTTCATACTTTTCGGTAATTTCGCCGGCAAGGCTGCCGAGTCCGGTACCGAGGATGATTGCGGTCTCAGGATGGGTGTACATCTTTCCTTTCAGGAAGGCTGCTGTTTCTTGAATGCGCTCTAACATAGCCAATAATGTTTTGGTTAAATATATATTGTTGATTTTGTAAGATTTCTATTTCTATCGGCATCACGTAGATGTGTGGTTTCAGTATCTCGTCCAATGCAGGATGGAACTTCAGCCTTGCCGCATCTTTTTCTGTCGTGATAATTCGTCTTTTCCCTTCTTTCAGGCATAGGAACTGTTCCTTTATTTGTCCTAAATCCTTGGAGGTAAAGTCGTGATGGTCGCCGAAGGCCAGTAGCTTGACGTGTGGAGTGTACGATTCCACTTCCTTCTGCAAGGGGGCAGGGGCGGCGATACCTGTAATCAGTAGCACTTGTTCATCTCCGGCGAGGGAGGTGGTTGCTTTTCGGCTGCCTGCCTTGTCGGGAAACAGTGGTGCCAGCATTCCGTAGCGGAATCGAGAGAAGTAGAGTTGCTGGTAGGGGAAGAGATGAAGCTGCTTGGCGATGATGTTGAAATCTATCGGCTTGATGTCATCCGGACACTTGGTGACGATGATTATCTGTGCACGGTTCTTGCCGCTTGCCGGTTCGCGGAGTCTTCCGGCAGGGAGCAGGGCATCGTCGCACAGCAACCGATGGAAGTCGGTCAGCAGTATGTTCAGTCCGGCCTTCACACGACGGTGTTGGAAAGCATCATCCAGAATGATGGCCTCTACGGCAGGTTTTTCTAGTTTCAGCAGTTGCTCGATGCCGTGGCAGCGGTTTTCGTCTACAGCTACTCGTATATTGGGGAATTTGTTTTTTATTTGATATGGTTCGTCGCCTATGTGCCGTGCCTGGCTTTGGGCATCGGCTAGTACGTAACCTTGGCTTTTGCGTTTATATCCCCGGCTGAGGGTTGCCACGCTCACACCGGCTTGTCGCAGTAACTTTATCAGATATTCGGTATGTGGCGTCTTGCCGGTTCCGCCCACGGCAAGGTTGCCTACACAGATGACCGGAACAGCAAAACTCTTTGACTGGAGCCATCCCCAGTCAAAGAGTTTGTTTCGCAAGCATACCCCTGCTCCATAGAGCCACGATAGGGGATATAGCCAAGGATATATCTTGATAAAGTGTTCCTTCATTTATCGAATGTTTAGTTCAAAAGGTACGCGCGCCTGTATACGGTCGCACTTGTCGAAATTCTTCAGAATGCTGAACTGCTGGAACAATCCGCCCATTGTACCTTTCAGCATACGTGCCTTGATGTAGTTACCCGGATTGGTGTTCATCAGGCTCTCAAAAAAGTTCTCTTTTCCCGGATAGTTCATCACAGTATAGGCATCTACTCCGGCCTTGGCGATGGCAATCTCCAGCGCCTTGTCCAGACCGCCCAACTCGTCCACAAGCCCCAGTTCTTTGGCCATGCTTCCGGTCCATACGCGGCCTTGGGCTATCTTGTCCAATTCTTCTTTGCTGATGCTGCGGCCATCAGAGCAACGGGTCAGGAAAAGATCGTATCCGTTGTTCACATACATCTGTATCAATCCCTTTTCGCCGTCGTTCATCGGGCGTGTCAGCATGCCGAAGTCTGCATATTGGTTGGTCTTCACTACATCAAAGTTTACACCAATTTTGTCGGTCAGACCTTTGGCGTTGGGGAACATGCCGAAGATGCCAATAGAGCCGGTCAGTGTAGTTGGTTCGGCTACGATGGTATCCGCATTGCAGGAGATGTAGTAACCTCCCGAAGCCGCATAGTCACCCATAGAGACAATGACCGGTTTCTCTTTCTTCAGTTCACTGACGGCATACCATATCTGTTCCGAGCCGTAGGCGCTTCCACCCGGTGAGTTTACACGCAGCACTACGGCTTTTACGTTTTTGTCATCCTTCAGGCTACGCAGGTCTTTAATTACCTTCTTGGAGTCGATGCCTTCGTTGGAGGCAGACGATGTATTGCTGTCTATCTCTCCGAAAGCATAGTATACGGCAATCACATTTCCACTTTTGTCTTTGGGGACGTTCTTCTTCACGTTAATCATGTCTGACAGACCAAGAACGGGCATGGAGTCATCCTTGTCGATGCCTGCCATGGCCTTCAGGTAATTACGTACATCGTTTTTATAGATCAGGGTATCTACCAGTCCGCACTTCACGCTCTCTTCTGCCGGATAGAACATCAGCATGCGGTCGGCAATGGCGTTCAGCGAGTCTACCGACACCTTGCGCGATTCGGCAACTTCGCCGGTGATTTGTCCCCAGACGGAGGTCAGATAGGCATCGATTTGTTCACGGTTGGCAGGGCTCATTTCGGTAGAGATAAAAGGCTCTACGGCCGATTTGTAGGTACCTACCTTGAATATCTGCATCTCTACTCCGATTTTGGCCAGCAGATCCTTGAAGAATATGGGGGTAGAAGCCAAGCCTCTCCATTCTATCATACCTTGCGGATTCAGTAGCACTTTGTCGGCTACGCTTGACAGATAATAGAGGTTTTGGGTGTAGTTGTCGCTGTAGGCTACGATGAATTTGCCTGATTCCTTGAAGTCTTTCAGGGCATCGCGTATTTCTTCGTTTGATGCAAATTCCGCTCCTAATGAAGTCGCTTCTATGTAGATGCCTTTGATGTCGTCATTCTCTTTCGCTTTTTTGATGGAAGAAAGCACATCGTCCAGGCCATAGGTTTTGTAGTCGTCCCCCATGAGGAAGTCGAACGGATTGTTTTGGCAGCGCTCGGCCAGCGTACCATTCAGTTCCAGCATCATGATGGAGTTCTTGCGCACTTGCGTTTCCGATTCCGAAGATGATACAGCACTGAAAAATATCAGAATGCTGATGAAAAACAAAACAACGCTTGATACGATGATACCAGTGACAGTGGCAAGCGTAAACTTCAGAAAATCTTTCATTGTACTTTATTGTTTTTAATATGCTAACTTCAAAAAGCTAACAAAGATAAATAATTGGGTTGATATTTGCCCTATATGTCGCAGAGTTTTTCGGTTTGTCACAGT
>CAMWRY010000136.1 GCA_947176775.1 uncultured Bacteroides sp.
ATCCCTTTAGTTTAATTTAACGATGAAAATTAGTTTATAAACTAAAATAATTAGTTCTTTGCGGAAAACAAAGAAAATCATGAAAGGATTGACTGCAAGAGAAGAAGAAATCATGGGCTTTTTCTGGGAGAAAGGCCCCCTGTTCGTAAAGGAGATGCTCGCCTTCTATAGCGAGCCGAAGCCTCACTTCAACACCCTGTCCACCATCGTAAGAGGGCTGGAGGAGAAGGGATTCCTGAGTCACCACACGTATGGCAACACCTATCAGTACTACCCTTTGGTGAGCGAGGCAGACTTTCGCAAGCGGACGCTGAAGAATGTCATCAGCAAATACTTTAATAACTCCTACCTCAGTGCCGTCTCCTCGTTGGTGCAGGAAGAAAACATCTCGCTGGAAGAGCTGAAACAGCTGATACAGGAGGTGGAGAAAGGAAAGTGAAGCCATGGGACTGTTCTTCGTTTACATACTCAAGTCTGCCGCCTGCTTGGCTGTGTTCTACCTGTTCTACCGCCTGCTGCTGGCGCGCGAGACGTTTCATCGTTTCAACCGCTTTGCGCTGCTGGGTATCCTGTTGTTGTCGTGTCTGCTTCCCCTGGCCGAGGTCAGCGTGGAGCAGGAGTCGGAGGTGCATCAGACTATGCTGACATTGGAGCAACTTTTGCTGATGGCCGATGCGGCCGAAGACGCGGAAAATACGGCAACCGTTTCCGGAACAGTCATAGTCACCTGGGTGCAAGTGGCGTTGCTGGCCTATCTGGCAGGCATCCTCTTCTTTGCTCTCCGCCACCTCTATTCGTTGGCACAGCTGCTGAGCCTGCTCCGGTCGGGCCGGAAAGAGGATCTCGGCCGATATCTGCCGGGCTGCGAAGAGCGTGTCACCCTGATGGTGCACCGCCGCGACATCGCCCCCTTCAGTTGGATGGGCTACATTGTCATCGCGCAGGCCGATTTGCAGGAGAACGGACGTGAAATCCTCATCCACGAGCTGGCCCACATCCGCAACCGCCACTCCTGGGACCTGCTTGTGGCCGATGTCTGCATCTTTCTCCAGTGGTTCAATCCGGCCTCATGGCTGCTGAAGCAGGAGTTACAGAACATCCATGAGTTCGAAGCGGACGAGACGGTCATCGGAGAGGGTGTAGATGCAAGACAATACCAACTATTATTAATAAAAAAAGCTGTTGGCACAAGGCTCTACTCTATGGCCAACAGCTTTAATCACAGTAAACTTAAAAAACGTATCACTATGATGTTAAAAGAAAAATCAAGTCCGTGGGCACGTTTGAAGTACCTCTATGTACTTCCGGTAGCTGCCGTTGCAGTGACAGCTTTTGCCCGTCCCGAAGTCTCCGGCAAAGTGGAGAAAATTTCAGCCGTCAAAGTTAATGATTTGGCCGCAATTGTGGAAACAAAAGCAATGGAAAGTGTGGGCG
Organism: uncultured Bacteroides sp.; assembly: GCA_947176775.1. Classification (GTDB taxonomy): domain Bacteria; phylum Bacteroidota; class Bacteroidia; order Bacteroidales; family Bacteroidaceae; genus Bacteroides. The sequence goes on from CAMWRY010000136.1 coordinate 1,435, forward strand.
ACACCACAAAACCTGCCGAACTGAAAATCATAGGAGTGAGAACCCAGAAGAAGCAGGAAGGGAAAAAGGCTGCGGATGCCCTGGCAGAAGAGCAAGAAGAGAATGCCCCCTTATATATCGTGGATGGCCGGGAAGTCACCTCAGCGGTAATGTCCGCTTTGGATCCTCACAAGATAGAGGGCGTCACTGTCCTGAAAGATAAAACTGCCACCGAACTGTATGGCGAGAAAGGAAAGAACGGTGTTCTCCTGCTATCCCTGAAAGGCAGCAAACAGACTCCCATTACTTTGTCCACCAAAGGTTCGGGAGTCAGTGCCCCCGGAGTAGGCGGAGTGTATCTGCATAACAGAAGGGCAGAATGGGCAGATGTAGATGTCTTTGTAGACGGTGAGAAGATCGAGTTGCAGGGTAAATTGGTTGAAGTCGTCTCTCCTGACCAGATTGAAGGCATCCGGGTAGAGAAGAGCGCGGAAGGTGCAGGCCGTGGCAAGATTTATATCACCACCAAGAACTCCCCAACCACCCCCACTACGGATGCTGCCCAAGAGAATACCCCCCTCTCCATCGTCTCTGTAAGCACGTATCAGAAGCCGGAGGCCGATTCGGGTAAGGGTGAAATAAAGGTTGAAGGCGTTGTTCTGGATACGGATGAGAAACCCGTTGTCGGTGCCACCGTCCTGCTGGAAGGAACTAAAAAAGGTACGGTCACCGATAGAGAAGGACGATTTACCATGCCTGCCGCCAAGGGTGACAAGCTGGTCATCTCCTATATAAGCATGAAGACGGCCAAGGTGAAAGCCAGTTCGAAGGTTACAATTACGTTGAAGGATGAATAATCCATAGATTTAAAACACGAAACAGAATTCTCTCTCTTCTTGTTTCTTATTTTACGGTTTGTTCGGGCGGAGTGCTGCTCTGCCCGAACAACTATAAACTATTTTGGCAGTATGCCCATATCTCCGCTTCCTGTTCCGGGTGAAACCACCGAATCTCCCCGTCCCGTTTGAACCACGTCATCTGTTTGCGCGAGTAGATGCGCGAGTTCTGTTTTATCTTCTCGATGGCAAACGGCAAGGTCCATTCGCCGTCCAAGTATTTGAATATCTCTTTGTAGCCCACGGTGTTCAGCGAATTGAGTGCCCGGTAGGAATAAACCTGTCGTGCCTCCTCCACCAGTCCCTCCTCTACCATCAGGTCCACCCGTCGGTTGATGCGGTCGTAAAGCTCTTCCCGGTCACGGGTCAGCCCTATTTTGAGGATGCGGAAAGGACGTTCTTTGGGGGAGTTGGTGCGGAAAGAGGTATAAGTCTTCCCCGTCATGTAGCAGATTTCCAGCGCGTGAATCACCCGTTTGGGGTTCTTCAGGTCTACCTGCTTGTAATAGTCGGGGTCCAGCAGTTTCAGTTCGGCACAGAGGTTTTCCAACCCCTCGGCCTCGTACTTTTGCAGCATCAGCTGGCGAGTTTCGGCATCCACAGTGGGGATGTCGTCGATGCCTTTGCAGATGGCATCCACGTACATCATCGAACCGCCGGTCAGCACTACGGTGTCATGCTCGGTAAACAGCTTTTCGAGGAGTTTCAGCACCTCGGCTTCATATTGGGCGGCACTGTAGTAGTCGGTCAGCCGGAGGGTACCCACAAAATGGTGGGGCACCCGTTGCAGTTGTTCGGGCGTGGGGGCGGCAGTGCCTATCTTCAGGTCGGCATAGAGTTGCCGGGAGTCGGCAGAGACGATGCATGTGCGGAAATGTTCCGCCAGTCGGAGGCTCAGTTCCGTCTTGCCCACTCCGGTAGGTCCGATGAGTACGATGAGGGTGTGCATGAATCAGTATCTGTCTTCGTCGTAAGGATTGCCGCCGGCACCTTCATCTAAGCCGCCGAAGCCCTCACGGTCGAAGTCGTCCATGTCGAAATCCTGGTCGCCGTAGAAGTTTTCGTCCAGGTCGAGCGAGCCGCTTGCGGTGGCCATCTCTTCAAAGTCTACCACCTGTTTGGGAGCTTCACCCTCCTTCTTGGTGCATTTGGCACCCTGCATATTCTTTCCGGTGATAATTTCCGAAAGCTCGATGAAGAAGCAACGTTCCGTCATGTAGTCAAATACGTAGAGCAGTTTCTGCTTCTCGTCCTCCACCAGTTCGCTGATAGTCGTCTCTTTCATTATCCAGCTGTCCATTTCCGGATTGTCGTCCATCTCTTCCAAAGTGATTTCCTTCTCCTTTTCCCAGTCATCGTCGCAGATAAAGAAAGAGGTCATTTGGTCGTTGGTGTAGCCTGCCGATTTCAGGATGGCTTCGTGGAAGTCATAGAAAGTGGCTTCCGGGTCTATCTGTATTTCCCTGACAAAGTCGTCTGCTTCGTCAGAAATGATGGTAAATCTGTAGATCATGATGATTTATAGTTTTTATTATTTTCCTGCAGGAATGATGCCTCGTGCCGATTCGCGTATGAAGTTCACGATGTAGCTTATTTCGGGAGTCATCTCCATTTCTTCTTCAATCTTCTTCAAGGCGTTGGTGATGTTCAGTCCGCTTTGATAGATGATGCGGTAAGCGTTGTGTATCTGCTCGATGGTCTCGTTGGAGAAGCCGCGTCGGCGCAAGCCTACGATGTTGATGCCGGCATAGCAGATAGGTTCGCGCCCGGCAATGATGTACGGAGGCACATCCTTGCTGAACCGGCAGCCGCCCTGTATCATGCCATATCCGCCTACCCGACAGAACTGGTGCATCAGGACACCTGCGCTGATGATGGAGTTGTCGTCGATGATGATTTCACCTGCCATTTTGGTGGAGTTGCCGATGATACATCCGTTGCCTACAATGGCGTCGTGGGCCACATGCACACCCTCCATCAGCAGGTTGTTGTTGCCAACTACGGTTTTGCCTTTGGCGGCCGTACCCCGGTTGATGGTCACGTTTTCACGTATCGTGTTGTTGTCACCTATTTCAGCGGTGGTCTCTTCTCCTCTGAACTTCAGGTCTTGTGGAATGGCGCCGATGACGGCTCCGGGGAAAATGGTGTTTCCGTTGCCGATGCGTGCGCCATACAGAATGTTGGCATTTGCCATAATCTTGTTGTTATCGCCGATTACCACATTCTTGTCGATGAATACAAAAGGAGCAATCTCTACGTTTTCTCCGATTTTTGCTTCGGGATGAATATACGCTAAAGGACTTATCATAATTAACTTATTTATTCTTTACTATTTGTGCCATAAACTCTGCTTCGCACACCACCTTCTCGCCTACAAATACGTAGCCTTTCATGGTAGATACGCCGCGGCGTATGGGAGCCATCAACTCTACGCGGAAGATAAGCGTATCGCCCGGCACTACCTTCTGGCGGAACTTCACGCCGTCTATCTTCAGGAAGTAGGTGGAGTAGCGTTCCGGTTCGTCCACGGAGTTCAGCACCAGCAATCCGCCGGTCTGTGCCATGGCCTCTACCTGCAATACGCCGGGCATCACGGGTTCTTGTGGGAAGTGCCCTTGGAAGAAAGGTTCGTTGGAGGTGACGTTCTTCACACCCACGATGTAGTTGGCACCGATTTCGATGCCCTTGTCCACCAGTTGGAA
>CAMWRY010000137.1 GCA_947176775.1 uncultured Bacteroides sp.
GTTGCCAACCGTGCCGCAAGGGAATCTACCCGGTCCAAGTCAATATGCTCCTTGATGGCAAACAGAGTGGGGTTGAACTGCTGGTTGGCATAGCTGTATTTGTCCATGGCCTCTATCCATCGGCTCGGAATGTCCTCTATCAGTGCGTCCAGTGCGGCTCCTTCTCCTGAAAAACCGCGCCAGCACTCTCGCGAGAGCGAAAGGCTGAAGCGTACGGGGCCGAAATAGAGTTGCCAGGTAGTGGACTGCATGGTGGGGTGGACGAAGACCCTCAATTCGTCGGCAAACGGGAGCAAGGGCTCCAGCAGCCGCAGGCGATGAAGGCCGCCAATGCAGACGGCATTCAGGCTCTTCACCGGTGAAAAGACCGGCTTTTGGCCGCGGACCACTAGGTAATAGTCGCATTTCACGCTACTCTTCGGGAGAGTCTGAAAGAGTTGCAGTGTTTGTATGCGGTTGAAGGAGTAGAGCCGTTCGGCTACAGACTGGTAGATTTGTACCGTTGTCAGTCCCTTTATCCATTTCACGGGTAGGGGGACTTTGCGTTCCACCACCTTCTCGCCTTGATGGTAGAGCCCCACTTCCTTTGGGCCGACCGACATTACCACGCTCTCTTGTCTTCCGATGCGATTGAGAGCCGAAATCATGCCGGCGTTGAAGTCGACGTTCGTCGTTCCGCTTTCCGGAAACTCGCCGTCATGTCCGTCGGGGAGTACATCGACTCTGGCGTACACCCCTGCACAGTGGGAGAAGCCTTCGAAACGCAGCCGGTTGTTGCCGGCCGTCACGATAGGGTCTTTCAGCATGGAAAGTTGTGCCGGGGTCAGATTGAAACTTGCCTGCACAACGTTGGACAGGGTGATGAGGCAGCGCGCGGTTATGTAGGGTTGCGTCAACTTTCCCCAAAAGAAACAGGGAACTTCCCTTTTCTCTATTTCGCTGTACTTGGCCAGAAATAGTTCGTTCCGGTCTACAGCACGTTGCAAGGAGGACGGAGTGGTATATTGGTAAGAAATGGTATCGGTCATAGATGGTATTGTATCCGAGTTATTGGGATATACTCCCCAAATATAGCGGTTTATTTTGTATGGGCAAACAGAAATGCGCATAAATCTGAAGGGGGGAGATTGTACCGTGTATGGCTCGTACCAAGCTCCCGTTAAGATGAAAAATGAGGAAAAAGGGGAGTAAACTCCATATTTTTAGTTACATTTGTGCAGTTTAAATGAAAGACTATGAGTCAGAATGATTTTCAGATGTTTCTGTGGATGATGAGTGCCGTGGCACTCATTGTTTTTGTGGCACTTTACTTTGTAAAGGCCGGGTATGGTATGTTCCGCACGGCCTCGTGGGGAGTGGCCATCAACAACAAGTTGGCATGGGTGTTGATGGAAGCGCCTGTTTTCATAGTCATGTGCTGGCTGTGGATGCGGAGCGGTGTCGGTTTTTCCATGCCGGTCTTCCTGTTCTTCCTGCTGTTTCAGCTACACTACTTCCAGCGTTCATTCATCTTCCCCCTGCTGATGAAAGGGAAAAGCCGGATGCCGGTGGCGATTATGGCGATGGGGATTCTCTTCAATCTGCTGAACGGGGCGATGCAGGCTGGTGGCCTGTTCTACTTCGCTCCCGAAGGCTTATATGCCGACGGTTGGGGCTATCTGCTGAAACCTTATACCTTGCTGGGCATGCTGCTGTTCTTCGTCGGCATGGGCATCAACTTGCACTCCGACCACGTGATACGTCATCTGCGCAAGCCGGGCGACACTAAGCACTACCTGCCCGGAAAGGGCTTCTACCGATATGTCACCTCTGCCAACTACTTCGGCGAACTGGTGGAGTGGACCGGCTTTGCCTTGCTCACCGCCTCGCCGGCCGCCTGGGTATTCGTCTGGTGGACGTTTGCCAACCTGGTGCCTCGTGCCGCTGCCATCCATCGACATTATTGCGAGGAGTTTGGTAACGAAGCTGTGGGGAAGCGCAAGCGCATCATACCTTATATATATTAGGTGGTATATGGATAAAGATACGGACCAATTCTCTTTGTGGGGGGTACTGAAAAGCATCACCGAGAATCTCAAATGCAAACGTTTGGCAGATGTCTTTCGTTTCATCTCCTTTCAGCCATCAGAATCGTATGGGCCGCATAAGCATTTGCGGATAGAAATCAATTATGTCAAAAAAGGGAATTGCATTCTTTACCTGGACAATGAATGTGTGACTTTCCGTAAGGGGGAGGTCATGATAATCGCTCCCCATGTCAACCATCGGTTTGAAGCCGGTCCGGGAGGCGCTGTCTTGATGCAGCTTGAGTTTCTTCCCGAAATATTCTCTCTTTTCAATTTTAGCGCCAATGCCGCAACGAGCGAATTGGATTCTGCCTTCATCTTTTCGGAGGAGAACAGGTTGATTAAGATCGTCAACAATGCACCTATTATCCATACTGTACAGAATATCGTAAATGAATTGGAGCAGAAAAGCGCTTATTACCAGTATCTGGTAGTGATGTATTATGCTGAATTGCTGGTCCTTGTCTATCGTCACATGAACGAGACTTATCTGCCGGTCTGTACCAACGAGTCCCTGAAGAAAGCTATTGCTTATATCCGGCAGAACTATCACTCAAATATCAACATCGGCCATGTTGCCCGTCATGCAGGTATTAGTGAACGCTATCTCAGAAGGCTCTTCTCGCAACATCTGAATCTGACTCCGCTGGATTATCTGAACCGGTTGCGTGTCAACAAAGCTGTAGAATTGTTGCGCAATACGGATATGCTGATTAAGGAAATCTGTTTTCAATGTGGATTTCAGTCGCCGCAATATTTCTCCCGGGTATTTAAGCAGCAGATGGGAATCTCTCCTTACCGGATGCTTCGGTAACATTAACGTGAGTTATCGTTTATGTCGAACTGGTTTTACTTAATATGTTGGTTGTCAGATAATAAAAGAGTGGCTGGCAGACGCTTGTGTCTGTCAAATCAGGGAATATAGGGGGAATTGCAGAAAGCATTTCCTTGCTGATTTAATTCCGCCAACGGGTATCACATTATTTTAGAAAAATGCACTCCCAAAGTAATCTTCACCCTACCCGGACAGTACCCGGCCCGTACCCGCTCCGTACCTGCTCCGTACCTGGTCCGGATAAAGGTACCCTTATCCGGAGATGGTCCGGAGCAGGTCCGGAGCAGGTACGGAGAATAGCTGCCCATAGTTACCATGCGGCCCTTATATCGAATTCACGTTAACATTAGGGTATGGTATATCCGTTTTGTGCATTTTTTCTTTTTGCTTAGACCTTTTTGCATAAACACTAAACAGATGAACCATCTTTTTTTCAGTGGGAATGTGTTAATTTTGGAACAATCAAACTGAAGTGAAAAGAAGTATCAGTAATGTTGTCCTATTTAAAGATGAAATAGTTTATGAAAGTAAGAAAAGTATGGAGTGTGTTGGGAGGATGCCTCCTTTCCGCATTTTCAGTTCTGTCGGCTTATGCCGAATTGCCTTCGGTACGTTCCTATGTGCCCTGCCTTCAGCTGGAAGGGGTGCGTCGGCCGGTGTTGTCGTTAAGTGGAACTTGGGATTTCAGATATTCTCCCCAAAGCCGGTGGACTACCGTCCAAGTGCCGGGCGAAGTTGCCATGCAGGGATTTGCTATCGAGCATGACAAGCCATTCTATTATAAGAAAACGTTTGTGATACCTGCCGACTATGTGGGCAAGCGTGTCATTCTGCGTTTCGACGGTGTCTATAGCCACGCCCGGTTGAGCGTCAACGGGCAGTTCGTGCGTGAGCATCACGGTGGTTTTACCCGTTGGGAGACGGACATTACCTCGCAAGTACGTATCGGAAAGAAGAATGAAATCTTCCTGGAGGTGGAAGACCGGCTTGATGATATTTCCTATGCTTCCGGTTATGCGTACCATCCCATCGGAGGTATCCTTCGGGATGTTACGCTGTTTGCATTGCCGGACTCTCATGTGTATGATGTGGCTTTGGAAACCCATCTTGACTCTTTGTACAAAGATGCCGTTTTACAATTCGATTGTCGGTTTGTGGGAGAGGCAGGGACTGAAGTCGAGTTCCGATTGAGTGATTCGGAAGGAAAGGCGGTGCGCCTGCCGCAGACGCGTTTCGCATTGACCGCCGGACAGAACACATGCTCGCTGCCGGTTGCAAATCCTTTGAAGTGGGATGCCGAACATCCCCACCTGTATACGTTGGAAGTCGCCATCTGTCGGGATGGAAAGAAAGTGGCCTGCTTCAGACGTCCTGTCGGTTTCCGTAAGGTGGAAATCGTGAAAGACCGTATGCTGGTCAACGGTCGGCAGGTAAAGCTTCGCGGTGCCTGCCGCCACGACATTCATCCCACCTTGGGACGTACGACTACCGCCGAACTGGATAGCTTGGATGTGCTGCTGTTCAAAGAATCCAATATGAATTTTGTCCGGACTTCGCATTATCCTCCTACTGAGCGTTTCTTGGAATTCTGCGACCGTTATGGCGTCTATGTGGAAAGTGAGACAGCCGTCTGCTTCGTCAACACCCATCGGCAAAAGAATTATGCTCCGGGAAACACGCAGGAAGACCCTGCCTATACCGACCGCTATGTAGGGCAATGCCAGGAGATGGTGAAGAGTTTCCGTTCGCATCCTTCCATCCTGTTTTGGAGCATCGGCAACGAAAGCGTGTATGGCAGCAACTTCCAGCTCTGCTGGGATTGGGTGAAGGCTACTGATGCTACCCGTCCCGTCATATTCAGTTATCCGGGTTCGGTACCCGAAGGGAAGACCCGGATATTCGATATCCTGAGCATGCACTATCAAGATGTGCATGGCGACCTCTATCAGTGGGGAATGGGCACCCGTAATTTCCAAGGACATGGCCTGCCGACCCTCTTCGACGAATGGGCGCACCCGGCTTGCTACACCTACGCTACTTTACAGACCGACCCTAATATCCGCGAGTTTTGGGGCAAATCCATCGACATGATGTGGAGCGGATTG
>CAMWRY010000138.1 GCA_947176775.1 uncultured Bacteroides sp.
CGTTACGCTTCTTCTCGTCGTCGAAATCTAGGATAACGACGTCGAGTTTCTGGTCGAGTTCCACCACTTCTTTCGGATCGCTAACACGGCCCCAAGAGAGGTCTGTGATGTGGATCAAACCGTCTACGCCACCCAGGTCGATAAATACACCGTAGGAAGTAATATTCTTAACGGTACCCTCAAGAACTTGTCCTTTTTCGAGTTTACCGATGATTTCTTTCTTCTGCTGTTCCAGTTCGGCTTCGATAAGAGCCTTGTGAGAAACAACCACATTCTTGAATTCCTGGTTGATTTTAACAACCTTGAATTCCATTGTTTTGCCAACGAATACATCGTAGTCGCGGATAGGCTTCACGTCGATCTGAGAACCCGGCAAGAAAGCTTCGATGCCGAATACGTCTACAATCATACCACCCTTTGTGCGGCACTTGATGTAACCCTTGATAATTTCTTCGTTTTCCAAAGCAGCGTTTACGCGATCCCAAGAACGGGTTGCACGAGCTTTGCGGTGAGACAGAACCAGCTGTCCTTTCTTGTCTTCCTGATTTTCGATGTACACTTCTACCGTATCACCTACTTTCAGTTCAGGATTGTAACGGAATTCACTCATCGGAATGATACCGTCTGATTTATAACCGATGTTCACAACTACTTCACGCTTGTTCATTGCGATAACGGTTCCGTCAACTACCTCGCGGTCGTTAACTTTGTTCAGCGTATTGTCATACGCCTTTTCCAAGTCTTCATGACTTACGCTTGTTACGGCTTCGCCGTTTTCATAAGCATCCCAGTTGAAATCTTCAATAGGAGCTACGTTCTTTAAATTTTCCATTAATAAATTAGTTATTTAACTCGTTAATTAAGTGAGACTTTATGTTGACTCATTGTAATCGGGCGCAAAGATAGAAGTATTTTCTTGAACTACCAAATAATCACCCAAATAGTTGGTTCTATCGAATCATTTACTAAAAGAGCAAGCACCTGTCCGAACCGCACCTGTCTTCCGACACTCCCATCATAGACCAGTACGCCCCTCCAACAACGTCCAGAAAGAAGCCTCGCCCATGATACTCATCACCGGCGACAAAGAACTGGAGATGCTGGCACGCTACGAGGAGAACGCCCACTTGTACGCCCTACCCAAGGCATTGGGACAGCAAGTCACGCTCTATCAGATGGAGGGATTCGACCATGGAACAGTAGTCGCACCTGCCTGCACCCTGATAAACAGTTGCATGAAGAAGACCAATCTGCAATAGAAATGATAAAATAGATTGCACTAATATTACCTATTAAACAACTCGAACGTGAATTTACACCCTATCTCCTGATACTTCCAGTTAGCGAAGCTGGCAAACAGGCCGAAGTCAAAGATATGCGTGCCGATACCATACCCCACTTCCAGATAGGGTTGCAAGTGAGGCACCGCCAGCACATTCAGATACAGGCGCTCATTCAGCACATGCTGGGTGTATCTCATCAGATGGCGGAGCAGGAGGAAAGGCGCTTCGTAGGTAAGGTGGGCACGGACATACTTGCGCGAAGAGTTATACCAGCGTCCATCAAGCAACTGGAATACGCCACCGATGTCGTCGCTCCAGCCCATAGGAAGGTTGGAACGACGCAGATTGACAAAGTCTACAAAATACAACTCCTCCTGATTGGTAAACGCTCCCCAACCCAAACGCCAATAGACATCACGCATCAGCCCCAAAGAAATCCGGTGTTGCAAGTCAATCTCCACACGCTCGTACGAACCGCTGCTATGCAATACTCCACTGATGCCCCTCTCCCAGTCTATCGAAATGGAAGGATGCTTGGAGTGAAGATTCACCTTGCGGTCGCCATTCATGTAATAATATTGCCCCGGAGTCCAGGAGAGACGGACACGGGGAGCAAAACTGTTATAAGTATGGCGGAACTTATTCAGGATACTCAGGTCGAAATCCGGAAAAAACGAAGAACCGCCAGAGCCGGTCTTGGCGACCGACCTTACCGAAGGCATACTGGGATAATTGAATTCGAACCGGGAGCGGTTCACCTCCGTACGTCTATGCAGAGATATGCCGACGTCCAGCGACAAGCCGTTCACAATCTCCCAGCTATGGCGCAGATTCAGATACAGGTCCTTGAAATAATCCAGATGTATCTTGTTGAAGTTGAAAATACTGTCGGGAATGGCCTTCAAATCGTCCAGCACATCACTACTGTAAATCCGGTTTCCGTTACCGAATTCCAGATGAAACGCAGCACGCTTACGAGGCCAATAATCGCAATCGGATCTCACCCTCCAGTAGAACTCTTTCTCCTTGAAGTTATAACCTATCCGGGGAACAATGCGCAGCAGTCGGTCGCCCTTGAAAATGCGGTTGTACTTGAACTCCTGCCGATACGAGATTCCATGCTTGCCGCTATAGCTCAACAGGAAAGGGTTTATCAGCGGCGAACAGCGCACGCTTCCCAGCTTGTCCAAGTCCACCGTGTAGCGGCTAATCAGCGCATCCCCTATCTGGCCCCAAAACTCCCGGTTCTTGTTGATCGGCTTTGCCACCTTGGCCAGCGTGTCCCGGCGCAAGAAGAAATCCTGATACAGCCTCTCCTCGTGCAGAGTCAGCGGAATGGGACGCAAAGTCTTGAAATAGGCCGTGTCACGCTGATAGGCATTCGTATCGGTGCGCAACGTGTACGAATCAGACAAATCGTACTTGTTCTTCTGCGTCGCCCTCCGCACAGCACTATCGGGCGCTTTCTGGACGATGTCCTTGTAATCGAGTACAGCCTCATACGTGCCTTCGACCACATTCCCCAGGAAGCGGAACGTGGCCTCAATATCGTATTGCAACGGCAGGAACTCGTCCGAACCACCTACCTCCCCCATCTTCACCAGATTATTGAAACGCATCATCTCATTGCGTCCGGAAAAGCGCATCTCGCGCACGCTCCACACGTTGTCGCTCACAATCATATAACCACCCACCAACTGGAAACTCTTATTTTTCGGCATAAAGCGGATTTTATACCGGAGGGCATGCCGTTCTCCCATCACCGTATCCACCCGATAGGTATAGTATTTCTTGGCATTAGGAGCCAGCGGAGAGAGCAGTTTGTCATACAACAGGGTGGCAGCATAGATGTTGATATGGAAATATTCCGGCAACCGTCCGTCCATTTCCCACAACTCGGGAGCGGTGCCGACACTGGCCTTCACCTTCTGGTCATAAATGTTGGGAGCCGTGAAATGCAAATCACTATAAGTCTCCATCATATACTCCCTGACCCCTTTCTTGGGACGGAACATAGAGGGGATGTAGCGCAAAATATGGTTCTTCTTACAGATGTTGACCCAGCCCTTGATGTAGAGTTCGGCCTTATAGCTCTCGACAATGCGTTCGTAAAAAGGGGCAAAGAAGATGACTCGATCCATGACAGAATCGGCCAAGCTCACTTGCCTGTCTGCCGGATAGGACACACGTTCTGCCCTTGCCCCCTGTATGAAAGAAAGCAGAAAGCAAATCCCAATCCATATAAACAGCCAACGTTTCAACCGCAAATTCTCCTTTTTTGAATCGGGACAAATATACGGAAGAATTTGTGGAATGCAAAGCTATGAAGGATAAAGAAAAAAAGAGAAGTTGACACTTGTGACACCCTTTATACAAAATATCCGCTACATGCGAGAGACAATTTTTCCATTTGCACAAGCATGCATGGTTTGTGCATACAGAAATGTTACGCTATAAAAATGTGGGGAAAGGGGTGACACAAGTGTCAACACGGAACACAGCATTCAGCACGAATGACTGACAAAGCGGAAGAACGCAATTGCTACAACTATTAACTTTACCGCATCAGCAGCTGAAATAAACCCTGTAACAATTTTAATGCAGGCCAAATAGCAATCATAGTAATCATACCCTGCTAAGATTAGTAATCTTAATACGGAAAGATTACTAATGATACACTGACAAGATAATAACCCTTTTTGCTAGTTTTCCGACCAAGAACCCTTATTTTAAGGGATACTTTCTAAAAAAACATCACTTTTCCAAAGAATACCCCCTCAAAATAGAGGGGTATTCCCGAAAAAACACGTATTTTTGCGCCCAACAACCAATAAAAGGAAAAGAGTTATATGTCAAAAATGCGATTTTTTGCTTTGCAAGAACTTGCCAACAGGCAACCTCTTGAAGTGACCACCCCTTCAAACAAACTGTCCGACTACTACGGTAGCCATGTCTTCGACCGTAAGAAGATGCAGGAATACCTGCCGCGCGAAGCCTACAAAGCCGTGACCGACGCCATCGAAAAAGGTACTCCCATCAACCGTGAAATGGCAGACCTGATAGCAAACGGCATGAAAAGTTGGGCAAAGTCTCTCAACGTCACCCACTACACACACTGGTTCCAACCGCTGACGGACGGAACTGCCGAAAAGCATGATGGCTTCATCGAATTCGGTGAAGGCACAGAAGTGATTGAACGTTTCTCCGGCAAACTGCTCATCCAGCAGGAACCGGACGCCTCCTCCTTCCCCAACGGAGGCATCAGAAACACCTTCGAGGCACGCGGATACACCGCTTGGGATGTCTCCTCGCCGGCCTTTGTGGTAGATACCACGCTTTGCATCCCCACCATCTTCATCTCCTACACAGGCGAAGCACTCGACTATAAGACCCCGTTACTCAAGGCACTGGCTGCTGTGGACAAGGCTGCGACAGATGTATGCCAGCTGTTCGACAAAAACATCACACGCGTCTATACCAACCTGGGCTGGGAACAGGAGTATTTCCTTGTAGACTCGGCACTCTACAATGCCCGTCCGGACCTCTGCCTGACCGGACGCACCCTGATGGGGCACTCTTCGGCCAAAGACCAGCAGCTGGAGGACCACTATTTCGGTTCCATTCCTCCACGCGTCACCGCCTTCATGAAAGAGCTGGAGATTGAATGCCATAAGCTGGGCATTCCGGTGAAAACACGCCACAACGAAGTAGCTCCCAAC
>CAMWRY010000139.1 GCA_947176775.1 uncultured Bacteroides sp.
ATCCCCATTTGTCCTGATAATCTGCTCCATATCCTTGTCCAGACGGATACGGAATATCCAGATGCGAAAATAAAAGAACAGACCTATCGGGAAGATAATGCCGCAAAGCAAATTCAGCCAGTAATCACGAAACGGACGGACATGCGCATGAACGGGAATGACCGGGTAGTTGTTCAGCACAGTCAGCAAAGTGATGGACTTCGTATTAGACAGCTCGTCTATCAGGCTCTCCAGACGCTCGTTAATCTCCTCCACAGCCTTGTCCTGCCCGTCGGTCAGCCATAACTTGAAGTAGTTGGGAGCACGTTTCAGTCCTTTCCTGTCGGCATACTCACGGCAATCGGCCGACAGCACAGCCAACTCTCCCGGAATACGCGAATAATCGGGGTCATGGATAATCACCTCCTTGCGGAACAAATGCCGCACACTGCGGATACCCACAATCTTCTTGAACCAATTTATATAGGCATCGGCATTCAATACCACCGAATCATTGTTGGACTTATACGTCAGGAACGCACCCAGTGGAGCCAGCACGGCCGTACTGGTCCACATGCCCATCCAGACAATCCACTTACCATCACGGGCCATCTTGAACCCCGTATTGTTGATGATATAATAGATAATGAAAATTAATACGGAAACCACGACAGGCATACCCAGACCACCTTTGCGGATAATGCCCCCCAAAGGCGCACCGATAAAGAAGAAGATAAGGCATGCCAAAGAGAGGGTCAGCTTCTCGTGCCAGGAAGTCATGTGACGCCGAAGGCTGCTTTCGGTCTGCGAAATAGTGAAACTCTTGAAATTCCAGTCACTTCCGGCACTCTCCGCACGGCTGACGGCAGCGGATATGACCTTCTGCTTCTGCATCAGTGTGGCCACTTCGTACAGGCTGTCCACATTGTACTCGCCCAGAACGGCCTTTTCTATCTTCAGTGTGTCGGCCTTGGAAAGGCTTGCCACCTTGTACGTGCCTTCCATAGCTTCGTTATAATAGCTGCGCCCCACGCTGTCGTTCTGCACCTTCATAGAGTCAATGTCCGCCTGCAACATCTGCATGTTCTTACTGCTGGACTGATTGCTCATGATGCCTTCATCCGCCATGTTGAAATCGGAATCGAATTCAATGATGGCATGCTTCTCGCGGAATGCCTCACGCCGATACGGCACGTTCTTCTGATTCATGTTCTGGGACTTCAGATTCTCGAACTGCTCGCCACTGTACAAATGCAGGTACAGATGCTGCTTGTCCGCCGTCATCTCCAGCCGTCCCGAATCGGACTTGATGATTTGGGCATTCTCAAATCCTTTCTCGAAATTGTATATCAGTACATCATACAGCATACCCGTCTTGCGGTTCTTATGTTTCACGTAGAGATTATAACCGTCAATCTCGTCGTAAAACACCCCTTCGGGGATATCCACCTCAGGTGACTTCTGCTTCATGGAAATCAGCAAAGTGTACAGTTTGGTGTAGGCTTTCGGCCCTATGACATTCTGAAAATAGAAGGAAACACAACAGATAAAGGTGATGAAAACAATCAGCGGACGCATGATTTTCAGCAACGAAATGCCTCCCGCCTTCATGTCAAGCAGCTCAAAACGTTCCCCGAAGTTTCCGAAAGTAATCAGAGCGGCCAGCAGGACGGCCAGCGGCAACGAAAGAGGCACCAGCGTAAGCCCCGAATAGAAGAAAAACTGTGCCAGAACTGTCATCTCCAGCCCCTTTCCTACCATTTCGTCCACATACCTCCACAAGAACTGCATCATAAAGATGAAGAGGCAGATGAAGAAGGTACCCATAAAGAGCATACAAAAACTCTTCAGAACAAATATATCTAACTTTTTTATGCGCAGCATCTTACTCGTTTCATGCAATGAGAGCACAAAAGTAGTACAAAAAAGGGAGTAAGGGAAATTTTTAATCGAAAGTTAACTAAAAACCACAAGTTCTTCGCAAAGTATCCACCTGCGACTCCCACAATTCACGCCAATCGCCCACCTCATCCACATCGGCAAAATCGGTTATCTCCAACACGAAATCATTGGTAAGTTCATTATTAGTCATTTTCAGTTCAAAATATTCGCGCTCGTTCTCGCCATCCAGCCAGCGGAAGCGTATGAATGAATAAGCCCTCATGGCGATAATCTCCGCATCACGCTTCTCCGTCTTTCCCCAAAAGAAGGTAACAACCCTATCGTCCGACTGAACCCTATCGGCAAACCATCCCTCCAGTCCGGTAGGAGTACTTATTGCTGACCAAAGAATTCCCTTGGAAGTTGCATTCAAGAGGTATTCCAAATGTATTTTTTTTCGTTCCATAGTATATTCTGCTTTTCCTTTGTGCCTGCCAAGATAGACACTTTTTTCTAATTATCTTGCACAAAGCATCAATTTTATTTATAGCAGTACTTCCGGAGTCCTTTAATACATTGTTAATAGGATGATAGTATTACAACCTGTCGGCGACATTAAATCAGCAAGGAAATGACTCCTGCAATTCCCCCTATATTCCCTGACTTGACAGACACTTGTGTCTGTCGTCTCAAACACTTGTGTCTGTCAGCTTGAACACAAGTGTTTGTCACGTTGAACACAAGTGTCTGTCAAACCACTTTTCAACACCTGAAAATCAACATATTAAGCAACATCAAAGAACAAGCCTGCAAATTAATTCCGCCAACTAGTTATTACACATAAGTTCTTGTGCCAAAACGTAAAAACCCTTCAGGAGCTTACGCACAACACGACTTTTTCATATAATCGCTGCCACATACGACGAAGAAGTCGAAACCAAGCTTGCAGACATTGCCGTTCTTTGGCAGAAGAGACAAGAAAAAAGAGGAGGGCGATTGCCTGAATGAAAGAGTTCACGAAGAAAAAAAGCAGAAAATTTCCACAATTGTTTTGGTAATTCAAATAAAAGCTCTATCTTTGCACCCGAAATCAAGAAACGATGGCGAGATAGCTCAGCTGGTTAGAGCGCATGATTCATAATCATGAGGTCCCCGGTTCAATCCCGGGTCTCGCTACTGATAAAAATTTAGACTGTTGAGAGGCTTCCACTCTTGGCGGTCTTTTTTGTTTTTCTGCAACACGACTTTCCAAAAACCGTATAAAAAGAAGAAAAATCCTATAGTCTTGCATATTCTTTCCAAAATATTCCCTACCTTTGCGCTGTTCTTAGAATAATTATACAGAAATGAAGAAAAAAGCCAATCGGTTAGATGCCATAAAGATGATTATTTCAAGCAAAGATGTCAGTTCTCAAGAGGAATTACTGTCGGCCTTGGGAAAAGAGGGCTTTGAATTGACACAAGCCACCCTGTCACGCGACTTGAAGCAACTGAAAGTTGCCAAAGCGGCCAACATGAACGGGAAATACGTATATGTACTGCCCAACAACATCATGTATAAACGCTCGAACGATCAGAGTGCCAGCGAGATGCTGATGACAAGCGGATTCGTCTCACTCCAATTCTCAGGCAACATTGCCGTCATCCGCACCCGACCCGGATATGCCAGCAGCATGGCCTACGACATTGACAATCGGGAGTGTCCGGCCATTTTGGGCACCATTGCCGGAGACGACACCATCATGCTGGTGGTACACGAAGCGGCTTCGCACAACGAAGTACGCGACTTCCTGTCGCAAATCATTCCGAACATAAAATGACAGATAACAATAAAAAACAAGAAATTAAATAAAATGGATTCGAAACAGATTGATGTGATGGTGGCTGATGCCTCACATGAAGTTTACGTGGACAAGATTTTGGATACCATCCGGGAAGCAGCCAAGGTACGCGGAACGGGCATCGCAGAACGCACACACGAATATGTAACAACGAAAATGAAAGAAGGAAAGGCCATTATAGCCTTGTGTGAAGACGATTTTGCAGGTTTCACCTACATAGAAAGCTGGGGAAACAAGCAGTATGTGGCAACCTCCGGTCTAATAGTCCATCCCGACTACCGAGGACTGGGACTGGCAAAACGCATCAAGAATGCCTCTTTCCGCTTGGCACGCCTGCGCTGGCCCAATGCCAAGGTCTTCAGCCTCACCAGCGGAGCAGCCGTCATGAAAATGAATACCGAACTGGGATACGTACCGGTGACCTTCAACGAACTGACGGATGACGAATCGTTCTGGAAAGGTTGCGAAGGCTGTATCAATCACGATATCTTGGTGGCCAAAAACCGTAAGTTCTGCATCTGCACAGCGATGCTCTACGACCCGAAATTGCATGAAGAAGATAAAATCTAATTAATTATAAATTTTGAATCATACATTATGAATGAGGATGTGGAAGCGTATAGCAGCCTGGCGCCTCGTTCATAATGCAGAATTCATAATTCCAAAAGCCTTATGGAAACAAAGCAAAAAAAAGTGGTAGTCGCCTTCAGTGGCGGTTTGGACACCTCGTTTACGGTCATGTATCTTGCCAAGGAAAAAGGATACGAAGTATATGCAGCCTGTGCCAATACGGGCGGTTTCAGCCCCGAACAGCTGAAGACCAACGAAGAGAATGCCTACAAGCTGGGAGCCAAAGCCTACGTCACTCTCGACGTAACGCAAGAATATTATGAGAAAAGCTTGAAGTACATGGTATTCGGCAATGTGTTGCGCAACGGCACCTACCCCATCTCCGTAAGTTCCGAACGCATCTTTCAGGCACTGGCCATCGCACGCTATGCCAACGAGATAGGTGCCGACGCCATCGCCCACGGCTCTACAGGTGCGGGCAACGACCAGATTCGCTTTGACATGACTTTCCTCGTCATGGCACCCGGCGTGGAAATCATCACGCTGACGCGCGACATGACACTGAGCCGTCAGGAAGAGATTGACTATCTGAACCAACACGGTTTCTCTGCTGACTTTGCCAAACTGAAATACTCCTACAACGTAGGTCTGTGGGGTACCTCTATCTCTGGCGGCGAGATTCTGGACACGGCACAGGGACTGC
>CAMWRY010000140.1 GCA_947176775.1 uncultured Bacteroides sp.
TCTCCCCGTTGTTCCAGTGGATATACTCACAGTCGTGTGAAGTTCCAGTCCATGCATGTCTCTAAAATTTTCAGTATATATAGAGTGAAGAGTAGGAACAGGGGGATAATCGCCGCCAATGCCATTTTGCGTATATCATGCTTCATATTTCATATAATTATTGCAATTTTGGCACAATACTACGGAATATTTGATTAAAATCGAAAAAAAAACTGACTTTTTATTTTGTCAATGAGCTTTAATTCGTATTTTTGGGCATTGCTATATGGTTTGTAGCATATAAACCGAAATAATTAACCTTTAAATAATGCACAACTATGAGTTATTTACGATTTGACAAGACCTTGATGATTAATCTGCAAGAATCTTTGCCAAGGGAGATATTGCGGACCAATAAATCGGGGGCTTATCATTGTACAACAATTGTAGATTGTAACACACGCAAATATCACGGTCTGTTGGTGATACCAGTCCCCAACTTGGATGATGAGAACCATGTGCTGCTGTCTTCTTTGGATGAAACTGTAATTCAGCACGGTGCGGAGTTCAATCTGGGATTGCACAAGTATCAAGGAAACAACTTCAGTCCTAACGGACATAAGTATATCCGAGAATTTGATTGTGAAAATATTCCGGCAACCACTTACCGTGTGGGAGGTGTCATCCTCCGTAAAGAAAAGATTTTCGTACATCATGAAAATCGGATTCTGATTCGTTATACCTTGGTCGATGCCCATTCGGCAACTACTCTCCGCTTCCGTCCTTTCCTGGCATTCCGCAGTGTGCGCGAATATACGCATGAGAATGCGCAGGCAAGCCGGGATTACCAGCCGGTGGAGAATGGTATTAAGACCTGTATGTATCCCGGTTATCCGGAACTGTTCATGCAACTCAACAAGAAAAATGAATTTCATTTCCAGCCCGATTGGTATCGTGGCATCGAGTATCCTAAAGAACAGGAGCGTGGATATGATTTCAATGAAGACCTGTATGTTCCGGGATATTTTGAGGTGGATATAAAGAAAGGAGAAAGTGTGGTCTTCTCTGCCGGTATTTCAGAGATTTCTCCCCGTAAGTTGAAACAGATTTTTGAGTCTGAAGTTGCCGATCGTACTCCACGTGACAGTTTCTATCACTGTCTGAAAAACTCGGCACACCAGTTTCACAACAAACAAGAAGAAGAGCATTATGTGCTTGCAGGATATCCCTGGTTTAAGTGCCGTGCCCGTGATTTGTTTATCTCCTTGCCGGGATTGACTCTGGCGGTGGATGAAAGGGACGAATTTGAAGACGTCATGAAAACAGCCGAGAAAGCCATCCGTGCGTTTATCAATGGAGAACCCTCTTCGTGCAAGATATATGAGATGGAGCATCCGGATGTGTTGCTGTGGGCTGTCTGGACTCTGCAACAGTATGCCAAGGAGACTTCGCGTGAAAACTGCCGACAGAAGTATGGTAATCTTCTGGAAGAGATTATCGGCTATATCCGTGAACGTAGACATGACAATCTTTTCTTGCATGAGAACGGATTGCTGTACACCAATGGCACGGAGAAAGCCGTTACGTGGATGAATTCTACGGCTAACGGTCGTCCGGTGACTCCGCGTACAGGATATATTGTGGAAGTGAATGCTTTGTGGTACAATGCGCTGCGCTTTGTAGCGGATATGGTTCGGGAAGGTGGCAATGACGTTCTTGCCGATACATTGGATGCTCAGGCAGAAATCACCGGAAAGTCTTTTGTGGACGTTTTCCGCAATGAGTACGGTTATCTGTTCGACTATGTAGATGGCTATATGATGGATTGGAGTGTGCGTCCCAATATGATATTTACCGTTGCCTTTGACTATTCTCCTTTGGATAGGGTGCAGAAGAAACAGGTGCTTGACATTGTGACGAAGGAACTGTTGACTCCGAAGGGGCTGCGTACACTGAGTCCCAAGAGCGGCGGATATAATCCGAATTATGTAGGCCCTCAGAGACAAAGAGACTATGCTTATCATCAGGGTACGGTATGGCCGTGGTTGATGGGCTTCTATCTGGAGGCATATCTGCGTATTTATAAAGTGAGCGGTGTGTCGTTTGTGGAAAGATATCTGATTGGTATGGAAGATGAAATGACTTCCCACTGTATTGGCGCATTGCCCGAACTCTTCGATGGTAATCCTCCGTTTGTAGGAAGAGGGGCAGTGTCATTTGCCATGAATACGGCAGAAATCCTGCGCATCTTGAAGTTATTGTCTAAGTATAATTTATAATAAGGAGGAACGAAGATGAAAGTTTTAATGTTTGGATGGGAATTTCCTCCCAAAATATATGGTGGTCTTGCAGTTGCTTCTTATGGAATAACTAAGGGATTAAGTTTACAGGGTGATGTTGAAACCACTTTCTGTATGCCAAAGCCTACAGGTGAAGAAGAAGATTTTCTGAAAATAGTGGGTATGAACCAGGTACCCATTGTGTGGCGTGATGCCGATTACAATTATCTGAAGTCAAGGCTGACACGTGGCATGACTCCGGAAGATTATTATTCTTTCCGTGATCATATTTATTCGGATTTCTCTTATATGCGTGTCAATGACATCGGCTGCATGGATTTTGCCGGTGGCTATCCGGGCAACCTGCACGAAGAGATTAATAATTTCTCCGTGATTGCCGGAGTGGTGGCTCGCCGACAGGAGTTTGATATCATCCATGCCCACGACTGGCTGACATATCCTGCCGGGGTACATGCCAAGATGGTGAGCGGCAAGCCGCTCTGCATCCATGTGCATGCCACGGACTTTGACCGCTCGCGCGGAAAAGTGAATCCTATCGTCTATTCGATAGAGAAGAATGGTATGGATTATGCCGATTGTATCATGTGTGTGTCCGAACTGACTCGTCGTACCGTTATCGAGCAGTATCATCAGAATCCGAAGAAAGTGTTTGCCATGCACAACGCCGTTTATCCTCTGTCGCAGGAGTATCAGGACATTCCGCGTCCCGACCATTCCAAAGAGAAGATAGTGACGTTTCTTGGACGTATCACCATGCAGAAGGGGCCGGAATACTTTGTGGAAGCTGCCGCACTTGTGCTGAAGCGTGCCCGTAACATTCGTTTCGTGATGGCTGGTTCGGGAGATATGATGAATGCCATGATCAATTTGGCTGCCGAGCGTGGTATCGCCGACCGTTTCCACTTCCCGGGATTCATGAAGGGAAAGCAGGTGTATGAGGTCTACAAGAACAGTGATGTATTTGTAATGCCTTCCGTTTCCGAGCCGTTCGGCATTGCACCACTGGAAGCTATGCAGTGTGGAACCCCTTCCATCATTTCGAAGCAGTCGGGATGTGGTGAGATTCTGGAGAAGGTGATTAAGACCGATTACTGGGATATTCATGCAATGGCTGATGCCATTTACTCCATTTGCACCAATCCGTCTCTCTTCCAGTATTTGCAGGAAGAAGGCAAGAAAGAGGTGGATGGAATCACCTGGGAAAAAGTGGGCTTGAGAATCCGTGCCCTCTATGAGGACGTGTTAAGAAACTATGGTAAATAACAAAAACAATAATAGAAATGAGAACTATCTGTCTTTATTTTGAAATACATCAAATCATTCATCTGAAACGCTATCGCTTTTTTGATATAGGCAATGACCATTATTACTACGATGATTACGCCAACGAAATCAGTATCAATGAGGTAGCCGAACGCTCTTACATTCCGGCATTGAACACGTTGATTGAAATGGTGAAGAATTCCGGAGGTGCGTTTAAAGTGGCATTCTCCATTTCGGGAGTTGCATTGGAACAGTTGGAGATACACGCTCCGGCAGTGATAGACTTGTTGCATCAGCTGAATGATACCGGTTGCTGTGAGTTCCTGGCCGAGCCTTATTCTCACGGTCTTTCTTCTTTGGCCAACGAAGATTGCTTCAAGGAAGAGGTTATGCGCCAAAGTGCGAAGATGCAGCAAATGTTCGGCAAGGCACCGAAGGTATTCCGCAATTCCAGTCTGATTTACAATGACGAGATTGGTGCGATGGTGGCTGCTCTGGGATTCAAGGGGATGCTGACGGAAGGTGCCAAACATGTGTTGGGTTGGAAGAGTCCGCACTATGTATATCATTGTTCCATGAATCCCAACTTGAAGTTGCTGTTGCGCGACTTTAAGCTTTCTGATGACATCAGCTTGCGTTTCTCCAATTCGGAGTGGAGCGAGTATCCTCTGTTTGCTGACAGATATATCGGCTGGATTGATGCTTTGCCGCAGGAAGAGCAGGTCATCAATATCTTCATGGAACTCTCCGCGCTAGGCATGGCACAGCCGTTGTCCTCCAATATCTTGGAATTCCTGAAGGCATTGCCGAATTGTGCCAAGGAAAAGGGCATCACTTTCTCTACACCGACGGAAGTTGTTACCAGACTGAAGTCCGTTTCTCAGTTGGATGTTCCGTATCCCCTGTCTTGGGTGGACGAAGAAAGAGATACCAGCTGCTGGCTGGGTAATGTGATGCAGCGCGAAGCCTTCAACAAGCTGTATAGTGTGGCCGAACGTGTCCATCTTTGTGATGACCGTCGTATCAAGCAAGACTGGGACTATTTGCAGGCGAGCAACAACTTCCGCTTCATGACTACCAAGCGGAGTGGTGTCGGTCTGAATCGTGGTATCTACGAATCACCCTTTGACGCCTTTACCAATTATATGAACATTCTGGGGGATTTTATTAAGCGTGTGGACTCTCTCTATCCGGTGGACATCGACAATGAGGAGCTGAACGCGTTGCTGACCACTATCAAGAATCAAGGTGCCGAGATAGAAGTGCTGCACAAGGATTTGGAGAAGGCGCAGGCTAAGTTGGAGAAGGCAAAGACTACCGAGATGAAAGGGGCATAAGTTGCTGATGAGAAACCTGCAACGGCTAAGGCGCCGTTAAAGACGGCTGCTGCGAATAAGAAAGAATAAAAAAGGT
>CAMWRY010000141.1 GCA_947176775.1 uncultured Bacteroides sp.
CTATAAAAGCCTCCAAGTCATGAAATACCCCATCGGAATCCAGAGCTTCGACCGTATCCGTGAAGACGGCTATGTGTATGTCGATAAAACGGCATTGGTCTATGAGCTTGTGACTACCGGGAAGGTTTATTTTCTCAGCCGTCCTCGCCGTTTTGGCAAAAGCTTGCTGATAAGCACGCTGGAATGCTATTTCCGTGGCCGAAAAGAACTTTTCGAAGGGCTTGCCATCGCGGATTTGGAGAAGGAGTGGGCCGAATACCCGGTCTTCCGGATTGACTTCAACGGAGGAGACTACACACAGCCCGGAGAACTGGAGAA
The DNA here is from genome assembly GCA_947176775.1 of uncultured Bacteroides sp. Lineage (GTDB taxonomy): Bacteria > Bacteroidota > Bacteroidia > Bacteroidales > Bacteroidaceae > Bacteroides. The sequence continues at coordinate 319 of CAMWRY010000141.1, forward strand.
TACCATCGAAAGCTATTTACAAGGATGGGAGGCAGAATATGGAGCGGATAGCAAAGAATTGACTACCGGATTGCGTTTTCAAGGCGTATTACGTCGCGCCTACCTACGCACTGGGCACCGTGCCGTGATTTTAGTGGACGAATACGACAAGCCTATTCTTGATGTACTCGATACCGACACATATACTTATAACGATACAGGAGATAGGATTCTTCTGGAAAAGCGTCATCGGGATATCCTGAAGTCCTTCTATTCAACCTTTAAATCTGCCGATCAGAATTTGCAATTCGTTCTGCTGACAGGTGTCACCAAGTTTTCGCAAGTCAGCGTGTTCAGCGGATTCAACCAACCCAAAGACATCAGTATGGACAATCGTTACGAGACGCTTTGTGGTATTACTGAACAAGAGTTGACAAGTAACTTTACCGCCTCTATTGCCGCATTGGCAGAGAAAGAAAAAGTCACTGTCGAAGAAATGAAAGATACCTTGCGTCGCCACTATGACGGTTATCATTTTGGCACAGCCATGACCGACATTTACAATCCTTTCAGCATTCTGAATGCCCTCGACATGCAGGAAATACGCGATTACTGGTTCGCCTCCGGTACACCCACCTATCTTATCCGTCTCTTGAACCATAACAATGAACAGATAAATGAACTGGCCGGCCGTTATTATGACCCAGCCTCATTTGTGGACTACAAGGCAGACGTAGAGCGTCCACTACCAATGATTTATCAAAGTGGCTATCTGACTATCAAAGGCTACAATCGTCGTGTAGGCAGCTACTTGCTCGACTTTCCGAACAACGAAGTGCGGCAAGGTTTCCTCACGTTGTTGGCAGCCAATTACATGCAACCCCGTTCACAAGAGGTGGGCAGTTGGATTATGAGTGCTGTCTTGCTGTTGGACGAAGGGGAAACTGCAGCGTTCCGCGACTCCCTTACCGCCTTCCTCTCCGACATTCCCTACGATGCCCACCCTTCGCTGAAAGAAATGGAGATGACGGAAAAGCATTTCCAATATACCTTCTATCTGATTCTACGGCTGATAGGCGTGTATTGTCGTGCCATCCACAACGAAAAGCGGCAAAGTTGTGGACGTGTGGACTGCATCCTGGAGTTCGACAACTATATCTATATCTTGGAATTCAAAATGGACGGAACCCCAGAAGAGGCGTTGAAACAGATAGAAGAACGGGGGTATGCTAAACCATACGCTACAGACAAGCGCCAAGTGATTTGCATCGGGGCAAACTTCTCTTCCAGCACCCGAACGGTGGAAGGATGGAAAGAGGTATGGCTACCTTGATGGCAAGTCGTTTCATTCTCGCAGCTTTTTTCAATAACATACACGGCTCCCCTTTTAACTATGTGGTAAACGAGAACTCTTCCCTCAACCAAATATCGAAGAACTTATCGTAAACACTGTATTCTCCCAATTCACAAGTGACGAAATCTTTATCCAACAATCCCTTTATGGCGCCTTGCACCGAGCTGGCTGTCAATTTATAGGTTTTCAAAAATTTGGAGGAGGTGATTTCTTTGACCTTTCTGGCCTTACTGATAGCCATCAATACCTCTTTTTGCTTAGTGGGCAGTTGAAACAGGAGGGAAGAGTAGGTAAAGTTCAATTGTGACAAGATGTTGCCGACGGCAATGCCGACCTTGTCAGCTGTACAGGTTTCCCCCTCGGCAGTCAACGCGTAAAGTGAGTTGGCAACAAACTGGATATACCATGTCACCCCCTCGAAACGGTCGTATATGGAATGAATGGTGGCTTCCGTTATCTCTTTACCGCTTTTCTTGAAATGTGTTTGGATGAATCGGGTGTAAACCTGTTTGTCAATAGGGGACAAGTTCATGATGGCGGTACTCTGATAAAAGGGTCTGGAAGGGCTGGTGAATATTTCCCCCATCATGTGCCGTTGCGAACCGGAATAAATGAACCTTGCATTTTGGCAATGTTGTATGTGTGTCCTCAAAAGCGCTTCGACATTCTTTTCAGGATATTTGCTTACCACTTGAAACTCATCAATGGCTACCAGACAAGGCTTGTCCGCTTGCTCCAAGTAACGGAATATCTCATCCAAAGTCACTGCCGGTGTCTTGATGTCCCCCATTTCCAAATTCCACCCCGGATTTCCCAAAGAATCAAAAGAGATGCTTGTACGAAGCGAGGAAAGGCAATCCAAAAACGCATCCCATGTCTTTTTTCCGCGTGGCTTCAATGTGTTGAGTATTCCTTTACCAAGTTCAAACACAAATTCTTGAAGGCTTTTGGTCGCGTAAATGTCAATCAAGAAGGTGTAGTATTCGGCCGCTACCTGCATCTGGTGAAAGCAGTGCGCTATCAGTCCTGTTTTCCCCAATCGTCGGGGAGAAATCAGGGCTACATTATTTCCGTTTGTAACATAACGAGTCAAGGACTCTGTTTCAACGACACGGTCGCAAAAATACTCGGCCGATACATATCCGTTGGTGATGAATGGATTAATTTTAGTCATACTTCAGTCGTTTTATGCAAAGATAATTATAATATTATTATAATTATTATGCGATGACATAAAAAAACGTCTTCACTTATTGCCAATTATCTATTGGGATATAAAGTTTTAACTACATCCACGAAGACAGACATGTGTATGTAAGACTACATCAGTCTATGCTTCGGGTATAAAAGGACGAAGAATATAGCTTCTTATTTTCAATTATGATTGAAACTCTTTGTCTGATTTTGCTGTCACGAAGTCACTTCTTCTTGCGATGTCCTCATTGTTTCATGCATCCTCTCTTCTTTTGAATATGAAATTTATTTACAATTAATTATTCCTTTGAAATATGTAGTAAACGAGATTGATAATGTTTCAACAACAGAGAGAAAGGCGAAAAATGCTAATTGAACAAGCCGATGGAAATAAGTAAATGCAATTTAAGTTCTCAAAAGAAAATATAGTAAAATACTAAGCTGTTATTTACCAACGATTTATTATCTATTTCGGTATCATATTGGTAGAAAAAATTAGCACACATCCTTTTTCAGAGCAGTTTCTACTGAGGAAGCACATGTAACTATTAAGTTCTTTCAATTTTGTATATTGCTTATTATCAGTATTATATGAATGCCATAGTTCCGCGAAAACTCTGGTAATTTCCTACATTGGTATGCAGACGCAGGAGGTGGCGGTGAAGCCGCATGTGAAGGTAATGATGAGAAGTAATTCAGAAGCTTTGGATGAAGTCGTGGTTGTAGCATACGGTACGGCAAAGAAAGAGTCGCTGACCGGTTCTATCTCAGTGGTCGACAATAAGAAGATTGAAAAGCGCATCACAACCAGCGTGACGGGCGCACTTGAAGGTGCTGCACCAGGCGTACAGGTGAACAACACGTATGGGGAACCGGGAAAAGCTCCCGAAATCCGTGTCCGTGGTTTCGGCACACTGGTTTCCGGTGCTTCCGACCCTCTGTTTGTAGTGGACGGTGTCCCCTTTGATGGCAACATGGCAGAATTGAACTCTAACGATATTGAAAGCATGTCCATCCTGAAAGATGCCGCTTCGGCTGCATTGTATGGTAACCGTGCCGCCAACGGTGTCGTCATCATTACAACTAAGAGCGGAAAAAACACCCACAAACCGAGCATCACGCTGCAGATGAACCAAGGTATGTATAACAGAGGTATCGCCGAATACGACCGCCTGGATGCAGACCGCTGGATGGAAGCTACTTGGATGGCTAAGAGAAACTCCATGATGAGCAATACCGGCATGTCGGCGAGCGATGCCGCCGCATACGCTACGGCAAATGTAGTCAAGGAGTCTATCGGACGTAACATCTACAATGCTGCTGACAACCAGTTGTTCGACAATAACGGAAAGCTGATTGCTACTCGCCTTGCAGGCTACGATGACCTTGACTGGCAGAAAGAAATCGAACAAACAGGACACCGTCAAGAATACAATCTGTCTGCTGCTACTTCGGGTGATAAGTATAATGTATATTCTTCCGTGGGCTACTTGAATGAAAAGGGATACGTGAAAGCTACAGGTTACGAACGTTTCTCCGGTCGTATCAATACCACTTATTCACCTAACAAATGGTTCAAGGGTGGTGTAAATCTGACCGGTTCGTGGACCAAGCGTAACTATAACAGCAATGCCAACGGAAACTATTATGCCAATCCGTTCTACATCGCTCGCTATAAGGCTCCGGTATATCCCGTCTTCATGCACAATGCAGACGGTACCTATCAATTGGATGCCGATGGCAACCGAATCTACGATACCACTTCTCCGTATTTGGATAACCGCAACATCGCTTACGAAATGCTGTTCAACAAGCAGGAAAGCGTACGCAATGTATTGGGCGGACAGGCTTTTGCCACCATCTCCTTGCCTTATGGACTGTCTGTAACCGTAAAGGGTGATATGAACAACAGCACTTCGAACAACAAGAAGTATGACAATCCGGAAATCGGTGACGGTGCAACAAACGGTGGTCGCCTGACCAGCTACGCTTACCAATACAAGACTATCACTTTCCAGCAAATCGTGAACTGGAACTATCAGTTCAACCAGGTACACAATGTAGAGGTGATGGCTGCTCA
>CAMWRY010000142.1 GCA_947176775.1 uncultured Bacteroides sp.
GTTTAGCTACGGCATCTTCATCCAGCTTGTAGCGACGGGCAAACTCGCGAGCCGTCTCATCGGGCATGAAGGTAGCCACATAGGCGTTGCGGATGGAATCTTCGCGAGCCATGCGGCGGTCGTTCTCGGCACGCTGTTCGGGAGTGACTTGCGGCAGGTTCGCATTCTCCACCGGCGGAACAATGTCCAGGTCCACGGCAGGCAGTGCATCGCCCACGGTCTTGTCCAGCGCCACCGTCAGCGCATTGTCCTGACCGAAGGAGAGCTTGGCATAGCCGAACTTGCCCTCTTTGGAAGCCCATACCAGCATGTCGCCTTTGCCTGCCGTCAAGAAGGTCTTTCCTTCCGCATCGGTCTGCTTGCGTGCCACGGTATAGAATTCAGCATAATTATAGAGTTTGAACTCCACGCAGGCATCTGCCACGGGAGCGCCTTGCGCATCGACCACGGTGACTGTTGCCTTTGCCGACGGTGCATAGTTGTCAATGACGTTGATTTCCGTATAGTTGTCTGTGACAGACATCACCTCTTCCACACCTTCGTAGCGTCCGAAGACCTTGGTGTGCATCAGCATGCCGCGGCTTGCGGGAGCGTTAAACCAGCCGAGATTCAACACAGGTTCCGGCTCGCAGGCTCCGAGGAAATACCACTTGCCGTCCGCCCATGCCTCTACCCACGCATGGTTGTCGTCGGTATGCGCCCAACGGGGCGTATAGACCTGACGGGCAGGAATGCCCACCGAGCGCAGGGCAGCAACCAAGAAGGTGGATTCCTCGCCACAACGTCCGTAAGCCGTGCGCACTGTGGCAAGCGGCGAACTGGTACGGGCATCGGAAGGGGTGTAGATTGCCTTCTCGTGGCACCAGTGGTTCACCTCCAAAATGGCGTCGTACATGGAAAGGGAACGCACGCGATCCTTCAGTTCCTCGTAGAACACCACTCGCGCGCTATCCAGATGCTCATTGTTCACTCGCACCGGAAGTACGAAGTGGCGGAACAGCTCTTCGGACACCGTCTTTCCCCACGGCATCTCCCCTGCCGCCTTTTGGGAGGCACGCACGTTCATCAAGTGGAACTCTCCGGGATGGTCGGCAATATCGACCAAAGGCATATAGGCGTAGAGGAACTCCAATGCCTCGCGCTCATACTGCGTCAGTTCCGTATCGAAAATGGCAAACAAATCACCTTGCGGCAACCGTTCTTTCTTTTGGTTGAAATCTTGCTCCACCCGTTGGCGGTAGGAAGCGTCCGTAATGAAGGACTGTCCGCCGCAGGAAGCCAGCAGGCAGACCAGTCCGAGAAGATTCAAAAGTTGTGCAACTCGTTTCATATATACATATTTATATTAAGGTTGAGTTGCAAAGATAGAAATTAATTCCCATCGGTAGAAATTATCCTCAAACAAAATGAACCTCAACGAATACCGCATCGAACTTGCCTGCCGACTGCCGAAGCAGAAAAAAGGCTCCGTCGCAGAAATCTGTTATCAGGCAGGCTTCAACAATGTCCCCTACTTCAACTGCGTGTTCAAGAAGCTGAAAGGCATTGCGCCGGGCCAATACGCCGCTTTGCCACCACATTGAACGGAAAGCAGACCGTAACGCCAATTCTTACTTCAAATGCACCACCAAAGTGGTGTCCGCAGCGAAATCGAAGCGGCATTTGTCGTAAGCAGGTGGTCCCATCACGCCTTCGGCATCGTTGCTGAAGCCGAACTTTTCCATGGGGATACCGAAGGTGCCGGTATCCAGTTTTCCGTTCCCGTTCTCGTCCTGAAACATCGAGAGGGCATAGGTGCCCACAGGCAAGCCCTCGCAGGGAATGACCAATACTTTATTCTTTACTTCGACCCGAAACGCCGCGAATGGCTGCTTCATAAATGACTCTTCCGAAGAGTAGATGGCGACATAAAGATGCCCCTCTACCTTTTCGACACCTCGCACTTCAAGCGTCAGATTCTGTGCGGAAAGACCTGGCAGCAGACTCTGCAATACACATACTAAAACGATACTTACTATTCTCATACTTATTAAAAATTAATTGGTTATGAAAAATCAAAAATTAGACACATCATACGCCGCCTTCTTCCCCAATGTGACAAAAACTCCCACATAGAAGAAATGGTCGCTGGAAGCGAGTACCGCCTTGCCGTCCACCTTGCCGAACTCGTTCTTCCGACAAAGGATGTTCGTTGCCGAGGCGTGAACGATGACCTTCTTGCTTGCCAGGAAGGTTATTCCCACGTCCAGGCTGTTGTAGGGCTTCACCTCATCGTTCATCAACCCCGGCAACAACGGGTTGTGGTAAGGCCGTCCGCTACTGAAACGGTCGGTCACGCTGACGATGGTGCGCAGACGGGGTAGCGAGTACTTCACCACACACGCTGCATTGTGACGAGTGGCATATTGAGGATTTGTAATATACAGATGGCAAAACAAGCTGTTTTCAGAGAAAAAAAGGAGAAAAATGCAAGATTTTATGTTATAGAACATATTTCTTGTGAACAATTCCTATCTTTGCAGCGTTAATAAGAGAAAAGAAAAAGATGTAAAACCAGCTTTCCGAAACGCGGAAGGCACAAAAACAAAGAATTATGAAAAAGAATACAACTGAAATTTTAATGTTACAGTACCAGATTAAACGCTACCAAGCAATGGGTAATGGAACAATGTGCCAGACACTGAATGGCAAACTGCAAAAACTGCTCACCAAGCAGCTGCATGCATAACCATGTAAGAAACACCTTTAAATAATATGAATGAAGGGCGAAGAACGAAGAAGGTTCTCCGCCCTTTTTTCTTTAGAGGGATAAATAGATATAAAAAAAATAGACAATGCAAGAAACCGTTGAATGAGTCGTATAGTGAACCTCATTCAGTACCGTACTGAAGGCGATTAAGTACCGTACTGAATGCCCTTCAGTACCGTACTGAATGCTGTTATATTTAATACACTGAAAATCGACAAGTTATAAAACAGATTTAAATATCAATAAATCAAGATAAATTATGACATGCGAATATACGATTATTCCCTACGATGATTCCCCTCCCAGTCACTAAACTCGAAGCTCAGCTGTTCCCAGACTCTCTTTCCCTCACCCTCCTCGCGAGGATTGGAAACGGAAACGCCTATCAGGCGAATGGGGTGGTTTTCATAATCCACCTCCTGCAGCAGCTGTTTGGCCAAAGGCAAAATGACATCCTGAGAGACCAGCTCTTTGGCCTGCGTGACGCTACGGGTGATCTGGCTAAAATCATGGAACTTTATCTTCAGCGTCAACGTATTTCCCCGAAAGCCGGTACGCTCCAGTCGGCTCACCAGCTCCACCACCGCATGATACAGCTCGATAATGACAGAAGAGCGCTTGCTGACATCTTTCTCCAGCGTATGTTCGCAACCAACGGATTTGCGAATGCGGACAGCCTCCACCGGACGCGTATCGACCCCACGCGCAAAGTCGTAATAGATCGCTCCTACCTTGCCGAACTCACGCATCAGTGATTCCAAAGATCGCATGCGCAACTGCTCCCCGTTGTGAATCCCCAAGGCGTGCATCTTCTTCGCCGTCACCGGCCCTACACCCCAAAAGCTTTCGATAGGCAGTCGGGCCACACACTCCAGCGCCTGGACCGGATGGATGGTGCAAAGCCCGTCCGGCTTGCGGTAGTCCGAGGCTATCTTGGCAAGAAACTTATTATAAGACACCCCGGCAGAAGCCACCAGCCCCAGCCTCTCCCTAATTTTCCGCTTTATCTCCTTCGCGATGTCCACGGCCAACGGTATGCCCGGCTTGTTCTCCGTTACATCCAAGAAAGCCTCATCCAAAGAAATAGGCTCGATAATATCCGTATATTCGTGAAAAATCTCGTGTATCTGCCGAGAGACAGACTTATAGACCTCCATCCGCCCCGGGACAAAAACTAGCTGAGGACACAGCCGCCTAGCCTTCAGCGACGACATGGCAGAACGGACCCCGAAACGGCGCGCCTCGTAGCTTGCCGCCGATACCACTCCACGCTTCTCGGCACTTCCCACGGCAATAGGCTTGCCCCGTAGTTCGGGGTTGTCGCGCTGCTCTACAGAGGCGTAGAACGCATCCATATCAATATGTATAATCTTTCGTCCGGTCATTCTCCTATCCACTGCCGACACAAAGATACACTAATTTTTCTTCATCCGAAGTATCTGCCGATAAACATAAATGAAGGCAGGTATCAAAAAGGCATCTGCGAAAATCCATGCCGTGGGGTCGCCAAAACAAACTGCCAGATAACCGAAAGCCGGAACTGCCAGCAGGCTGACCAACACCCGGGCAATCATCTCCGAGACACCGGACAGCATGGCAAAATTGGTATAGCCCATCCCCTGAATGGTATAACGCAGAATGCAGAGCAACCCCAAAACAGGGAAAAAGAATACGGAAGCATGCAGAAACAACTCCGTATCTTTCAGGATTTCCAATTCGGAAGCATCCACAAAGAGTAAGGCGAAAGCCTCTGCACCGAACTCCAGCACGCAGAAAGTGCATGCCCCATAGACCAGCATCATCAGGACACTTGCCTTGACTCCCATCCAGACACGTTCCGGCTTGCCTGCACCATAATTCTGCCCACTGTAAGTAGCCATAGCCATACCCAAGCTTTCAAAAGGGCAAATGAAGAACATCTTGATACGCATGCCTGCCGTGAATGCCGCCACACAGACCGTTCCCAGTGCATTGTTGGCGCTTTGCAACATAATGCTGCCGATAGCAGTAATGGAGAATTGCAATCCCATTGGTGCACCGATGTACATCAGCGTACGTGCCAACGTTCCGTTGAATTTCCGTTCGGAAGGGGTCATCTTCAGAATGTCAAAGCGGCGCATCATATAAAAGTAGCACAGCACCGCCGAGACCCCCTGAGAAA
>CAMWRY010000143.1 GCA_947176775.1 uncultured Bacteroides sp.
TTTTTTAAGGGTTAGAAATTTACGTTTATACCGAAAGGAACCGTCTTCAGAGGAGGTGTTCCCCAGATGGCAGTACCGCTGCGCACGGCTTCGGGGTCGTAGTAGTCGAACGCCGCCCATGTCCACAGATTGTTTGCCGAAGTGTAGAGGCGTACATTGTCGATACCAATCCGGCGAGTCCACTCCTTCGGCACGGTAACGCCGAATGTCAACGTCTTCAGACGGATGAAGTCCGTGCTGTGCAGACGACGTGTAGAGGTAATCTTGTTCATGGCGTATGCCGAAGACTTGTCATAGAACAATTCATATCGGGTTACATCGCCCGGCTTCTTCCAGCTGTCTCTATAGTAGGTAGGAATATTGGCTTCCAGGTCATAACCACCGTGTTCGGTCTTCTGCGCCCACGTGTCGTACGAATAACCGCCAAACTGATAAGAGAACATGAAACTGAAGTCGAACCACTTGTAGCGCAGCGTGTTCGTCAAGCCACCGATGGCAGTAGGTTCGGCATGCTTATCCAGTACGATGGCACGAGCCTCCGTGCTTTCCTCCGTGATGTCTTTCTTGTAGCGACCGTTTTCATCCAATTCGTTGGTATAGAATTGCGGAGCACCGGTCTCAGGATTGATGCCTGCAAACTCTTTCATGTAGAAGGTACGGTAGGAGTGGCCCACTTTGTGAATCTGCGTACCGCTGATAATCTCGGTCTGCATGCCGTCCAGCGTCACCACCTCATTCTTGTTGTGCGAGATGTTGAAGGTTGTGTTCCAACTGAAATCCTTGGTACGGATGTTCGTGGAGCTTATTTCCAGTTCCACACCCTTGTTCTTCACCTCGCCGATGTTCATCAGGTAACTGCTGAAACCGGTGGTCATGGAAACGGGACGGTCCATCAACAGGTTCTTGGTGGTACGGGTGTAGTATTCCAGCGTCACGTTGATGCGGTTCCACAAAGCGAAGTCCAGACCTAAGTTGAAGTTATAGTTGGTCTCCCATTTCAAGTTGTCATTCCTGATTTGAGACTGGCTGATGCCCGGTTGCTCCATATAGCCGTTGGTCAGGCTGCTGAGTCCCATATAGCCGAAATAGTCGGAAGGAAGCGTACCGTTCACACCGTAAGAGGCACGCAGCTTCAAGTCGGTCAGCCATCCCTTGACAGGCTCCATGAAATTCTCTTCGATGGCACGCCATGCAGCAGAAACAGACCAGAAGTTACCCCAACGGTTGTCGCGCTGGAAACGCGAACTGCCGTCGGTACGGAAGCTGGCGCCCAGGTAGTAGCGGTTCTTATAGTCGTAGTTCAAACGGAAGAGGTAAGACACCATACGGGTACGGGTGTCGCTACCGCCTACCGATTCGGTCTTCATACCGTTGCTGATTTCATTCTTGTCGTAGGTCGCGAAATTGGTGGCATAGCCCGACAGGTAGTCGCGATACTGGTCGTCAATCTCGTAACCGGCCAGGGCGTCGAAGTGGTGGTCGTTGGCAATGTTCCAGCTATAGGTCAAGCGGTTGGCCCATACCATCTTCTTGTATTCATAGAACTTCTTGCTCATACCTCCGTTGACATCGTCACCGTTGGAAGTACGTGGGTCGCTCCAATCCTTGCCCTTGGTATTCACATAGTCGTAGCTGAAGGTAGAACGGAACTTCAAGTTCTTCAGGAACTCGTATTCACCGTAAATGGTATTGAAAGAGCGGGTCACGTATTCGCGCTGGTAGTCGTAAGCGGCCGACAGAGCCGGGTTACGGTCTCCGTTGCGGATAAAACTGCGGTTCCAAGAGCCGTCCTCGTTGTAAACGGCATCCGAAGGAACTACCGCATTACGGGACGAGTAGAAAGGAGAAGTATAAGAAGTACCTTCGCCATACACATCCTGATTGACTGTGGCAAACAGCATGTTAGCCCCTACCTTCAGGCGGTTGGTAGCCTGGTAATCCACATTCAGGCGGCCGCTGATGCGCTCCAGACCTGAATTGATGGCAATACCCTCTTGCTTCAGATAAGAGAGTGAAGAGTAGTATTTAAACCGGTCCGTACCTCCCGAAAGAGATGCCTCGTAAGATTCATGGTTTCCTTTCTGGAACATGACATCGTCCCAGTTCACATATCCGCACCAGGGCACGGGTGCAAAGTCATCGATTTCTTTATCGGCAGCTGCCGTAGCCTCTTCTTCGCTCTTTCCTTTCAGCAACTGGGCTGTCTTCAAGCCATCGTAGATGTACTGGCGGCGTTCTGCTCCACCCATCACCGGACGGTAGTCCATCGCGAAGTCCGACTTACCCCAATCTGCCTTGAGCGAGATTTTGGGTTTGCCTGCCTGGCCATTCTTGGTGGTAATCACCACCACGCCGTTGGCAGCACGTGAACCGTACAGAGATGCGGCAGCGGCATCCTTGATGACCGTAACCGACTCAATATCGGAACTGTTGATGGTGGACATGATGTCGAGCCCTGCATCCGAACTCATGGTGTTGATGCTTCCCGAGCGCACAGGCACCCCGTCGATGACATAGAGCGGCGAGTTGCTGGCGTTGAACGAACCCATACCACGGATGCTCAGCGATGTGGAAGCACCCGGCTGTCCGGACGGAGAGGAGAACTGCACACCCGGCGCATTGCCTTGCAGCAGGTCCTTGAAAGAGGTGGCCGGAATGTCCTGCAACTTATCCGACTTCAGGTTGGAGGCCGAACCGGCGTATGCCGACTTCTTGAACGTACCGTAACCGGTCACCACCACTTCCTCCATCAGGTTGGCATCGGAGTGCAACTCCACCTTCACCTGCCGGCCGGCAGTGGCTTTCACCTCTTGGCGCACATAGCCCACATAGGATACCACCAATGTCACTGTAGCCTGTTCCACCTTGATGGAGAAATGTCCGTTCAGGTCGGTAATCTGTCCGTTGGCGGTTCCCTTCACCAGGACGTTGGCTCCGATGACCGGTTCGCCCGTCTCGTCCACCACAGTACCGGTGACAACGCGTTCCTGCTCCACCGCCTTCACTTCGTGGGCAGGACGGATGGCTATCGCACCGTCTTTCACCATATAGGCCAAACCGCTATCCTTGAGGCAGCGGTCCAGCACAGCCGAAATCTTCTCGTTCTTTACATTCAGATCCTCCACCTTCACCTTATTCACGTCACTGGTGCTGTAGATGAAGGTAAAGTCCGTCTGACGCTGAATTTCCCACAAGACGTCACTCAACGTGACATCCTTTAAATTTACTGTGACTGTTGCCTGCGCAAACGCCGTATTGGCAGCCTGCACAAAACCAATCATAATGAAACTGAAAAACAGGAATGCAATCCATATACGTTTTCCACTTTTCCAAAAACTGGTGTAGCTCTGTTCTTTAGTCATAATTGAACAATGATTAATGGTTAGTTATGAAATGTAATTGTTTTCCCGTCTATTCCGGCATGTATGTTTCCCGTCGCCTCCAGCAGTTCGAGGAAAGGAGTAATCTCTTCGTAACGGTTCACGTTACAGCCGAATCGCTTGTTCTTCAAAGCCTCGTTGGCATACTTCACCTCGATGTTATACCAGCGCGACAAGGTCTTCATGATCTCCTCCAACCTCCGGTCCTTGAAGTTGATTTTCCCCTTCACCCACGAGGTGTAGAAGGCGGTATCCACCGTACGCACCTGCATCTCTCCGTCGCCCGGCATCCACAAAGCTTGCTGTGAGGGACGCAGCACCAAACTCTCGCCTCCGTCGGCATTCACTTTCACCGAGCCGCAGACAAGGGTGGTCTGGTACTCTTCTCCCGGATAGGCCGAGACATTGAAAGCGGTTCCCAGCACCTCTATCTGCATGCCTTTTGTACACACCACAAAAGGAGTCCCGGCTTTGCTTACCTCAAAAAAGGCCTCTCCCACCAGCTCCACCTCCCGTTTTCCGGCCTCAAACGTAACCGGAAAACGCAGGCTGCTCAGTGAATTAAGATGCACTTTCGTGCCATCGCTCAATACCAGCTTATATTCTCCACCCTGAGGTATTTCCACCTTATTATACAAAGGAGCTGACTGCTCCACTTTTTGCGCAGCATGGTAGCTCAATGTGGTAGAATCCACCAGCATCTGCTCGCCCAACAATCGTGCCTGTTGCTCACCGACGTTCTTGTCCAGAAAGACAGTCTCGCCATTGTCCAACGTAAGAATCGCCTTTGCCTCACCCGGCACTATCGACTGAGCGGCCAACAACGAATGACTTTCTGCCGACGGAGCTTCCGGACTGTTCTGAAGCGCCAGTGCCAATACCAAAACAGGCACCGCCAAAATGGCTGCATAACGCACCATCGTCAAGTACTTCCGCCTGAAATTCATACGCCTGATTCGCCGTTCCACTTCTTGCCATCCTGCTTGCGAATCATAGTACGTCTTGCGTGCCACTTGCTGCTTCCGGTACTCTTCATCGCAAATCCTTTGGAAAAGTGCTTCATGCTCCATGCTCTCTTTCCGCCATTCATCCAAATGCACACGCTCTTCCGGAGTGATGCTACCGGATAAATAACCGGAAATCAGACGGGCTATACGAAAATCCCCATTTATCATAATTTGACTAGTTTTAGAGTATCTTTTATTATAGAACAGGCTTATTTGAAAACATGGTGACTATTATTAAAACTTTTTTGTAGAGAAATAAATTCTAACCTATGGAAAACAACTTCTGTTTTGCCCAAAAACAAGTGGGCTGTCTATAGACAACCTGTCGGCTGGCTGCAAACAGCTCACTTATTTAACGTGAGTTCGATATAAGCGATTCACAGCCGCATGGTAATTCCCCTCCTCCTGGGAGGTTACTCTCCCCCGATAACGGGGGAGCTGGAGGGGGTGGGTGCCCGAAGGGTGGAGTGGTAGAGAGC
>CAMWRY010000144.1 GCA_947176775.1 uncultured Bacteroides sp.
AAATCAATTCTATTACTTCATTCTTCCGTATTCCACTTTTTTGTAGTAACTTTGTTGCACTAATTTCTAGAAAAAAACGACATGAAACGTATCTTGATTCTTTTATATACACTTGTCGCCACGGTACTGGTTGCCGTGGCGCAACCGCGTTTTACCTCGAATACCGAGATGCACAGTTTCGGCCAGATAGAGTGGAAACATCCTGTGACCGTGCAGTATATCATTACCAATACCGGTGACCGTCCTTTGGTGCTCACAGACGTTGAGCCGGATTGTGCCTGCACTGTGGCGCAGTGGACCAAGACGCCTATTGCTCCGGGGGCAAAAGGGGAGGTGAACGTGACGTTTGATGCCAAGGCGTTGGGGCATTTCCAGAAGTCTGTAGCCATCTTCTGCAACGCACAGCCCCATCTGGTTTATCTGAAGTTTCATGGTGAGGTCGTTCAGGAAATCACGGATTTCACGAAGACCCATCCCTATCTTATCGGCCAGATACGTATCGACCGGAACAGCATCGACTTTCCTGATGTACAGCATGGCGAGCAGCCGGTGATGCACATCGGAGTGGTGAATCTTTCCGATCGTCCTTACGAGCCGGTACTGATGCACTTGCCCCCCTATTTGCAAGCAAAGGCAGAACCCCAGGTGCTGCAAAAGGGAGAGAAAGGCATCATCACTCTGACGCTGAACTCTGAAAAGCTGAGCGACCTCGGACAGACTCAGGCATCGATCTACCTCTCCCGTTTCTCCGGTGACAAAGTGGGCGAAGAGAACGAAATTCCCGTTACTGCCATTCTTTTGCCCGATTTTTCCGGAATGACGGAGGCCGAAAAGGCAAATGCACCGGCTATCAGCCTTTCCGCCACAGCGCTCGATCTGAGTGCGGTACTGGAAAAGAAGCAGAAAGCGCGTCAAGATATCACTATCACCAACACCGGACGTTCTCCTTTGCAGATAAGCAAGCTGCAAGTGCTCCATCCGGCAGTGGGTGTCAATCTCAAGAAGAGCATACTGCAACCGGGCGAAACCACTCGTCTGCGAGTGACGGTCACGAAGAAAAATATTGGCAAGAAGCACCGTCACCTGCGTCTGCTGATGATTACCAATGACCCGATGCAGCCGAAAGTAGAAATTGAGATTAGATAAGGTGCCCCCTATCATCCTATCACATCATTACATTAATCCCCCTAACACCATGGAACATCCGGAAAATAGCGAAGCATACAAAGGTCTGGTTGTCAATGCAGGTATTGAGCAACCATCGTCTGTTAATCCCTATCTGAAGAATCGGCCGAAACGGAAGAAACGCGAGCTTTCGGTGGCTGAGTTTGTAGAGGGCATTGTAAAGGGAAATGTTACGGTACTCAGTCAGGCTGTGACGTTGGTAGAAAGTGTGAAGCCCGAGCATCAGGTGGTGGCTCAGGAGGTGATTGAAAAGTGCTTGCCCTATTCGGGCAACTCTGTCCGCGTAGGAATCAGTGGAGTGCCGGGAGCCGGTAAGAGTACATCCATCGATGTCTTCGGCCTGCATGTGCTGGAGAAATATGGAGGGAAGCTGGCCGTTCTGGCCATCGACCCCAGCAGCGAACGCAGTAAGGGCAGTATTCTGGGAGACAAGACCCGTATGGAGAAACTTTCCGTCCACCCTAAATCGTTCATCCGTCCCAGCCCGTCTGCCGGTTCGTTGGGAGGCGTGGCGCGCAAGACGCGTGAGACGATTGTGCTGTGCGAGGCTGCCGGTTTTGACAAGATATTCGTAGAGACAGTGGGAGTGGGGCAGAGCGAGACAGCCGTACACTCGATGGTAGATTTCTTCCTGCTTATCCAGCTGGCAGGTACGGGCGACGAGTTGCAAGGCATCAAACGCGGTATTATGGAGATGGCCGACGGCATTGTCATCAATAAGGCTGATGGCGACAACCTGGAGCGCGCCAAGCTGGCGGCAACACAGTTTCGCAATGCGTTGCACCTCTTCCCGGCTCCGGAGAGCGGCTGGACGCCCCAAGTGCTGACCTACTCCGGGTTCTACAACCTGGGTGTGAAAGAAGTATGGGAGATGGTCTACAGATACATCGACTTTGTCAAGGAGAACGGCTATTTTGAATACCGCCGTAATGAGCAAAGTAAGTATTGGATGTACGAGAGTATCAACGAACAGCTGCGCGACAGCTTCTACCATAATCCACAGATTGAAGCGATGCTGGCCGAAAAAGAAAGGCAAGTGCTGCAAGGCAATCTGACCTCGTTCGTGGCTGCCAAGAATCTGCTGGATACTTATTTTGCAGAGTTGAAACATTAAAAGAATCCGGAAAGTAGTAAGTAAACCATGAAAAAGAAAGATTGGAGGCTGTTATTAATGTGCGCAGTGATGGGCATTGCAATGGCAGGAATCACCGGCAGGTCTCTGTATCAGAAACGTTGGGAAACCGGTAAGGAACAGGCGAGCAGAGCTTTTGACTTGGCACTGCAAGATGAGTTGCAGAAGTGGAAAGGCGTTAAAGTGAAGGTTTTCTTGCCAGAAGATAGACAATTGCCGGACAAATCCATTGACATTAAAAAGGAGCCGACAAAGATGGCGATAAATTTCGGACAGGGTAAGAGAAACTATGTGATTCCGTATGAGAAACGCGCTCAGAATATAGAACAAGATCCCACTGTAAGGGGAATACACACTTGCCTGCTACATAAAGTTCCTCTGAACGCCGATTCATTGAACCTGTTTTGGCAGGAGCGGTTGGCGGAATCGGGACTTTCCGGGAGGAAGACGGTGGTACGCATTGTCACAACGGACTGGGAGGAGCATGATTCCTATGCCTATTCTGCCGATTCCCTTTATCTATCTCAATCGGACAGTCTGACTACCTGTTATTTGGGGGGTAGGTGTGAGGTGGGAGTGACCGGATACCTCTATACTCCTTGGTGGATAACTCTTTCTTGGAAAGATTGGGGGGGACTGGTTGCCATCATTGTCGGCTGCATCCTTCTGTTCTTTGTACGGGGGAATTTGTACAAGATGTATTGTCATCTTTTTGTCAAGGAAAAACAAGTTGTAGTAGAAAAGGAGGTTCCGGTATATATAGAAAAAGAGGTTTTGGTGATTGTCCCTCCAGAGAGCGGTTCGCATATTTATCAGTTGGAAGAAGGTGCATACTTCGATGCCGATTCCTGTTTGCTGAAGAAAGGGGATGAGAGCATGTGCTTGAGTCCGCAGCTTGCCCGATTGCTAAAAGAATTCTTGAATGCAAAAGATTATAGGCTGTTCAATGAAGAAATCATGCATCGATTGTGGCAGGACGACACCGGCACCCCGGACAAATTGTATCAAGTTATAAAAAGATTGCGCGAAGCCTTGTCAAAGATTTCTGTTTGCACCATCGACAGTGAGAACTTTGTCTATCAGTTAAAAATCCCCCATTCCATCGAAAAAGATCTCATCTAAACACTGTTCAGACATAATCTGACATAGTCTGACATGATCTGATATTATCTGATTTTCATCTCTTTACTTAACTGTCAGATGATATCAGGTTAAAAATTTGGAGGAAATTTTTCTTTTCCACTACCTTTGTTACATTATCTTAAGACAACGAATAAACTTAAAAAAATGGAAAAGAAATTTTTATTTGTAACTTTGGCTTTGGTAGCGACAATCGTTTCCTTTCAATGGGATGCTAAACGTAAAAACTTAGACAGTCTGATGCTGGAGAATGTAGAGGCTTTGGCAGAGGGGGAAGAGGATGAAAATGCTGAGTGTTTTGACATCGGTTCCGTAGATTGTCCTCATTCCGATATAAAAGTATATTATGTACAAATATATGAAGATTATGCGCTTCGTTAACCTCTTGTTTATTCTCCTTGCCTTAGCATCCTGCACCTCTGCCCCCCGTGAGGAAGTTTCGTCCTATACCGACTTCCCCCCGGACCTTGGAGTTGAAGGGGAGGACGGTTCCGCTGGACACCGCCCTGTTCCGCTATCCTTTCCGCATCCGGGTGCAGGACGACAAGGTGGTGGTGCTGGACTTGCATAACGAAGACTACTTCTGTCATGCCTTCAGTTATCCCGGTTTCCGCTACCTCTCCTCCTTTGGCAAGCGAGGAGAAGCGCCCGGCGAGCAGCTTTCCGTGGAAAACATCCGTTGGAACGGAGAGGATTGGTGGACACTCGATGCCAACAAGTCCGAATTGATCCGGTTTGGTGGTGCTGCGTCCGGAGATTTGCTCTCTTGCCGGGAGACGATGAAGCTGGACGAAGCTGTACCTCGTCCGCTCGACTTTGCGCTGTGCGGCGACTCCGCCTTCCTTATTCCCGACTATTCGGGTGACAGCCGTTTCTGCCGGACAGACCGGACAGGAAAGCTTCTTCGCCGCATGGGCACCATTCCCACTGCCAATGCGGAGGCTTTGCAGCATGCTCGCCCGGCATTGGCGCAGGCGTGGCGCAGCTTCATCGACTATAATCCCCACAACGGGGTGCTGGCAGCAGTGACCCAGTTGGGCGAAGTGCTCGAAGTCTGCAATTTGAAGGATAGCACGCAGCACGTGGTCTGCATCGGTCCGCACGGCGAGCCGGAGTTCCAGGTGTCGCAAGGCTATGGCATTCCCACGGGCATCATGGGATTCAGCGACGTACAGGTCACGGACCGCGCCATCTACACCGTGTTTCACGGACGTTCGTTCAAGGAAATTGTTCAGAACATGGAGAAGGGTACTAAGCTGCCGGACGGTGGGCAATACATCTATGTATTCAGCCTGACGGGTGAACCGCTGAGGCGGTATGTCTTAGACCACTTTGTCTATGGCATCTCCGTGGACGAGCAGAAAGGCATTATCCTTGCCACGGATGTAAACCAAGATGA
>CAMWRY010000145.1 GCA_947176775.1 uncultured Bacteroides sp.
ACTCGCGACCCTAACCTTGGCAAGGTTATGCTCTACCAACTGAGCTATTTCCGCGTTTGCGGTTGCAAAGGTAGGCATTTTATTTAAACCTGCAAACTTTTCAAAACTTTTTTTGCGTGAATCAATGCGTGTTTTTATTTTAAAAATAGACATTAGTTTGATTATCAACTCATTCTATCACGATAATCTTCGTAAAAAAAATGCTTAAAAACAATGGCTTTACCTTCTTTCGTCCACATGGCAATGGCCGGATGACGGATTCCGTTGAACATATTTGTCTTCACTGTAGTGTAGTGTATCATATCTTCGAAGATGATTCTTTCCCCTATCCGCAATTCATGGTCAAAACTCCACAATCCCATATAGTCACCGCTCAGACAGGAATTTCCACCAAGGCGATAAACATGGGGACCGTCACCGCCCATCTTCGTCCCACGCACTGTGGGCTGATAAGGCATTTCCAAGCAATCGGGCATGTGGCACGTAAAACTGACATTAAGGATAGCAGTGTGCATACCTCGGTTTTCTACAATGTCCACGACTTCGGAAACCAACACACCAGTCTGCCAAGTAAAGGCCGAACCGGGTTCTAGAATGATGCGCAAATGCGGATAGCGCTTCTTCAAGTCTTGCAATAGGCCAACAAGATGTTCTATGTCATAGTCCTTGCGTGTCATCAGATGCCCTCCTCCCAGATTCAGCCATTTAATCTGTGGGAACCAACGTGAGAATTTCCTCTCCAAATGCTCCAAGGTACGCTCCAATTCGTATGAGGAAGATTCACAATGGCAATGACAATGGAATCCTTCTATGCCTGACGGCAGTTCTTCGGGAAGTTGAGTAGCCATCACACCGAAACGGGTACCAGGTGCACAGGGGTTATACAGTTCAGTCTCTACTTCCGAATATTCGGGGTTGACACGGATGCCGCAAGAGATGCCGCTGCCTTCTGTCTGCACCGATGGATAGAAGCGATAGAACTGCGACAGCGAATTGAAAGTGATGTGGCTGCTGCAATGCATAATCTCCGGAAAGTCGGCTTCGGTATAGGCTGGTGAATAGGTGTGTGCCTTGCTTCCGAATTCTTCTAATGCCAAACGAGCCTCATAAACAGAACTAGCTGTAGAATGTTCGATGTATTCTCTGAAAATAGGAAAAGAACGCCACATAGCAAAGGATTTGAAGGCAAGGATTATCTCCACACCGGCACGGTCAGCTACGCTTTTTATCAGAGCGAGGTTTTTTCTCAGCAATTCTTCTTCCATGATGTAACAGGGAGAAGGGAAAAGGGAAAAGTCTTTATCTGTCATTTTATATCTATATTGTTTACACAGCCTTTTCTATAAGGCTATTTTTAAAGAACACTTGTTATTTTAAAATTTTAAAACGAGCAAAACGAAGCAAAAGCTGCTTCTCTCCAGCATTTTTGAAACGAATGGTAGCCTTAGCATTGTCTCCCTCACCTTCTACCCTCAGGACTTCGCCCAAGCCAAAGCGTTCGTGCTCGATAAGCTGTCCTTGTTGCACTTGTTGCGAGGAAGTGCCCAAAGGTATAGTGTCCGTCTTGCCAACAAAAGAAGTCACTCGCTTCAAATTGCGTGGAACAGTTGGTGCAATAACTTGCTGTTTCATACGTGCAGGTGCATGCTGCTCTGTAAACGAGGTTTCTTCTTTATTATAGTTATGCAAGGATTTACTGGTATTCTCCCAGTGGGAGGAGGTTGCTTCGCCATCAATCCTACGGAAAATTCCAGAACTTTTGGGAAGCTTTAGAAAATGGATATCTATATCTTTCAAGAAGCGACTCGGGGTGCCAAATTCCATCTTTCCATATCGTGATCGGCTCTTTGCATACGACAAGAAACAATGCTCTTCGGCGCGCGTGATGGCTACATAGAACAAACGACGTTCCTCCTCCAGCGCACGAGGCGAATCACCCGACATGCTACTTGGAAAAAGGTTTTCTTCCATCCCTACTACAAATACATTCTTAAATTCCAATCCTTTGGCCGAATGGATAGTCATCAGAGTTATCTTCTCATCGTCTCCCTCCTTATCCGAGTCTTGGTCGGTAAGCAGGGAACCTTCGGACAGAAAATCCCCCAGCAGTACATTCGGATTCCCTTCCTCTTGTCGTTGAGCGCAAAAATCATTCATGCCATTTGCCAGTTCTTCTATATTTTCCTTGCGAATCAGGTTCTCCGGAGAACTGTCCTGGCACACATCGTTGATGATACCCGACTGACGAATGATATCGGCACCTATCTCATAGGCATTTTTCTCTGTAGCATCAGTTATAAACCCCGATATAAGTTCCCGGAACGCCTGCAATTTTTTTGCAGTACCTTTATTGAAGTTCAGTCCATACGTTAACGGTTCGCAAAGTACAGCCCACAGACTAACATTATACTCGGTAGCAGCAGTAATGATTTTCCCTACCGTTGTATCTCCGATACCACGTGCTGGATAATTGATGATGCGTTTGAAAGCCTCCTCGTCATTAGGATTCACTATCAGACGAAAATAGGCTATGGCATCTTTGATTTCCTTGCGCTGATAGAAAGATAGTCCCCCATAGATGCGATAAGGCATACCGCGCTTGCGCATAGCTTCTTCGAAAATACGGCTCTGAGCGTTAGTACGGTAGAGTATCGCAAAATCAGAATAGGCATAATGCTGCTCACGGCGCAGCTCCGCCACTTTATTTATCACAATATCTCCCTCTTCTACATCGCTGTATGCTTGATAAACGCCGATAGGCTCTCCTTTTTCTTTTTTTGAAAATACTTCCTTACGTATCTGCCACTGATTCTTTTCAATCAGACTATTAGCTGCGCAGACAATGGTCTGAGTAGAACGATAATTCTGCTCAAGCTTGAAGACTTTGGTATTGGGATATACCTTTGTGAAATACAGGATATTGTCAATATCGGCACCACGAAACGAATAGATACTTTGTGCATCGTCCCCCACCGCACAAACATGTTGGTGGTTCCTGGCCAGTTGCAGTACGATGCTGTGCTGTGCAAAGTTCGTGTCCTGATACTCATCTACCAAAATATAGCGAAACTGGTCCTGATAACGTGCCAGCACTTCAGGATGGTCCCGGAACAGCAGAAAGGTATAAAACAACAGGTCGTCGAAGTCCATAGCATCTGCCTGTCTGCAACGCTCCCAATACCTTCTGTATATATCACGAAGGGCCGGAACCTTGGCAGCGCAATCTCCTTCATAAGCCTCCTTGTTGTTGGCATAGCCTGCAGGGGAAACAAGATGATTCTTAGCATTGGAAATGCGTGCTTGCACCATCCCCGGCTTGTAGACCTTTTCATCCAATTTCATCTCCTTGATAATGGAGCGTATCAGGCTTTTGCTGTCCGCCGTATCGTAAACAGTGAACTGCGAAGAAAAACCGAAATGGACGGCTTCAGCATGCAAAATGCGTAGGAATATGGAGTGAAAAGTACCCATCCACAAATGACAGGCTCTCTTTACACCCACTTGGCTGGCAATGCGTTCTTTCATCTCTCTCGCAGCTTTGTTGGTAAAGGTCAATGCCAGGATGTTCCAAGGCTGATAGCCATTCTCCAGCAAATAAGCTATCTTGTAGGTCAGCACCCGTGTTTTTCCCGACCCGGCACCAGCTATTACCAATGACGGGCCATCGCTGTAGAGTACTGCATGGCGCTGTCTTTCGTTCAGTTCTTCTATATAATCGGGCATATCTGTATAATCGTATATTAAGATGGATAATATTTTTTTCAGTTGTCTTTACGGAGGCAAAGATAAAAAAAGCTTCGGAGACACACGAACATTTCCACAGCTTATAGTGTTTAATAGAATAAAGTTCCAAACTTAAACAAGTGAAACTTATGAATGCAATATTAACAATTTTAATGACAACAGTTATGACTTACGAAATGCCTAAACTTCCCTATGCCAACGACGCATTGGAACCTGTAATCAGTCAGCAGACCATAGATTACCACTACGGTAAACATCTGCAAACCTATGTGAACAACCTCAACAACCTTGTTCCAGGAACAAAATATGAAGGAAAAGACCTGGCAACCATTGTGGCCACAGCACCAGATGGAGCCATATTCAACAATGCCGGACAAGTACTGAACCATACGCTGTACTTCTTGCAATTTACCCCTAAACCAGTTCAGAATGAACCTATCGGCAAACTGGCAGAAGCCATCAAACGTGACTTCGGCAGTTTTGAAGATTTCAAGAAAGAGTTCAGTGCAGCAGCTGTCGGCCTATTCGGATCAGGTTGGGCATGGTTGTCAGCCGACAAAGATGGTAAACTCCACATCACTAAAGAAGCCAACGGAAGCAATCCGGTACGCAACGGACTTGTTCCTCTACTTGGATTCGACGTATGGGAACATTCATACTATCTCGACTACCAGAATCGCCGCGCTGACCACATAAACGGACTGTGGGGCATTATAGACTGGGATGTGGTGGGCAAAAGATACAAATAACCACTTTTCATAGCCATATTGATAGAGGGATGTCGATATAAAGACTAGAAAAATATAAATTGAAGTGACCCTGAAAAATTGGATAAATTAAACATTATCCCGTAATAGAAAGAATTCGGTATTGGACAAATGAATGGGCGAAGCATTAAAAAATTGAGGGTGTTTCAAAACTCTCGTTCTTAGAAATTCACCCCTGTTACAGTTATCTGTGACAGGGGTGAATCTTTCTATTTGGGCATTCTGACACACCCT
>CAMWRY010000146.1 GCA_947176775.1 uncultured Bacteroides sp.
AGCAAAGGACTGAAAATCCTTGTGTCCCCGGTTCGATTCCTGGTGACACCACTTTGAAAGAAAACAAAACGAAGAAAGCTCCTGATTTCCAAACGAAATTGGGAGTTTTTGTTTTCTGGAGAAACACAAAAAGCGGCAGAATAGCAAAAACGCATTGACTGCCAAATTTGAACAGCGCAATGCGTTTTCTCAAAGTTATTCAGACCTTATACGTTTTCGTCTACTTACAAAGGCTTACTTCAGCAAACTTTCCGGATCGAGATGGTCAGTTTCGATATCCTTGAAGTAACGATATGTACCCACCTTCAGTTCTTCGGTAGCGGCGTCATCGCAAACGATGATGCCCTTTTCGTGCATTTGCAGTGCACTGATGGTCCACATCTGCATCACAGGACCTTCTACTGCATGATAAAGGGCACGCGCTTTATTGTGGCCATTGACGATAATCATTACCTCACGAGCACTGAGTACCGTACCCACACCTACGGTCAGGGCTGTCTTGGGCACCTTGTTCACGTCGTTCTCGAAGAAACGGGAGTTGGCAATGATGGTATCTGTAGTCAATGTCTTCTGGCGAGTGCGTGACGACAACGAAGAACCCGGTTCGTTGAAAGCGATGTGCCCGTCGGGACCGATACCACCCATGAAGAGGTCGATACCGCCATAGGACTTGATTTTCTCTTCATAGCGTGTACACTCAGCCTCCAAGTCAGCAGCGTTGCCGTTCAAGATGTTGGCATTCTCCGGTTTGATATCAATGTGGCTGAAAAAGTTGTTCCACATAAAGGAGTAGTAGCTTTCGGGGTGTTCCTTAGGCAAACCTACATACTCGTCCATATTGAAGGTAACCACGTTCTGGAAAGACACGATACCTTTCTTGTTCAAATCAATCAGTTCCTTGTACATACCCAGCGGTGAAGAACCAGTGGGGCATCCCAATACAAAAGGTTTCTCAGGTGTGGGATTAGCAGCTTTGATTTTGGCAGCGACATAGTGTGCCGCCCACTTTGACACGGATTGATAATCCGGTTGGATGATTAGTCTCATTGCGATTGTTTTTATTAGGTTAATAATTCTCTTTTTTCAAACGTTCTGCCATGGCACGGGCCAAGTTTTCGCACTGCTCGTAGGTGATTTCCTTCATGGCCTGCTTCATCTCTACCGGGTCACCCACAAGTTCGAACTTGCTCTTTTCGGCAAAATCGCCCATGCGCTTCACGGCAGCGCCAGCCCAGCAGAAGGAACCAAAGTAGCCCAGAAAACGTCCCTTCACCTCGCGCACCAGAATCTTGGAAAGCAGGGATTCCACCTCTGGATAAATCTGATTACTGTACGTGGGGCTACCAATGATAAGTCCGCGATACTTGAAGATGTCGGCCAGGATATAAGACGGATGACTCTTGCTCACATTGTGCATCACAATGTTCTTGATGCCCTGCGCGGAGAGTTCCGCAGCAATGGTTTCCGCCATCTGTTCCGTGTTACCATACATAGAACCGTAGACGATGACCACGCCCTCGTCGGCAGCATAGCGGCTCAACTTGTCGTAGATGCCCACTACTTTGGCAATGTTTTCGGTCCACACCGGTCCATGCGTGGAGCAAATGGTGGAAATGGGCAGATGGCTCAACTTAGCCAACGCCTTCTGTACGGGAGAGCCGTACTTGCCCACGATATTAGAGTAATAGCGTACCATCTCGTCCCAGTATTTGTCCAGATTGATGCGAGTATCCAGGAAACCGCCGTCCAACGTGCCGAAACAGCCGAAACCGTCACCGGCAAAAAGCACACCTTCAGCCTCATCGAAAGTCATCATCGTCTCAGGCCAGTGCACCATCGGAGTCAGGTAGAAACGAAGTTTATGATGTCCCAAAGCCAAAAAATCTTCGTCCTTCACTACATACTGCTCGCCTGTTACACCATAAAAACCCTCTATCATACCAAACGTCTGCTTGTTACCCACGATAACGATATCCGGATAGTGTTGTTTTATTAGGCGGATGGAGCCCGAATGATCCGGTTCCATGTGGTTGATGATGAGATATTGGATAGGGCGGTCGCCGATGATACTTTTAATCTTACGCAGATACACCTCGAAGAAGCAGGCATCCACCGTATCAACCAGCGCCACCATTTCATCGTCTATCAAGTAAGAGTTGTAAGAGACGCCATAAGGCAACGGCCACATGCCTTCAAACAGATGCTTATTGCGATCATTTACACCCACGTAATGGATTTTCCCTTTTATCACAGTTTTTGGGTTCATAGTTATTCTTTATTTAGATTGATTCCAATGCCTTAATCGCTACAAAAATAATTCTTTTTTCTTATATTTCATACTTCTTCCCTTGATATGCCCCGAGTTCTTTCATTCTTTTTTGAACCCGATGATTGAATTCATAGTTTTTCAGTCCCCAGTCCGGTGCGATAAGCAACTCTTTGGGGGACTGGGAGACAAAGCGTTCCAGTACCAGATCGGGCCTCAGGTGTTCGATATAGTCTACCACGAGGTCAATATACTCTTCCACGCCGAACAGGTGGAAATCTTCGGGGTGCTGCTCATACTCCAAGGCCATACGGGTGCCCCGTATCAGTTGCAACTGGTGCATTTTCAAGGTGTCAATCGGAAGACGCGACAACACACCGGCTTGAGCAACAAGATTTTCATGCGTCTCGCCCGGCAGTCCCAAGATGACGTGTCCACCGGTGAGAATGCCGCGTGAAGCGGTTCTCTCCACCGCATCGACAGTGACGCGAAAAGTATGTCCGCGATTAATGCGGCCAAGGGTCCGGTCGTCGGTGCTCTCTATACCATACTCCACCAGAAGAAAAGTATGCCGGTTCAGCTCTTCCAGATAATTCAGCAGGCTGTCGGGCATGCAGTCTGGACGGGTGCCGATGACCAGTCCCACCACTTCGTCCACCGACAGGGCCTCTTCATACTTCCGTTTTAGCTCCTCCAGTTCGCCGTATGTATTGGTATAAGCCTGGAAGTAGGCCAGATACTTCATCTCCGGATATTTGTGTGCAAAGAAGAGTTTGCCCTCCTCCAGTTGCCGGATGATGGATTTCTCCGTGCGGCAGTAATCGGGATTGAAGGTCCGGTTGTTGCAATAAGTACAGCCACCATAGCCTTTGTTTCCATCCCGGTTAGGGCACGTGAAACCGGCATTCAACGATATTTTCTGCACCTTATAGGGAAAATAGCGCTTCAGAAAAAGAGGGAACTCTTTGTAGAGTGTAGATTGGGTTTCCATACATATTTTTTATGTAAGGGACAAATATAGACTTTTTCTACGGATTTCTTTGCCTGCCAAGAATAAAATCGGCTCACGACTTCGGAAAATCTCCCCTTTGTTGTATATTTGTTCCCTATAATAGTTTTTTTAAAAACACATAAAAGACAGCTATGAAACAGATAAGCATCGTACTACTTTTCTGCCTCTATGCAGTGGCAGGCTTCGCCCAACAAGGTAAGGCGCTCGACTTGAAAGAAATTGTGTCGGGCAAATTTTATCCCCAAGGCATTTCCGGCGTCATCCCCATCCCGGGAGACGGAGAACACTACTCGCAGATGAATGCGGACAGGACACAAATCATCAAATATTCCTTCAAGACGGGAAAGCCCGTAGAGGTACTGTTTGACGCTGCCACCGCACGCGAATGTACTTTCAAGAAATTCGATAGTTACAGCTTTGCCCCGGATGGCAGCAAACTGCTCATTGCCACGAAGACGACTCCCATCTACCGCCACTCTTATACGGCCGTACACTACATCTACAGCCTGAAGCGTAACTTGGACGGAAAAATCAATAACGTTGTAGAAAAGCTCTCGGACGGCGGTCCGCAACAGGTACCCGTATTCTCACCGGACGGCAACCAGGTGGCTTTTGTACGCGACAACAACATTTTCCTTGTAAAGCTACTCTACGGCAACAGCGAAAGCCAGGTGACGGAAGACGGGAAACGGAACGAAGTGCTGAACGGCATTCCGGACTGGGTATATGAGGAAGAGTTCTCTTTCAACCGGGCACTGGAGTTCAGTGCCGACGGACAGATGCTGGCCTTCATCCGCTTCGACGAAAAGGACGTGCCCTCCTACTCCTTCCCCCTCTTTGCCGGACAGGCTCCCCACTATGCTTCCCTCGAAAAGTACCCGGGAGCATATACTTATAAATATCCCAAGACGGGAGAGGTCAACTCCAAGGTATCGGTACACACCTTCGACATCAAGTCCAAAGTGACTCGCAAGATAAACGTACCGGTAGACGCCGATGGCTACATCCCACGCATCCGCTTCACCAAAGACCCCAACAAACTGGCCATCATGACATTGAACCGCCATCAGAACCGGTTCGACCTGTATTTTGCCGACCCACGTAGCACGGTGGCCAAACTGGTGTTGCGCGATGAAAGCGACACGTATATCCATGAAAACGTATTCGACAACATCATCTTCTATCCGGAAAACTTCAGCTTTGTCAGCGAAAAGAGCGGTTACAATCATCTGTACTGGTACAGCATCGGCGGCAACCTGCTGAAACAGGTGACGTCCGGAGCGTATGAAGTGAAGGAATTCCTGGGCTATGCGCCCGAAGAGGGAAGCTTCTATTTCAGCAGCAACGAAGAGAGCCCCATGCGTAGCGCCATCTACAAGGTGGACCGAAAGGGAAAGAAGACCAAACTGTCGTCGCAGGTAGGCACCAATAGAGCGCAGTTCCGCACGG
>CAMWRY010000147.1 GCA_947176775.1 uncultured Bacteroides sp.
GGGTAAGGACCACACTCTTTTCGCTTTAGTAGACGGAACTGTACAGTTCAAAGTAGGTAAGGAAGACAGACGCTCGGTTTCTGTTATCCCTGCTGAAGCTGCAGAAGCATAAAGTTTCCGAATAAGAAATAAGTAAAAGGGGATGCAACCGCTTGGATTGCATCCCCTTTTACTTATTAACCCGACTTCATACCCTTTGGAGTTGGAGGCTTCCTCTTTTTTGACTATTTTTGCCGACAGCATATCCCACTTATCCCGTAGATAAATATAAGCCTGCTCTACTTCCAGTTCGCCCAAGGAGGCTATCTGCAAGTTGCCCTCTACGACCTGGACCGAAAAGAGCAGATATACTGCGGAAGGAGGCTGGCGGACAAGGTGGGAAAAGAAGCCCCCATTCACCGGCTGATTAACGGGGGCTACAAGAACCGCTTTTGGGGATACCTTACCCCGGAAACCATCGGATGGGTTCTGGAGAACAAACCGAAAGAGTATCCGGAAACATTCCGCCACTACGACCCGGAGTCGGGCAATCCGATTGTTGTATTTTATGAGGTTGTGAAATAAAAAACAAATTATACCCATCAACAAATAATACACGCGGACTCATTTCGGTTTTAAATTATACACTATTCAAGCAATACCAATATGATAACAAAAGTAACAATACAAAAACTACGGCCTACTTTTCAAGCCGTTTTTTTTGTATTGCCTGCTATTTGCGTTATCTTTGCCCTCAAAATCAGAGTATTTAAATTGTATATAAGAATATGCTTACCATCAAACAAATTACAGAAAACAGTGAAGCGGTCATCCGCGGACTGGAAAAGAAGCACTTCAAGAATGCGAAAGAGGCCATCGCACAGGTGCTGGAATTCAATGACAAAAGAAAAGCCAATCAGACCATCTTAGATAAAAACCTGGCGGAAGCCAACTCTCTCTCCAAGTCCATCGGACAACTGATGAAGGAGGGCAAGAAAGAGGAAGCGGAAGCCGCTAAGAGCCGCGTAGCCGAACTGAAAGAGGCCAACAAAGAGGTGCAAGCCAACATGGACCAGGCCGCCAACGACCTGCAAGCACTGCTCTACACCATTCCCAACGTGCCCTATGACAGCGTGCCCGAAGGTGTGGGTGCCGATGACAACGTGGTGGAGAAGATGGGCGGCATGGAAACCGAACTGCCCAAAGATGCCCTGCCACACTGGGAACTGGCCAAGAAGTATGACCTGATAGACTTCGACCTAGGCGTGAAGATTACCGGTGCCGGTTTCCCCGTCTACAAAGGTAAAGGCGCACAACTGCAACGTGCCCTCATCAACTTCTTCCTGGACGAAGCACGCAAATCAGGCTATACGGAGATAATGCCGCCTACCGTAGTGAACGCCGCTTCCGGCTATGGCACAGGCCAGTTGCCCGACAAAGAAGGCCAGATGTACCACTGCGAAATGGATGACCTCTACCTGATTCCGACAGACGAAGTCCCCGTGACGAACATCTACCGCGACGTGATTCTGGATGAAAAGCAACTTCCCATCAAGAACTGCGCCTACACGCAATGTTTCCGCCGCGAGGCAGGTTCCTATGGCAAGGATGTACGCGGCCTGAACCGTCTGCATGAGTTCTCCAAAGTGGAATTGGTACGCATCGACAAGCCGGAACACAGCAAACAATCCCATCAGGAGATGCTGGACCACGTAGAAGGTTTGCTTCAGAAACTGGAACTGCCCTACCGCATCCTGCGCCTCTGCGGCGGCGACATGAGCTTCACGGCAGCCCTCTGCTTCGACTTCGAGGTCTATTCCGAAGCACAGAAGCGCTGGCTGGAAGTAAGCTCTGTCTCCAACTTCGACACCTACCAGGCAAACCGTCTGAAATGCCGCTACCGCACGGAGAACAAGAAGACTGAACTTTGCCACACCCTGAACGGCTCCGCACTAGCTCTGCCGCGCATCGTAGCCGCATTGCTGGAAAACAACCAGACTCCGGAAGGCATACGCATACCGAAGGCGTTGGTACCGTATACGGGATTTGAGATGATTGACTAAAGCCAAAACCTTGCACGACAGTATCAGATGCAAAATTTGAAATGACTGATAGAAACAAAGGCTGAAAGCCTTACATCCGATAACCAGGGGCATTGCTCCTGGTTTATTTTTTTTCACATTTCCTTATGCCCTGAGCTATTGGACATAAGATTTTCAGCCTTGAGTATTCAGGCTTAAATAGTTCTGCCTTAAACCCTCAGCCCTCATCATTTGCTTCCATTCTTTCTTTGATATTAATAAATAAACCGTATCTTTGCAAACTATAACAATCTGACAGTAATTACGTAATTACACCAACAAAATTATAAGATAATGAATAAAATCATTAGCAAAGAACATTTTTCAGAGAAGGTCTTCAAGTTAGTCATTGAAGCACCGCTGATTGCCCGATCGCGCAAGGCCGGACACTTTGTCATTGTGCGTGTGGGCGAAAAGGGCGAGCGTATGCCGCTCACCATTGCAGGAGCCGATCCCGTGAAGGGCACTATCACACTGGTTGTCCAGAAGGTAGGACTCTCCTCCACCCGACTTTGTGAACTGAACGAGGGCGACTACATCACAGACGTTGTCGGTCCGCTGGGACAGGCCACCCATATCGAGAACTTCGGAACCGTGGTATGTGCCGGAGGCGGCGTAGGCGTAGCCCCCATGCTCCCCATCGTACAGGCGCTGAAAGCCGCCGGCAACCGTGTCATCACTGTACTGGCAGGCCGCACCAAAGAGCTGATTATCCTTGAGAAGGAGATGCGCGAAAGTTCCGATGAAGTCATCATCATGACCGACGACGGCTCCTACGGTCGCAAAGGCCTGGTGACGGAAGGCGTGGAAGAGGTCACCAAACGCGAGAAGGTGAACAAGTGTTTCGCCATCGGTCCTGCCATCATGATGAAATTTGTTTGTTTGCTGACAAAGAAATACGAAATCCCCACGGATGTATCGCTGAACACGATTATGGTGGACGGCACCGGCATGTGTGGTGCCTGCCGCATCACTATTGGCGGAAAGACCAAGTTCGTATGCGTGGACGGTCCTGAATTCGACGGACACCAAGTGGACTTCGACGAGATGCTGAAGCGCATGGGTGCCTTCAAGAGCATCGAACGCGAAGAGATGCACAAACTGGAAGAGCATCAGACCTGCCAAGCAACCGGAGAAAACTCTCAGGAAGCAGATGAAAAGAGCCGCAATGCCATCTGGCGCCAAGAACTGCGCAAATCCATGAAGCCGAAAGAACGCACCGCCATTCCGCGCGTGGAGATGAACGAACTGGATGCCGAATACCGTTCGCACAGCCGCAAAGAGGAAGTAAACCAAGGCTTGACCGAAGAGCAAGCGTTGACCGAGGCCAAGCGTTGCCTGGACTGCGCCAATCCGGGTTGTATGGAAGGCTGCCCCGTAGGCATCGACATCCCTCGCTTCATCAAGAACATCGAGCGCGGCGAATTCCTTGAAGCTGCCAAGACGCTGAAAGAGACCAGCGCCCTTCCTGCTGTGTGCGGCCGCGTCTGTCCACAGGAAAAGCAGTGCGAATCGAAGTGCATCCACCTGAAGATGAACGAGAAGCCTGTAGCCATCGGTTATCTGGAACGCTTTGCCGCCGACTACGAACGGGAAAGCGGACAAATCTCCACCCCTGAAATCAAAGAGAAGAACGGCATCAAGGTAGCGGTCATCGGTTCAGGTCCTGCCGGCTTGTCGTTTGCCGGAGACATGGCGAAGTATGGGTATGACGTCACCGTATTCGAGGCACTGCACGAGATTGGTGGTGTATTGAAATATGGCATTCCCGAATTCCGCCTGCCCAACAAGATTGTGGACATAGAAATCGACAACCTCGCCAAGATGGGCGTAAAGTTCCTGAAAGACTGTATCGTAGGCAAGACCATCAGCGTGGAACAACTGGAAGAAGAAGGCTTCAAAGGCATCTTCGTAGCCTCCGGTGCCGGACTGCCCAACTTCATGAACATCCCCGGCGAGAACTCCATCTACATCCTCTCGTCCAACGAATACCTGACGCGCGTCAACCTGATGGATGCCGCCAGCGAAGATTCCGATACACCGGTTCCCTTCGGCAAGTGTGTAGCCGTCATCGGCGGCGGCAATACGGCGATGGACTCCGTTCGCACCGCACGCCGCCTTGGTGCAGAGCGTGCCATGATAATCTACCGCCGCTCGGAAGAGGAGATGCCGGCACGTCTGGAAGAGGTGAAACATGCCAAGGAAGAGGGTGTGGAATTCCTAACCCTCCACAACCCCATCGAATACATTGCCGACGAACAAGGAAAGGTGAAGCAGGTAGTGCTGCAGAAGATGGAACTGGGCGAACCGGATGCCAGCGGACGCCGCAGCCCCGTACCCATCCCCGGAGCCACGAAGACCATTGACATCGACCTGGCCATTGTCAGCGTAGGCGTATCGCCCAACCCGATTGTGCCCAGCTCCATCAAAGGTCTGGAATTGGGACGGAAAGGCACGATTGCCGTCAACGACAGCATGCAGTCGTCCATCCCAACCATCTTTGCCGGAGGCGACATCGTACGCGGTGGCGCAACCGTCATCCTTGCCATGGGCGACGGACGGAAGGCGGCGGCGGCAATGAACGAGCAACTGAAAAAATAAGATACTCTTAAGGAGGTATCGGGTATTAGAAGGAATAAAAAAGGAGTTAAAAGCCAATAC
>CAMWRY010000148.1 GCA_947176775.1 uncultured Bacteroides sp.
AAGAGAAAGCCATTCAGATTGCGCAACAACAGCCCGATATAATCCTTTGCCGTGCCCCATATTGCACTAATGAAACCACGGTTGAACGTCTCATCGCTTCGGGCTATGACGTTGAAACAATAAATAGCTGTATAGCTTTTCCTAAAAATCCGATAGAACCACAAATCAAAGATTACGATAACTCCGAAGATTATGAGGATGCACTGAAGGAGCACGAGGAAGAACAAGCTGATTACATGGAGATATGCAATGAAATCAGCCAGCGATGCGAAGCCGGGGAGATTGCCCTTTATGCCAAGATTGGTCAGGCTGACATCACACTCTGTTATGTGGAAAAGACCGCAGCTCAAATAGCAGAAAGTGACAAGGCTACACAAACAATAGCTGTACAAATAGCCGAATTGGAGAAAAAAGACAAGCGTAACAAGGAAATCGCCACTGAAAACACAGTAGATGATGTAAAAAGGGTGATAAAGGAAATTGATACAACGGAAACGAAATTTGGTGCTGATGAAGATAGGATGATGTATTTCTTCTTGTTGTCCTCTCTCCGTAAGGAAAATTATGCAGCCATCGGCATTGACAAAGAATGTGACTATCTGAAAGATGAAGATAAGATAAACGTCATAGCCAATCTTACGGCAAAAGCAAAAGCCATTATCCGCAGGGATTTCTTGATTGCTAATTTTAAAGATGCCTTTAGGAACAATGGCACGGCTGCACTTTTGTTTGACTTTGCAAAAAAACACATGCCCGAAGAGTTGGCAAACATTACAAACAAGTACAATAAAGTGTATGAAAACCGCCATAAACGCATTGAAGAAAAGAAAGTCGCTTTGTTGGAGCAGACAAAAGAAACCGAACAACCTCAATCTGAAGAAGTTCTTCAACCCACAGAAGAACAGCAACCCGAAGTGGCAGCCTAAATAAGTAGCAAGGGTGGAGCAATCCACCCACTACTTACTTTCTTTAATTCAAACATATGAAATGACAACAATAAAAAATAATGAGTTGATAGTCCAACTCAAAGCTGATAATCCCGACTGGTTTGATTAGCAAATGTGAATATGCAATGTCGGGGGTAGTGAGCCATAAAGGTTTGCTCCCCCGGCTTTCCTATTTACAAGGCTATAAGCCCACTCCCTTTTTAGGACAATCCCCAAGGAATTGCCCGTCATCCTTTTATACCATTTACCAGTCTCCTTTTTTATCGCTTGCTTCCCCACCCATATCAGCGGAATGTCTGTACCACAACCATCCTTTCCATACAAGATACGGGGAGGCAATGCCGGACAAACAGGGTCTTGACTTTGTGCTGTTCCATGCCGGAGCTTCGGCAAACCGAAACGACACGGTATTCCACGGCATAAGCCAAGCCCCTTCCATTCATCCGCCATTGCTTTTTCTCCCTATCGTCTCTTTCCTTTCCAGACAGGTTGTGGTAAGGGCAAACAGTGACACTTCCTATTTTTCCCTGTACCTTCGGTAGAGTCCAAAAAAGGAAAAGTCACTACATAGTTTGCCCGGCAGCCCCTTGTCCGACCCACCCGGAAGCAGTTTGCTTTCCTGTTATACCGACCCATTATCCTTTTATATCCAGATTCGATATTTCCACTCCAATCTGTCCGCACCGTTCAGATTTTGGCTGCAAAGGTCTATCATCGTGTCTTAATAGTCCGGCCTGAAATGTATTTCTTGCAAATTCTTCCTTGCCATGCAAGCGTAATTGGCAAGAAAGACCGTACCTATAAGCCCGGCCGATGATTGGAAACCGCAGCATAAATTCCGAACCGGCAGGACAGAAAGAAGCCGAAGACAGGGAAAGATATGTGTAACCCATTAAAACAGAAAAGACAATGGAGAAAATTCCGAACATCCAAGCAACCAAGGAGTACCAATTTGCAAAAGAAGTAGAGAATATGTTGAATAATTATAGTTTCAATCATTCCGTATTTGCTGCTTCCATCCCATTCATGCACCCGACCATCCAACAACTGCTGTACCGATTAATCCGGAAATGCCTGAAGGTCATGGCTGACGAAGAACGCCGATACGATGACCGTAACAGGGCTTCGCACGAAGAGGCTAAAGCAATTATAGAGTTTTTAGCAGAGAACGAACGATATATACCTCACATCTAACAGGTTTACAAAAATGAAAACGAACACCATCTACATACTTTATACATTAGTTGATTGCGGTGAAAGCGTTTCCGACTGCCATACGCTTTACTGTACTTTGGAGAAAGCCAAAGCCGCAATGGAAGTTGAAATTCAAGAGTGCATGAAAAACTTCCGCCATGGAGAGGTCAAGCATGACTTTGAAAGGCTTTATGAGTTTATGAATGAAGACGGACAAGGCTTTATGGTGGGAATAGATGAACAGATACTGCAATGAAAAAGAGATATAATTTCATAAGCAGATTGATAAACAAAATCACCCTTAACAGCCAGTCAAACAATGACTCGTTTTCCTATTACGGGCATTGGGTGGAATTGCAAAGCGGAACGGTCGATTATATGTCCGTGACCATTTACAATACGTCAGACCGTTATTCGGGAACATTGGTGGAATTTCAATTTGATTTCTGGACGATGGAGCTTTGCTTTGATGCCGTATCGTGCGATGAAGTCTATGATACTGTTGTAAAAGCATTCAAGGGTGTTTATTATAACAGACGTATTCGGGTCATTGAATAAAAGTCGTACTACGAAATGGCAGCATGGATGGGGGAGATAAATCCCATCCATGCTGTATCATTGTACCTTGGCCCCCTTTTAATTACATAAAGGCTTATCCTTTTTTACGCCCTCTGTTCAATGTTATCCCGGCTTCTTTCAGCACCCGGAACACGGAACTCCGGCTCCTGAAGCCACTGGCTTTCCATATCTCATTGATAAGGTGTCCGCTTTTATACATATTCACCACGAACTCTTTCCGCTCGATGCGGTTGTAATCCACCGGGGACAATGTTCTCATGCGGCTTTTCACTTTGCGGACTGCATCGGAGGACTTGCGGATATCAAATGCTTCTTTGGGCAGCAATGCCACGACATTGAGTATATCCGACATCTGTGTCTCCGGAAAAAGCTCGTTGCCGGAATCTATGCAGTCATGGATTGAAATAAGACGGATTTCCTTCAGACGGCAATATTCAAGGAGATACGAAAGCTGCCGTGTCTCACGGAGAACGTGGCTCAACTTGGGAACGACCAGTTCATCCCCCTTGTTTAGTCGGTCAAGTAATTTGTTCCATTCCGTACGCAACTCATAATCCTGCTGTTCTTCCATAATCTCGTTACAGCCGAATCGCTTCATCCACTCTTTATCCGTGTTCGCCCTATACCCGGCATAATTCATTACATATCCTACCTTTGCCATATTTATTTGTTCCTAATTTATTCAAGTACAAAGGTATAACAAATACCTCACAAAGCCGCATAAATGGCAGCTCGGACAACCTTTTTTATCATTTCACATCGAGGTTCCATAGCGTGTCAGACAGATTGTTTGCCATGTTGCCACTCCTTTTTGAAAGTATTTCCAGTTATTCTTCCCCTCTTTTATCGGATAGCTTGAAAAATGTTTTTTGTGCTATTTGTTATCCGTTGGTTGATTTACACAAAGTTGCAAAAAACAGACTTGGAGTATAATTCCATAAGCTTTTGTAAACTTGTATTTTACATACTTCTTATATGGATATTACACCTTATTTTTGCTTCTTGAAATCATAAAACTAAAGTCCGATATGAAATTGTATTTAGTGACAAAAACATTGTCAGTACGACAGACACGGAGACAATCATCTTGTTTCTATCCGGGCATTGGTCGCCTGTTATTCAAAGGTGACCGTCCTCTTTTACACACGACATGGGTGGCTTTGTTGGCCATAATCTTGTTGGCTTCTTGCAACCGTTCTGCGGAACATGGCTTCCATTCTTCCGAAGAAGCTTTCGATGCCTATGCAGATTTTTTACAGACGGTAAAAAATACGGAAAATATAACCACCGGCCGGCTTGTGGAACTGGCACGGAAATGGTATGCGTTGGATGATTCTGTGGCAAGTTGTATTATCCGTGACAGCATGAAAGCCCATGCACCGGCCAGACAGGAAATCATCCATGATTCCCTACGTTTTTATATGGGCAGGCTGATTGACAAACGGCAGTGGGCTTTTACGGATTACCTCACAATCATAGAGTCACTGAATAGAGTGGAAGTCGATACGTTTTCCCTGCCATTGGTAGCTTCCGCACACCGTTTTTATGCCGGTCTGGACAGTGTTCCAACTTACGGCACGAACGCTGAACAGACCGTAGCCCTGTATCAGAAGATGCTCGAGCGGACATTGAAAGACGGCTTCCGGTCCAAAGCAGACATTATCACCTTTTTGCAGGAGGAAGATATGGCATTCCGTTCTTTCTTGAAGCATCTTCCTGTGTATGGGGATATTCCACTGGACGACATCACGAACCAAACCGGGAAAGTGATACGGCATATCATAGACCTCTCCATGAAGGAACCGTCTCTATTCCACAAGGAAGAACTGGTAATCCTCCTGACAGTACGCAATAACCGCCGTTTGCTGCAAAATGCCCTCGTTTGTCTGGACGAGATACAACGTAACAGGTACATAGCCGACAGTAACCGTTCAACGGCATATCTCTGGATGCTGGTTCAACCGTGGATTTCCTTTGATGAACTCTCTTATAC
>CAMWRY010000149.1 GCA_947176775.1 uncultured Bacteroides sp.
CTATAATAATGATAGGCTATAGACAAACTCTGTTAGTGCTCTTGCTCGCGATGCTATCAGGAGCGGCAGTCGCTCAAAATAATACAAATTCTCCCTATACACGATATGGATATGGACAACTGTCTGAACCGGGTTCAGCTAACAGCAGGGCAATGGGAGGTATTGCCTATGGTTTACGGGACAAGTATCAGACCAACTTTGCCAACCCGGCATCCTATACGGCGGTAGACTCGTTGACTTTCATCTTCGATGGAGGAGTTTCCCTGCAGAATACCAATCTCGGTAACGGCACGCTGAAACGGAATGCCAAGAACTCCAGTTTCGACTATGTGGCGATGCAATTCCGTGCAAGCAAGTGGGCGGCTATCAGTTTGGGGCTGCTGCCTTATTCGAATGTAGGGTATAGCATGGGAGAGTATCGGGAGGATACGGAGTTTCCGGATAAGTCTACTACGCTGAGCTACTCGGGAGAAGGAGGCTTGCATCAACTCTATTTGGGCGCAGGCTTTAAAATAATTAAAAATCTTTCTGTTGGTGCGAATTTTTCGTATCTTTGGGGGGACATCACAAGGACTGCCGCAGAGACCTTTCCGTCCAGCTCGACTGCACATCCCATTACGATACAGTCCAATGTGGCTGTGAAGAGCTATAAGCTGGATTTTGGAGCGCAATATACGCAACGGTTCGGCAAGAAGCATGCTGCGACGTTGGGAGTTGTTTTCTCTCCGGGACATGATTTGAGCAACGATGCGTATGAATATACGCAGATTGGTAATAGTACCACGGGGGCTACCGGGACAACCAGGGATACGATTGTGACTTGCGGCATTCCCACCACTTGGGGCGCCGGTGTGACGTATGTGTATGACGAACGCCTGACGGTGGGAGTGGATTTTATGTTCCAGAACTGGAGCAAGGTGAGCTATATGAACAATGACAGAGCGTTTTGTGACCGTGGAAGATTATCCGTGGGTATGGAATATCTGCCGAACCCGATGGGAAGGAGCTATTTCTCTCACGTGAAGTATCGTTTGGGAGCTTATTATTCCAAGCCCTATTATAAGATAGATGGTGTACGTGCTGCCGATGAATATGGCGTGACAGCCGGTTTCGGATTGCCTGTGCCGAGAACCCGTTCGCTGTTGAGTCTTTCTGCACAGTATGTGCATACCAAAGGAGCCCAAGCGGCGTTCTTGAATGAAAATACGTTGCGTATCTGTATAGGGGTGACCTTTAATGAACGCTGGTTCTTTAAACGCAAAGTGGACTAATAGGGAAAAAGAATAGACAAAAGTATAACAACTAAAATTTAAATACAATGAAAATTAAGACGCTTGCAGCTGTTCTGCTCCTTTCGGGGGGAGTGTCCAGCACTTTTGCACAAGAAGATTGTAACAGAAACAGCAGTATCTCCCATGAGGCTGTGAATGCCAAGAATTATAAGGATGCTTATGAACCTTGTATGGCTGTATTGAAAGAGTGTCCGACATTGCGGTATTACACGTTTACAGATGCTCAGAAAATTTTAGTGGGCTTCTTGAGTGAGATAAAGGATAGAAATTCTGCTGACTATAAGAAGTATTTTGATGAATTGATGGATGTATATGATTTGCGAATGAAGTATATTCCTGAATTCGTCAATAAGGGAATGAAGAAAGTACCGAGTGTGGCTGATGCTTTGGGCGCAAAAGCGGTGGATTATCTTCAGTTTGCTCCTAATCCGGACCTTAATACGGTTTACGGCTGGCTGAAAGAATCGGTTCAGGCTGAAAAGGGTGGTTCCAAAGGTGCCGTGTTGCACTACTTCCTGGATGCTTCTATGCAGAAGGTAAAGGCTGATAATAACCATACAGACACCTTCTTCCAAGATTATATTGATGCTTCCAAGTATGCGGATGATGCTATCGCAGCTGAAACCAATGAACAGAAGAAAGCGAATTTGCAGGCTATCAAGGACAACCTGGTGGCTATGTTCATCCAGAGCGGTGTTGCCGACTGCGAGTCTCTGCAAAACATCTATGGCCCTAAGGTGGAAGAGAACAAGAGTGATTCTACCTTCCTGAAGAAGGCATTGAACATCCTGAAGCTGATGAAGTGCAACGAAAGCGAAGTTTACTTCAAGGCTTCCGAATATATGTATCAGATTGACCCGACTGCCGATGCGGCTGTAGGTGTGGCATACATGTATTATAAGAAAGCTGATTATGAAAATGCCGTGAAGTACTTTGATGAAGCTTTGGAGAAGGAAACCGATGATAGCAAGAAGGCTGAAATGGCGTATGTTACTGCCGCTGCCCTGATGCAGGCCAAGAAGCTTTCACAGGCTAAGGCTTATTGCTACAAGGCTATCGGTTTCAAGGAAAACTATGGTGAACCTTACATCTTGCTGGCACAGCTTTACGGCTCTAATCCCAGCTGGCACGATGAACCGGCGATGAATAAGTGTACTTACTTCTTGGTGCTCGACAAGTTGCAGAAAGCCAAGGCGGTGGACGCTTCGGTTACAGAGCGTGCTAACGAACTGATCGGTACCTATTCTCGTCACACTCCCCAGGCTAAGGACCTCTTTATGTTGGGTTACAAGGCCGGCGACCGTATCACTATCGGCGGATGGATAGGTGAATCTACTACAATCAGATAAAACCATGCTGTTACAACCCGTTGACGTTGTTTTTCATAAAAATACGAGCATAACCATTGTCCTTGGGGCAATGGTTATGCTTCTTTTATTTTCTTCGTGTTCCGGAAAGAAAAAAGAGTTGGGCGAGGCTATTACCGAGCGCGACTCCATGGCTGTGATGGATACCCGTGGGGTGACTACGCTGGTTTCCGATTCCGGTGTGACGCGTTATCGTATCAATACGGAAGCGTGGCTGGTCTTCGACCGGAAGAATCCTCCGTACTGGGCTTTCGAGAAAGGAATCTATCTGGAGAAGTTCGATACCGTCTTTCAGGTGGAAGCAAGCATCAAAGCCGATACTGCCTACTTCTTCAACAAGGAGGAGCTGTGGAAGCTGATGGGGAATGTCCATATACAGAATCTGAAGGGTGAGCAGTTTGATACCCAGCTGCTGTACTGGGACCAACGGGCACAGAAGATTTATTCGGATGAGTTTATCCGCATCGAGCAGCCGGACCGCATCATTACGGGACACGGCTTTGAATCCAACCAGCAAATGACGGTTTATACGATTCGTAAGCCGGAGGGCATCTTCTACGTGGAAGAGGAGGAGGCAGCCGCGGCGGACAGTTTGCAGACCGATACCATAAATAGATAAAATGGATACCGTAATTTCGTTATTGATAACCATGGCTTTCTCTGCTTTTTTCTCGGGGATGGAGATTGCTTTTGTTTCCGTAGATAAACTACGCTTTGAGATGGAAAGGAGGGAAGGCGTCACTTCCGGCATTATTTCCTATTTCCTTCGTAACCCGAATAATTTCATCTCGACCATGTTGGTGGGGAATAACATCGCGCTGGTCATTTACGGTATCTTGATGGCACAGATCATAGAGGGGCATCTCCTTGCCGGAATAATTTCCAACCATTTCGTGATGGTGCTGGTGCAGACTGTGATTTCCACGCTGATTATTCTGGTCACCGGCGAGTTCTTGCCGAAGACCCTCTTTAAAATCAACCCCAATCTGATGCTGAGGGTGTGTGCCGTTCCTTTGTTTGTCTGCTATGTGGTGCTGTTTCCTATTTCAAAGTTGGCATCGGGCATGTCCTACCTGTTTCTTCGGCTATTTGGCGTGAAGGTGAACAAAGAGGCTTCGGCCAGGGCTTTCGGCAAGGTGGACTTGGACTACTTCATCCAGTCCAGCATAGAAAATGCCGAGAGTGAGGAAGAACTGGATGCGGAGGTGAAGATATTCCAGAATGCGCTCGACTTCTCGAACATCAAGATACGCGACTGCATTGTGCCGCGTACGGAGGTGGTGGCCGTAGACCTGACCACCACACTGGAAGAACTGAAATGCCTTTTTGTGGAATCGGGTATCTCCAAAATTATCGTGTACGACGGAAATATAGACAATGTGGTGGGATATATCCACTCGTCGGAGATGTTCCGGAATCCGGTGGACTGGAGGAACAACGTGACGGAAGTCCCCATTGTGCCCGAGACCATGGCTGCCCATAAGCTGATGAAGCTGTTTATGCAGCAGAAGAAGACGATTGCGGTAGTGGTGGACGAATTTGGCGGTACGGCAGGTATCGTCTCTTTGGAGGACCTGGTGGAAGAGATTTTCGGAGACATCGAGGACGAGCACGATAATACGTCTTATGTGTGCAAGCAGATAGGCGAGCATGAATATGTGCTTTCGGCACGTCTGGAGATAGAAAAGGTGAACGAGACTTTCGGGCTTGATTTGCCGGATTCGGATGATTATCTGACGGTGGGCGGCCTGATTTTGAACCGGTATCAAAGCTTCCCGAAGCTGCATGAAGTGGTGGAAGTGGATAACTATCAGTTTAAAATAATAAAGGTGACGGCCACTAAAATCGAGCTGGTAAGGCTGAAAGTCATCGAATAATTCCATTTAGGCGTAAATTTTCAAAGAATAAATGGATGCGTATTAGCATTTTTTGTATCTTCGTGCGCTAAAATGAACATATTAGGAAAATAATAATAAACAAATAAATCATATTAACT
>CAMWRY010000150.1 GCA_947176775.1 uncultured Bacteroides sp.
AGGTATTATGGATTGGTTACAAAGTCTGTTATGGGACCCATCATCTGTAGCCCACATCGTCTGCTTGTACGCATTCGTCATCTCCGTGGGGGTATTGTTGGGCAAGATTAAGATTTTCGGGGTGTCGCTGGGAGTGACGTTTGTGCTCTTTGCCGGTATCCTGATGGGGCACTTCGGCTTCACGGGCGAGACGCACATCCTGCATTTCATCCGTGAGTTCGGTCTGATTCTTTTTGTATTCTGCATCGGTTTGCAGGTAGGACCCTCCTTCTTCTCTTCTTTCAAGAAAGGAGGCATGCGGCTCAATACGTTGGCCGTAGGCATCGTGGCACTGAACATTGTAGTGGCACTGAGCATCTATTTCATAGATGGCAGCATAGAGTTGCCCATGATAGTGGGTATCTTGTATGGTGCCGTAACAAACACGCCGGGTCTGGGTGCCGCCAACGAGGCGCTGAACCAGCTGCACTATACGGGCGACCCGATTGCACTGGGCTATGCCTGTGCCTATCCGCTCGGCGTGGTGGGCATCATCGGCTCTATCATCGCCATCCGCTACATCTGCCGGGTGAACCTGAGGAAGGAAGAAGAGGAACTGAACAGCCTGGAGGCTGACAACAAACACCAACCGCACTTCATGAGCCTGGAGGTGCGCAACGAATCCATCTCCGGCAAAACGCTGATAGAAGTCAAGGAGTTCCTGGGACGCGCTTTCGTCTGCTCGCGCATACGCCACGAGGGACACGTAAGCATCCCCGACCACAAGACCATCTTCCATATAGGCGACCAGCTCTTCATCGTCTGCTCCGAAGAGGATTCCGAAGCCGTAAAGGCGTTCATCGGCAAGGAGATTCAGATGGACTGGGAGCATCAGGACACACCGATGGTATCGCGCAGAATCCTCGTCACGAAGTCTGAAATCAACGGCAAGAAGTTGGGCGACATGCACTTCCGCAGCATGTATGGCGTGAACATCACCCGTATCAACCGTTCGGGTATGGACCTCTTTGCCGACCCCAACCTGGTGCTTCAGGTGGGCGACCGCGTGATGGTAGTAGGCCAGCAGGATGCTGTAGATCGCGTGGCACGCGTACTGGGCAACCAGCTGAAGCGTCTGGACACGCCGAACATTGTGACCATCTTCGTAGGTATCTTCCTGGGTATCCTTTTGGGAAGCCTTCCCATCGCCTTCCCCGGTATGCCGACTCCCGTGAAACTGGGCTTGGCCGGCGGACCGCTGGTGGTGGCTATCCTTATCGGACGTTTCGGACATAAGCTGCATCTGGTCACCTACACCACCATGAGTGCCAACCTGATGCTGCGCGAGATAGGTATCGTGCTCTTCCTGGCCAGCGTGGGCATAGAGGCCGGAGAGCATTTTGTGCAAACGGTGGTAGAGGGCAGCGGATTGCTCTACGTGGGCTACGGTTTCCTGATTACCGTCATCCCGTTGCTCATCATCGGCATGGTGGCACGCTTCTACTGCAAGGTGAACTACTTCACGCTGATGGGACTGATTGCCGGTAGCAACACCGACCCCCCCGCACTGGCCTACTCCAACCAGACGGCCGGAAACGACGCGCCTGCCGTAGGCTACTCCACGGTTTATCCGTTGACGATGTTCCTGCGTATTTTGGCCGGGCAGATGATTCTGCTGACGATGATGTAAAGTTCATCAAAAGCTGATAAGGATATAGAAATCAGAAAAAAAGAGCGCAAATTACACCAAACAAATCGGATAAGGAGAAGTTATCCGAATCGA
The DNA here is from genome assembly GCA_947176775.1 of uncultured Bacteroides sp. Lineage (GTDB taxonomy): Bacteria > Bacteroidota > Bacteroidia > Bacteroidales > Bacteroidaceae > Bacteroides. The sequence continues at coordinate 1,763 of CAMWRY010000150.1, forward strand.
TGGTGTAATTTGCGTTCTTTTTTTTTCCAATCACAGAGAGACCTTCCAATCACTCACCGTTCCGGTGTCGGAAGAGAAGCTGACACCTGTCTTAACGTGAGTTCGACATAAGTGATTCACACATCAACAAAGCGGCAGAAAAGCCTGCACCCTTACAGCCCCAGCCTCCTCCGCACAAACTCCTCTACGAAGTCCACCGTGGCGTCAATGCCCAGCACGGAGGAGTCGATACAGAGATGGTAGGTCTCGGCGGCTCCCCACTTCTTGTAGCTATAGTAGTTGTAGTATTCGGCACGTTTCCGGTCGGCCTTGTCCATCATCTCCTCCGCGGCTTGCTCGGAGATGGCATGAATCCGGCAGAGGCGCCTGATGCGCTCTTCCCGTGAACAGGAGATGAAGACATTGACGCAACGCGGATGGTCGCGCAGGATGTAGTCGGCACAGCGGCCCACGAAGAGGCAGGAGTGCTGATGCGCCAGTTTGCGTATCACGTCGCTCTGCACCTTGAAGAGGGCATCGTTGCTCAGGCAGTTCGTAGCCGGGACGGCACCGTCGCTGACGAAGGGGAAACGCATGCTGAACAGGCCGCCGATGATGCTCTGCGAAGCCCGTTCGTCGGCCCTTTCAAAAAACTCACAGCAAAGACCGCTCTCCTCCGAGGCCAGCTTTATCAGCTCCTTGTCATAGAAGCCAATGCCCAGACGCGCAGCCAGCTTCTCGCCTATCTCCCGTCCGCCGCTACCCAGCTGACGGCCGATGTTGATGATAAAATTCTTGTTCATGTCCATACGGTTTTATTAGGATTCATACATTGCAAATGTAACAAATCTGCCAGATTCCGCAAAAGAAATGCAAGAAATAGCTTGCAAGCCTATAAATCCTGTTTCTTCGCCGCCTCCGCCCTAAACTTGCGAAACTGCATCACCAGCATCGCCAGCGCTATCAGGCTGGCCAGCAAGTCGGAAACGGGCATGCTGTACCACACGCCGGCCACGCCGAAGAAACGGGGCAGAATGAGCAGGCAGGGAAGCAGAATCAGCATCTGGCGCGTCAGCGAAAGGAAGATGGCCTTGCCGGCCATGCCGATGCTCTGGAAGAAATTGGAGGTCACCATCTGGAAACCGATGATGGGGAAGAACATCACCGTGATGCGCAGCCCCGTGGCCGCCAACCGCTTCAGCTCGGCATCCGAGGTAAAGATACCCACCACAAGGTCCGGCGCCAGCATGCCCACCAGAAAGCCGAAGGTGGTCACCCCCGTGGCATACACGATGGTCAGCTTCAGGACCTGGTTCACCCGGCCGTACTGCCTCGCGCCGAAGTTATACCCGGCAATGGGCTGCATGCCCTGGTTCAGCCCCATCACAATCATCACGACGATGAAGACCAGCCGGTTCACGATGCCGAAGGCACCGATGGCCAGGTCACCGCCATGCTTCTTCAGCCCCTGGTTGATGATAATCACGATGAAGCAGGCCGCCAGGTTCATCAGGAAGGGAGACATGCCGATGGCCAGCGAGTCGAGCACAATCTTGCGCTTCAGGCGGAAGATGCCCCGGTGGAAATGCAGCAACTCCTCCCGGTTGCTGAACAGCTTCAATTGCCACGCCAGCGAGATGACCTGCGCCACGATGGTGGCGATGGCCGCACCGCGGATGCCCCAGCCGAAGCCGTAGATGAACAAGGGGTCGAGCAGGGTATTGATGAGCACCGTGGCCACCGTGGCATACATCGCCTTCTGCGGATGCCCCGAGGAGCGGAGCACGGCGTTCAGCCCCAGGTACAGGTGCGTGACGGTGTTGCCCAGCAGGATAATCTGCATATAGTCTCTGGCATAGCCCACCGTCCGGTCGCTGCCCCCGAAGAAGTAGAGGATAGGGTCGAGGAAAGCCAGCACAATCACCGTGAACGAGATGCCCAGCAGGATGTTCAGCACGAAGACATTGCCCAGCACGCGCTGCGCCGTGTCATAGTCCCTCTGCCCCAGCTTCACGGAAATCAGCGTCGAAGCCCCCACGCCCACCAGCGAGCCGAAAGCTGCCGCCAGGTTCATCAACGGGAAGGTGAGCGCCAGCCCCGAAATGGCCATCGTGCCCACTCCGTGGCCGATGAAGATACTGTCCACCATGTTATACAAGGAAGAAGCCGTCATGGCGATGATTGCCGGAACGGCATATTGCATCAGTAGTTTTCCTATACTCTCCGTACCCAGCGCCGTGGGTGTCTTTTGTCCTGCCATACTCTATACCTATTTACTCTTTGTGTGGGGCAAAGGTACACATTTTTGTGGAGAGGGCAATAGGTTTGGAGAGGGGACTTTTCGAAGAAAAATCAGACGGATTATAAAAAACGCCCTTATTTCAAAAAAAAACTTATTTTTATTTGTATTTATAAAATCCGTTTCATATATTTGTCTCGTTTTGGCGAAATCCCCAAAACCACTTACGAGAGAAGTTCCGTCCCTTGCATGGAGTCCCCAAGAACGGAACGTAAAAACCCGGGAACTCCGCTTCTAACCGTGACGGCAAGCTAATTCTATCCACCCATAGGAGTTTACCCTCACTGGCCCGGCGACAGCCATCAGATGTTACCAACCCAAGACGTACACGGGCGATAAGCCCAAGGAGGTTCCAGCAAGAGATATCGGAACGGCCACCCGTATGTCGGAAAAATTCACGAGTTTATTCACATTGCTAACCCAAGAAAGGAAACCATTATGATGACATCCTTGTACTTCAACCACCCCATCGAAGCGGGCATGGACCCACGGATGGAGGCCTTGGAAGAAAAACTGCATGGCAGGGGTTTCGGTGTCTACTGGTACATCCGCGAAAAGATGTGCTTCTTCACCGGCAACCGCTGCCGATTAGAACAGCTG
>CAMWRY010000151.1 GCA_947176775.1 uncultured Bacteroides sp.
AAGCGGGAATCGTCTGGTGACAGATAAAGTAACCTACCAATAACCCCAGTCCCATACCGGTCAGCAGACATCCTATCTTCAGAGCGGAAGACGAAATAGAAAAGTGACTATTGTAGAAATTGGCGAGTGGGAACTTAGGCATCCCCTCAGTCTCTCCCATCTTTTCAATGAGCATCAGCCTCTCCTTCTTGCAAACAAAGAGTTCAAACAACTTGTAAACTCCCAAGGTAACAATTGCCATGACTACAGGCACCGTAATAAAATCTAACATAATTTTCTTCGTTTTAAAATTAATATTTTGTTTCTTTGCCCTTTTAGACGCAGCAACGGATGCCGGGTTACACCTTTCGGGCAAAAATTTTTTTTTTCGCCCTTCTTGTAACCATCGGAAGGAAGCTGCGTCTAAAAGGGCAAAATGAAAAGCGACGAAAGACATATCATCCAACGTATCCTGCAAGGAGAGACTGCACTCTACGAGTATTTCATCCATACATACAGCCAGCAGGTATTTGCCTTGACGGTCCGCATTGTCTCCAATCAGGAGGATGCCGAAGAGCTGACTCAGGATACTTTCCTGAAAGCCTTCCAGCACCTTTCGGCCTTCAAGGGGAATTGTTCTTTCTCGACATGGATTTACTCGATAGCCTACAACACGGCCATCTCGAGCCTGCGGAAGAAGAGTATGAACGAAGAACTGAAAGACAAAGGATTGAGAAAGGCAGCCCGGAAGCAACCGGAATTCCGCCTGCCATCCAACTTCACCTACCGCACGATGCTGAAGGTAGAAGAAGCTGTGCATCTGCGTGAAAAGAAAACGGAACGGAAAACCTTGTTCGCCACCATCCTTGCCGCCCTCTTCCTGATAGGTTGCAGCGCGACCGGACTGTTCCTGTGCTTTGGAGAGAACATACGAAGAGCCTTCACGCCCACTCCCCTCTTGCAGATGGAGGAGATACAGACACCTTCCTTCTACGCGCTGCTGATAATAACCATCCCCTTCTTCATGCTGTTCGACCGCTGGATGAGAAGACAATACTTCAAACGGCATTCGTGACGGACGTATACACAAAAAGGGATGTGTCGAACTCACGTTAAAACAGATGATTATGCAACGTTTCGACACATCCCCTTTTTCAATTTCAAGCTACTCAGTCCAGCTTATGAATCACCAGCCCCGAGCGCAGCTTCGGTTCAAACCAAGTGGTCTTGGGAGGCATGATGTTGCCGGTATCGGCAATGTCCATCAATTGCTTCATGCTGACGGGATAGAGGGCCAAGGCTACCTGCATCTCTCCGCTGTCCACACGCTTCTTCAGCTCGCCCAGTCCGCGGATACCGCCTACAAAGTCGATGCGCTTGTCGGAACGGAGGTCTTTGATGCCCAGGATTTCATCCAGAATCAGGTTGGAAGAGATGGTCACATCCAATACGCCGATGGGGTCGTCATCATTGTAAGTACCCGGTTTGGCCGTCAGGCTGTACCACTTTCCGCCCAGATAGAGGGAGAAGTTGTGCAGGCCGGAGGGCTTATAGATGTCGGCACCCTTCTCTTCTACCGTGAAGTTCTTGCCTACGGCAGCCAGGAACTCCTCGGGAGTCAGGCCGTTCAGGTCTTTCACCACACGGTTGTAGTCGATGATGGTCAGCTGGTTGGCAGGGAAGCAGACAGCCATAAAGTAGTTATACTCTTCATCGCCCCGATGCTGGGGGTTCTGCTGTGCCTTCTCCGCACCCACCAAAGCGGCAGCCGCACTGCGGTGATGGCCGTCGGCAATGTAGAGGGCAGGCATCTGGGCAAATGCCCGGGTGATGGCATCTATATCTTCCTGGCGGTCTATAATCCAGAAGGTGTGGCCAAAGCCGTCACCCGGAGCGATAAAGTCGTACACCGGCTTCCCGGCTGTATAACGGGCTATGATGGCATCCAGCGCAGCATTGTCCGGATAGGCGAAGAAGACAGGCTCAATGTTGGCGTTGTTCACGCGGACATGCTTCATGCGGTCTTCCTCCTTGTCGCGACGGGTCAGCTCGTGCTTCTTGATGACACCGTTCATATAGTCGGGCACGTAGGCTCCGACCACCAGTCCGTACTGTGTCTTTCCGTTCATGGTCTGGGCATAGACGTAGTAGTTCTCTTTCTCGTCCTGAACCAGCCATCCCTTGTCCTGGAACATCTGGAAGTTCTCGGCAGCTTTCTGATAGACGCGTTCGTCATGTTCGTCCGTACCTACCGGGAAGTCTATTTCCGGCTTGATGATATGATAGAGGGATTTCTCGTTGCCTTCCGCTTCGGCACGGGCTTCCGCAGAGTTCAATACATCGTAAGGGCGTGATGCTACTTGCTCCACCAAGTCCTGCGGAGGACGAATGCCCTTGAATGGTTTTATTATTGCCATGATATGATTATGATTTATGATTGATAAATTATGAGCTATGAAGTTTTTGGCTTAGTAGTGAGAATAATTCTTCTACCAAACACTTATGTAAAGTAACTTACGAACTGCATAATTCAATGTTTTGTCATACGTTAGGTTTTCCTTCACAAATTATAAATCCGATTACTTATTAACGCGGAACTTCTCGCACCCGTCTTTCAGGAAACCGACAATCTGCCGGGCAGCGGCAATACCTGCGTTGATATTGGCTTCGGCGGTCTGTGCACCCATCTTCTTCGGTGTGGAGAAATAGCGGCCTGCAAACTTGGAAGCAAAGGTATCGTTGGCAGCAGGCATGATGTCGGTGACATATTTCAGGTCGGCACGTTCTTCCATCAGCTGGATCAGTTCGGTTTCGTTGATTACCTCCTTGCGCGCCGTGTTCACCAGCAGACCGCCTTTCGGCATCTTGCCTACTAAAGCGCAATTGATGGAGTTCTTCGTTTCGGCCGTAGCCGGGATGTGCAGGGAGACGACATCGCAAGTAGCGTACAGCTCCTCGGCAGAGTCTACGGCCTTCACTCCGTCTTTCTCTATCACCTCCTTCGGACAGAAAGCATCAAACGCATAGATGTCCATCCCTACGCCCTTTGCGATGCGAGCCACGTTGCGGCCTACGTTGCCATACGCATGGATACCCAGCTTCTTACCCTTCAGCTCCGTGCCCGAGGTACCGTTATACATGTTGCGGACAGCCATTACCATGAGTCCGAAGGCAAGTTCGGCAACGGCGTTGGAGTTCTGTCCCGGAGTATTCATTACGCATACCTGATGGGCGGTAGCAGCTTCCAGATCCACATTGTCATAACCGGCGCCTGCGCGTACTACAATCTTCAGCTCCTTGGCAGCCTCCAGCACTTCGGCATCGATGACGTCGCTGCGGATAATGATTGCATGGACATCTTTCACGGCTTCCAGCAACTTGGCCTTCTCGCCATATTTCTCCAGCAAGACGAGTTCGTAACCTGCTGTTTCTATTTCTTTACGGATGCCGTCCACGGCCACTTTGGCAAACGGCTTGTCTGTTGCGACTAATACTTTCATGGTTTTATGGTATTAAAAAAGGCTCACCACAGACTACAGAGATTGCGACAGACTTTAATCCTAAAAACATCTGTACCCAAATCTGCGTAATCTGTGGTGAAAACAATGTTATGAATGAAGTTTCTCAAATTCCTGCATGCACTCTACCAGAGCCTGCACACTCTCCTTCGGCATAGCGTTGTAGCAGGATGCACGGAAGCCGCCCACCGAACGGTGTCCCTTGATGCCTACCATGCCTTTTTCGGTAGCGAACTTCAGGAAGTCTGCTTCCAGTTCCTTATACTCGGGAGCCATCACGAAGCAGATGTTCATGCGCGAGCGATCTTCCTTGGCAGCCGTGCCCACGAACAGCTTGTTGCGGTCTATTTCGGCATACAGCATGTCGGCCTTTTCGATGGCGCGACGTTCCATCTCCTCCACGCCGCCTTGCGCCTTAATCCAGCGCAACGTCTGAAGAGCCGCATAAATGGGCACAACGGGAGGCGTGTTGAACATGGAGCCGCCATCCACATGTGTCTGATAGTTCAGCATTGTCGGGATGTGACGGGAAACCTTGCCCAAGGCGTCATTCTTCACAATGACGAATGTCACGCCTGCAGGAGCCAGATTCTTCTGCGCACCGCCATAGATACAGATATACTTGGACACATCCACCGGACGGGAGAAGATATCGGATGACATGTCGGCAACCACCGGCACATCCAGATTCAAATCCTCTTTCAGTTCCGTGCCGTAGATGGTATTATTGGTAGTGATATGGAAATAATCCACATCGGCAGGTACAACGTAATCTTTCGGTATATAAGTGTAAGTAGACTCAGCGGAAGAAGCAACTTCAACCACTTCACCGAATGCCTTGGCCTCTTTTATAGCTTTTTTGGCCCATACACCCGTATTCAGGTAAGCAGCTTTCTTTTCAAGGAAGTTGAAGGGTACCATACAGAACTCCAGACTGGCACCACCACCCAAGAAGAGTACCGAATACCCCTCGGGAATATGGAGCAATTCTTTGAATAATGCCACAGCTTCGTCCACAACGGGCTGGAAGTCTTTGGCACGGTGGCTGATTTCCATCAGAGAGAGACCTGAACCATTGAAATCAAGAATGGCCTGTGCTGTGTTCTCAAT
>CAMWRY010000152.1 GCA_947176775.1 uncultured Bacteroides sp.
ATCCACTGGGTAAGTTGTGCCCACTGCCTCGAAGCGGAAGTACGCCTTTACGACCGCCTGTGGAAAGTGGAGAACCCACGTGACGAACTGGCCGCCATCCGCGAAGAGAAAAACTGCGATGCACTGACAGCCATGAAGGAGATAATCAACCCCGACTCACTGAGTATATTGCCCTGCTGCTACATCGAGAAGTTTGCAACCGGCATGCAGCCCCTCTCCTATTTGCAGTTCCAGCGCATCGGCTATTTCAACGTTGATAAAGATTCTACGCCGGAGAAGATGGTATTTAACCGCACTGTGGGCCTGAAAGACGTTTGGGGCAAAATCAATAAATAATTAGGGTCTCGCAAGTTCAACCCGGCAGAATTGACAAGGTGCCAGTCCAACAGGATAGTTGGACTTGCGAGACTTAAGCAAGTAAGAATATGAGTAAAACGAACCTGCAGTCCGGAAGAGACAGGGAACTGCAAGAAATGGCAGAACAATATGAAACTGCCAAAACAGAAAACAGAAACATATATCTGGATGCAGACGACTTGGCCGACCTTGCAGACTGGTATGCCGTGCATCATAAATACAACTTGGCTGCTGAGATAGTAGATTATGGGTTGAGAATACATCCGGACAATACAGCTTTATTGGTAGAACAAGCCTATCTGTTCCTGGACAACCGGCAGAAAAAAAGAGCCTGGGAAATAGTATCACAAATAACCGAGGATTCTTCCGAGGTGAAGGTTCTGAAAGCCAGCCTGCTGTTGGGAGACGGTAGAGAAGCGGAAGCGGAAGAGATACTGGACAGCATAGAAGACAAGGACGACCTGGCCAACATCGTTGACGTGGCCTACATGTACATTGATGCAGGAACTCCGGAAAAAGCATCGGCATGGCTGGCATACGGACTTAAAAAATATGCCGAAAATGAGGCCTACCTCGCCGTTACCGGCGACTACTACTCTGCTCAGGGATTGTTCGACAAAGCCGCTTTCTATTTCAATAAGCTGATTGACAAGAATCCCTATTCACCTCTCTACTGGTTTGGGCTGGCTCGTTGCTACTTTGAACAGCAGATGTTCGACAAAGCTATCGAGGCATGCGACTATGCCACTGTAGCTGATGACGAGTTTGCCGACGCCTACCTGATGAAAGGCCATGCCTTTTACCAACTGGGGAATGAGGAAAGTGCCATGGAAAATTATCTGCTGGCAGAAAAGTACCACCTTGTCTCCCCCGGTTTCATCAATACCTTCATCGGCCTGACCAAAGTCTCCAAAGGAGAGTGGGAAGAAGGATATGAGCATCTGGAAAAAGCCATAATAGCCAATGAGACTCACGACTTCTCCCTTCCGGCACTTTACGCTAATGCGGCCTTGTGCCTGTACAAAATGGGTAAAAAACGCAAAGCCCATCTCTATTGCCAAAAAGCCAATGACCTGTCGCCCGAAGAAGTAGACCCGTATCTGATTGAAGGACGTATCTATATGGAAGAAGGTGAATATGAGAAAGGTGTGAAAAAATGGGGTAAAGCTCTAAAATATGCCCCCTATGCAGACACCTGGCACGAAATAGGGTTATACAGCATGGAAATAGGGCTGCTAAACTATGCCCAATTGGCCTTTGAACGTGTCAAAGAGATGGAACCGGACTTTAATGGTATCAACGAGAAACTGACTACCCTGTATATACTACTCAAAGACAAAGATAACTTCATGAAATACAACCAACTGTGCGAGCATCCGTTCAAACTGGAGGAACTGGAAAGAGTAGAACAGATGCTGCAAGAAGATCAGGACGAACTGGCCGCTGTGGTAAAAAGTATTTTCAAAGCATTACAATAATAACAATTATATACCACTCATAAAAAAAAATGGAATCAGTAGCTTTTATCCAATGGTGCCTTGACCACCTCAATTACTGGACCATCACTTTGTTGATGGCCATTGAAAGTTCATTCATTCCCTTCCCCTCGGAAGTGGTAGTTCCTCCCGCTGCCTGGAAAGCCGCCAACAACGACAGTATAAATATATATCTAGTAGTACTGTTTGCAACCATAGGTGCCAATATCGGAGCTTGTATCAACTACTATCTGGCAAAATGGCTGGGACGCCCCATCATCTACAAGTTTGCTAACAGCCGTTTCGGACACATGTGCCTCATCGACGAAGCCAAAGTGCAACATGCTGAAGCGTACTTTGACAAACATGGTGCCGTATCCACATTCGTAGGACGCCTGATACCTGCCGTACGCCAGTTGATATCTATCCCGGCCGGCTTGGCACGCATGAAGCTTGGAACCTTTTTACTGTATACCACTCTGGGGGCAGGACTCTGGAATTCTATCTTAGCCTTCATTGGCTATTACCTGTCTACCGTTCCTGGCATCGAGAATGAAGAACAGTTGCTTGCCAAGGTTACAGAATATAGTCATGAGATAGGCTATGTATTTATGGGCATCGCCGTACTCATTGTAGGTTTTCTCATCTATAAAGGCATGAAAAAGAAATAAAAGAGAAAATCAGTATCTAGTAAGACTAAAATCATGTGTAGAAACATGAATTCCTGGGATGCAGTATTTGACGGATTGAGCGAATTGTTCTTTTATCAGACAAATAAAGAATCCGCGTCATCCGTCAAATTTGCGTCTGAGAAATAAGTACATAACTTACATAAAAAGTCGTGAATTTCCCCTTCATTAGCATTCGAGCTTTCTACTTTATAGCTGCAATAGCCTTTTCATAGTCAGGTTCTTGGGTAATTTCAGGCACCAATTCCGTATAGACCACCTTTCCATCCTTGCCAATCACCACTACTGCACGTGCCAACAAACCGGCGAGTGGCCCATCTGACATACGCACTCCGTAATCCTCATCAAAATCAGAAAAACGAAAATCGGATAAGGGAATCACATTATCAATACCCTCTGTAGTACAAAACCTTGCATGCGCAAAAGGCAAATCCTTAGAGATTGCCAGCACCACCGTATCCGGCAGACCGACAGCCAGCTTATTGAACTTGCGTACAGAAGTAGCACAAACACCGGTATCAAGACTTGGAAAGATGTTCAAAACGACATTCTTCCCACCCATCTTCCTCAAAAAGAAAGAAGACAAATCTGTTTTTACCAATTCGAAATCAGGGGCAACGGCGCCCACCTTTATAAATTCACCGATGACCTTCACCGGTTGTCCTTTAAATTTTGTTGTAGCCATAGTTTTATCAATTATATGCTTATACAACAAATGGTCTATGGAAAAAGTTCACCCAAAACTTTTTCCTAATGGAACTATTCTTCTACGGACAAACTAATAATACTTCGTTGGCGGAATTAATTCGCATGTCAACTTTTTATAATTACTAAACAACTGATTATCAAACATAGCTAAACGAATTGACAGACACAAGTGTTCAATGTGACAGACACTTGCGTTTAGGCCGACAAACACAAGTGTTTGAGCCGACAGACACAAGTGTCTGTCAAGCTGGGATATATAGGGGAAATTATGCTGGCACATTGCTTTTGCTATTCTCGCTATCATCTGTTCACTCATTTTCTTGCGGCAACCGACAATAGGTGCCCTTTATGCCGTGCATACGGTTTCATCGGCCTTCCTTACTATAGGTTTCTTCCGCATCATGTTGTCATTCGCACTGCGGAAGCTACATAAGCGTGAAAAAAATTGGAAAGGCACTAATTCATAGTGTCAACAGCGTACTCAAATAAAAAAAATGATATTTGGTAGAATCATAATGATAATAAGTGTTATAAACGCACATCTTATGCCACATGGTTCTTGCATATATCAAAGGAATTCGTATATTTGCATCGTGTTTTTCATAGTATTAGAATTTAAGATTAACAAAAGGTGGGAGTACAGCGGTACTCCCTTTTTTTATGCCCATACATTTCTTTTTCCACTCTGTATCTAATTCCCCTGCTCCCAGGAGGAGGAGAATTATCATGCGGCATGTGGGTTATCGCTTATATTCACATTAATATATCAACTTTGTCAACCCAATCGGTCACTGATTAAAGCAGGCCTCAGAAAAGCCTGATAGTATAAACTTTGAATGCGTTCTTCAGCTTCCATGAAAAACATCATGACTGTAGAACAAGAAAAAGAAGGAAACAGACCCAAAAGAAGCTTCAAAAGAAGCCGGATAAGAAACTTTTTAAGAAAAATCTAAATTGGCTCTCGGTTTTTCCGTATCTTTGTACAGTTTTTAGTGGATTAAAATACGCAGAAAGTAACTTAACTAATAATAAATCAACAATTAAAAACAGAAAATTATGGCAATGCATACATGGTTTGAATGTAAGATTCGTTATGAGAAAACAATGGAAAATGGAATGAACAAGAAAGTGACCGAGCCTTATCTGGTAGATGCACTTAGTTTTACAGAAGCGGAAGCACGTATCATCGAAGAGATGACACCGTTCATTTCAGGAGAATTCACCGTATCGGACATCAAACGTGCCAACTACAGCGAATTGTTCCCCAGCGAAGAGGAGGCAGCCGACCGTTGGTTCAAATGCAAATTGATATTCATCACTCTGGACGAGAGAAGGGGCGCAG
>CAMWRY010000153.1 GCA_947176775.1 uncultured Bacteroides sp.
AATAAATCATATACTTATGGCAGATTTATTGAGAACTTCCTAATAATCAAACTATGTCCGGTTAAGGAAGGCGACCGTCTTGTGAAGCTCTTTGTACATGACAATGTCCTCCTTCACGAAGGGTACCTCCTTGCGGTACTCGTGCAGGAAGCGTTCCAGGATGGGAGAGCTCTTTGCCGGGCGGCGGAACTCCACACCTTGTGCGGCGTTCATCAGCTCGATGGCCAGGATGTGCTCCAGGTTGTCCATGATGCGGTAGAGCTTGGTGGCGGCGTTGGCGCCCATGCTGACGTGGTCTTCCTGCCCGTTGCTGGAGACGATGGAGTCGCTGCTGGCGGCATAGCAGTACATCTTGTTCTGGCTCACCATGGAGGCGGCGGCATACTGCGGTATCATGAAGCCGGAGTTCAGGCCGGGATTGGCCACAAGGAACTCGGGAAGTCCGCGCAACCCCATGATGAGCTGGGCGATGCGGCGCTCGGAGATGTTGCCCAATTCGGCCAGGGCGATGCCGAGGAAGTCGTAGGAGATGGCGAGCGGCTGACCGTGGAAGTTGCCTCCGGAGATGATGCGGTCTTCATCGGGGAAGATGGTGGGGTTGTCGGTCACGGAGTTGATTTCGGTCAGCAGCACGGAGGAGACGTAGCGGATGGCGTCCTTGGTGGCGCCGTGCACTTGCGGAATGCAACGGAAGGAGTACGGGTCTTGCACGTGCTGCTTGGACCGGGCTATCAGTTCGCTGCCCTCCAGCAGCTTGCGGAAGTTCTCGCCGGTCTCTATCTGCCCCTTGTGCGGACGAATCTGCTGGATGCAGTCCATGAAGGGGTCGATGCGGCCGTCGAAGGCTTCCAGGGAGACGGCGGCAATCAGGTCGGCCTTCTTGGAGAGGCGGAAGGCCTTGAGCAGGGCGAAGACGCCGTTGGCGCTCATGAACTGGGTGCCGTTGAGCAGAGCCAGTCCCTCTTTGCTCATCAGCTTCACGGGTTCCCAGCCGAACTCGTCGAGCACGCTGATGGCTTCGCGCTTCTTGCCTTTGTAGTAGACGTCGCCCACGCCGATGAGGGGCAGGAAGAGGTTGGCCAGCGGAGCCAGGTCGCCGGAAGCGCCCAGGGAACCGCGGTCGTAGACGATGGGCATCACGTCGTTGTTGAAGAAGTCGAGGATGCGCTGCACGGTGATGACCTGCACGCCGCTGTGTCCCAGCGAGAGGGCGTGCGCCTTGAGGAGCATCATCAGCTTGACGATGACGGGGCGTATCTCCTCGCCCACGCTACAGGCGTGGCTCTTTATCAGGTTCTCCTGCAAGATCTCCAGCTCGTCGGGCGAGATGTTCTTGCTACAGAGGGAGCCGAAGCCGGTGGTGATGCCGTAGAGAGGGCCTTCGGACTGGGCTATCTTCATGTCCAGGTAGTCGCGGCAGCGCTGTATGCGCTGCTTAGCCTCGGGAGCCAGTTCCAGCTTCAGGTTTTCGTTGATGATGCGTTCGATAAGTTCGAAGGTCAGCTCACCCGAACCTACGTAATAGACATTGTTCATACCTTCAGCTCCTGATTGATTTCGTCCAACAACTCCTTTTCTTTCGCGCAGGCCTGGCGTTCCAGCTCGTCGGCTTGGCTCTGCAGGGTGGCTACGAAGTCTTTGTCCTTCAGGGAGCCGAGGTTGATGCGCACGTTCAGCAGCGCGCCGAGCACGGCGGAACGGGCGGCCATCATGGCCACACAGGCATCGGTGACGGCGTTGCGGTTTCCCAGACGGGCTACGTCGGCAATGATGTCCATCAGGTTGTAGGCGTTGCGCGCCACCTGCATCGGCACCAGGGCGGCGTGCTTGGTGGCCTCCTGGATGGCGGCGCTGCGGAGGGCTTTCTCCTCGTCGGTGGACTTGGGCATCTTGAAGCAGGCGAACACGCGGTCGTAGGCTTCGGAGTCGCGGTCGATGTCGGCCACAAACAGTTCTTTCTGCCGGGAGGTCACTTCGGCGATGTGCCGCATCAGCTCTTCGCGGGCTTCATAGTTTTTCTTGCCGATGGTGAGGTTGGCCACCATGGCGGAGAGGGCGGAGGCAAGGGCTCCGTTCAGTGCAGCGATGCTGCCACCGCCGGGAACGGGGTCGCTGCCTGCCACCTTATTCAAAAAATCTTTTACGGTCAAATCTACTAACATGGTAATAAATATTAAGGGTTAAATAGTAAGCAAGACTTCTCCTTTGGCATTCAGCACCTTGATTTTCAGTTTATCTTTTCTCTTCTCGACAATCATCACGGTCGCGCTGTCCATCCGGTATCCTCCTCCGATGATGACCGGATAGTTATTACCCAGTTCTCCTTTGGGGTGATAAGCGAATTTGTGGGTGTGCGCATTCAGGCTCACATGGAAGGGGGCCTTTTCCAGTAACGGCTTCCATAAGTCCTCACAAAGGTTCTTCTCGTAGTTGCCGTAAAGCGGAATGTGGTGGATGAGAATGCGTGTTCCGGCTTTTTTGAACTCTTTGCAGGCAAGTTCCTTCTTCAAGAAATCGATCTGCTCGTTGCGCAACCGGGTAAAATCGTTCAGGTCATAGTACACCCAATGGCTGTCCACCTTGTCTTCACCGCAATCCAGCATCACGATGCGCGTGTCGCCCCAATTGAACGAACCGTAAGTCTTATCGCCCACATAGTCGTAATGATTGCGCAGTCCGATGGAGTAAGCGTTCCGTATTTCGTGATTGCCGCGCATGAAGAAAGTCGGGATGCGGTCACCGTGTACGCCTTCAGTCAGCTCACTGATGAAAGTCGTAGCTTGGTCGTGGCTGGCAGGGTCGTCCACACAGTCGCCGTTGAAAACGACAAAGTCGTAATCCACATCCTGTATATGCTTGCACAAGGCACGGAAAGTCTGCGTATGCTGGTGCAGGTCATTGAAGACAAGGGCTGTGAAAGAATCGGCATCGGCAGCAGGCAGGGTGAAGGTGCTGAATCCGGACCTGGCGGTATTCCCGAATACTTTTTTGTAGGCCTGATAGAGCAGAATCTCTTGCGAGCATACACGATAATAGTATTTCCGGCCGGGCTGCAGGCCATCTATGCGTATCTTGTGCAATGTGTTGTTGCAGACCACTTGCCCGTCGACAATGGTGCGTGCCCGTTGCAGGTGGACGGTGTCGGTACCGTATTCCACCCAGCAATGTGCCGGCACGGTGGTTTCCCACATGACGGTCATGCCGTTGCCCACAGGATTCTGCAAGTATGGCCTGGTGCGGAAGATACCGGCCTCTTTTTCTGCCATCCGGAGATTGACTACCAGGGGACGATGGTCGGATGCGACGGGTTCGTCCAGTACCTGTGCGGAGGTGACGGCAAAGCCGCCGGCATTCTCCTTTGAGGCTACGATATAGTCGATGGTCTTTGTGGGGGCAGGTGACGGGAAGGTATGTTGCTTCGGATTGGAGAGAATCCGGAAATCTTTTTGCAGTTCTTTGATGAATTCAGACTCCGGCTCGGCATTCATGTCTCCGGCCAGGAAGAAGTTCTTCTTGCAGGCGGAAGCAAACTCCTTAATCATTTTCAGAGATGCCATGCGGTCTTCCTCCGTAAGGGAGAGATGGGTGCAGCAATAAATATAGTCCTCGAACTCGGCCATGAGCAGCGCACGCGCCTCTTCCCGACCGGGCAAAGGCAGGGCTTTCAGGCGGACAGGCACGCGCTTGGATAACAGGCCGATGCCGTATTTCCCTCCGTCATAGTCGATGGCAGGGGCAAAGTAGGCGTTCATTTGGGTACGTTCGGCTATTTCGCCTAACACATATTTCCGGTTGCTGCGGTTGGTCATGCTGTCCACTTCCTGAATGGCCACTACGTCGGGGCAGGCATTGTTGATGACATTGGCTATGCGTTGGAAATTGCATACGTTATCCATGCCGTTCGCATTTTTGATGTTATAGGTCATCAGACGCAGGGTGTTCTGGGATTGTGAGGACAGTGCCAACAAAACCATACAGATGAGTAAGAATGTTTTTTTCATTGTTCAAATCAGATGTTATATTCCGAAACAGTTTCAAAAGTAAAGAGAGAAACTGAGACGTATGGGACTACTTAAATTTTCTTCCAAATGTTTCTGTCACAAGTCTTAGGAGGTGGGATAGAGCACGCCTCCTTTCACGGTGGTATTGACGCAATTCATACCTATATAGTAAGGCAGGAAGTGGTAATTGTCCGTATTGAGCACAACGAAGTCGCCTCGCTTGCCTACCTCGATGCTGCCGATGCTGTCCGCGCGGTTCAGGGCGGCGGCACCGTTCAGGGTGAGGGCGGTGATGGCTTCTTCGATGCTCATCTTCATGTAGATGCACGCCAGGGCGAACGTCAGAGGGATGGAACCGGAGAAGCAGCTGCCGGGATTGAGGTCGGTGGCAAGGGCCACGGCGCAGCCGGCATCGATCATCTCGCGGCCACGGGCGTAAGGCTCTTTCAAGGCGAAGGCCGTCAGCGGCAGAAGGGTGGCTACGGTGCCGCGGTCGGCCATGGCGCGGATGTCGGCATCGGAGGCGTGGAGCAGATGGT
>CAMWRY010000154.1 GCA_947176775.1 uncultured Bacteroides sp.
GAAGAGTACTTGCGTATCTCCCCAAAAATGACGAATATTGTACTCGGATTCCATAACTTCTGATTATTATGACCCGAATATCTGATATAAATATTACACTTCGGTGCCGGTTCCGGCACTGGCCTTTGTACTTTATTAGAAAGCAGAAAGGAGAATTGAATGAATAAAGAAACCATACACATAGAGAATCTTTCCATCGGTTATCCCGACAAGGGGGATGTGAAAGTAGTGGCTGCCGGTATTAGTGCCGGCATCAATAGTGGTGAGCTGACCTGTCTGTTGGGAGCCAATGGAGTGGGGAAATCTACCTTGCTCCGTACATTGTCTGCCTTCCAGCCCAAGTTGGGCGGAGAAATACTCATCCGGGGAAAGGAGATAGGAGACTATACCGACAGGCAGTTGTCGCGTGTCATCAGTGTGGTCCTGACGGAGAAGTGCGACATACGGAACATGTCCGTTCTGGAGCTGGTGGGCTTGGGACGCACTCCCTATACCGGTTTTTGGGGAACCCTCTCGAAAGAGGATAAGGCGATAGTGGACGACTCCATCACTCTGGTGGGCATTTCCCGGCTGGCACACCGTATGGTGCATACACTGAGTGACGGCGAACGGCAGAAGGTGATGATAGCCAAGGCGCTTGCCCAGGAGACTCCTGTCATCTATCTGGACGAGCCGACGGCTTTCCTCGACTTTCCTAGTAAGGTGGAGATGATGCAGCTGCTTCATCGGCTCAGCCGGCAGACAGACAAGACCATCTTTCTCTCCACCCACGACCTGGAGCTTGCCTTGCAGATAGCCGATAAGATATGGCTGATGGACAGGACGAACGGAGTGACCATCGGCACGCCCGAGGACCTTTCACTGAACGGTAGCCTCAACAATTTCTTTGCCTGTAAGGGAATTGTGTTCGACTTGGAGACGGGACTGTTCAGGGTGGTCAACGAGCATACTGCGCAGATACGGCTGGTGGGCCACGGACAGAAGTATGCCATGGTGCGCAAAGCTCTTCAGAGGAACGGGATTCTGGCCAACCGGAACGTGGAGTCGGAGGCTTACATTGAGACCGTAGACCTGAAGGGGGGCGGAAACTTTGTGCTCCACCGGCCGCATAAGGCTCCGGTGACTGTGTACTCCATCGAAGAGTTGCTGCACGAAGTCTTACTTTCCCATTCCCTGTGATACTGCATGGACGTAGTGCTAAATACGGGAACCTGTTGCAGAACGTATCCTCTTAGGCTTGAAGGAGGCGATATTTGCTGGGGGTGCATCCCACGTTCTTTTTGAAGACGCGGTTGAAGTGTTGCGAGTACTGGTAGCCCAGTTCATAGGCTATCTGGCTGACGGGTTTCCGGCTTCCGGCAATCATCTCCTTGGCCAGGTCAATGATACATTGCTGGATGTACTCTTGGGCGCTCTTTCCGGTCTCTTTCTTGATGAGGTCTCCGAAGTAGTTGGGGGAGAGGAACACGCGGTCGGCAAAGTAGCGGACAGAGGGGAGTCCGTCGGTATGCGGCCTGTCGCTCTGGAAATACTCGTCGAGCAGAGCTTCGAACCGAGTCAGGATGTCCCGGTTGGCGGCGGCACGCGTAACGAACTGTCGGTCATAGAAGCGCATGCAGTAGTCCAGTAGTAGCTCGATGTTTCTGGCGATGAGGCGCTTGCTGTGCTTGTCCACGGGGCGCAGGGCTTCGGTGCGTATCTTCCGGAGGCAGTCGGTGAAGATGCCTTTCTCTTCTTCGGAGAGGTGGAGAGCCTCGTTGGAGGTGTAGGAGAAGAAGGTGTATTGCTTGATACCCTGTCCTAGCGAAGTGCCCTTGATGAGGTCGGGGTGGAACAGTAGTCCGAGGGCGTCGAGGCGTGTGTCCGGCATCATGCTGACTTCGGTCACCTGTCCCGGTGCGAAACTGGTCACGGTGCCTTCCTGATAGTCGTAGAATTGCTTGCCGTAACGGATATCGCCACATCGGGCGTTCTTCAGAAACAGGGCGTAGATACCGTAGTTCAGTGTGAAGTGCATGGGGTAGCCGCTGGCCTGTGACAGGTCGACTACGCTGACGAGTGGGTGCTGGGATTCGAGGCCGAACATTTGGTTGTACTGTTCAGGGGTGTCGAGTTTGATGACTTCTTCCATGATTGTTGTGGTTAGTTTTCGGCAAAGATAGGGAATCTTTTTGAAAAGAAACATGTATTTCAATCGTCTTATTCTGTCGGCAGCTCCCGGATATGCTTCGGGGGGAGGGGTCTTGGGAGGTGCTAAAAGTGACTTCCGGCTGTCCGGAGTTGAGGTTTAGCACCGTAGACCCGACCTTTGCGTCACGGGGCGGACGATTTGCAGTGCTCCTCCGCTTCCGCCAGTGTTTCCGGTTTCCCGATATCGAACCACCGGATGTTTTCAGGCAGGTAGCCCTGTATGCGCGTCCGGGTGCAGGCGGAAAGGTAGAAGGGGATGATGGAGAACTTGCCGTCCCACCGCTCGCCTTCCATCAGCCGGAAGAGGGAGGGGGAGATAACATGTATGCCTCCGAAGGCCAGTTCGCGGTATGGTTCCTCCGGATAGTCGAGGCCCTCGGGTTTCACCTCGCCTGTGGACTTGTTGACCCAGCCGTGCAGGTGGCAGTCGGCATCGAACAGGAGGTAGCGTGAAGTCTTTCGCTCGCCCACGAGCAGGGTCGATTCCGCGCTGCTCTCCAGGTGGTGGCGGTAGAGGGCGGCCAGGTCGAGGTCCGTCAGGATATCTGCGTTGTGCACTAGAAAAGGCTCTTCTCCGTCCAGAAAGGGGCGTGCCTTCTTGATGCCTCCTCCGGTGTCGAGCAGCATGCCGCGCTCGTCGCTGATGTGAAGCTCCGTCCCGAAGTAGTTGTGGGAGCGGAGGAAGTCGATAATCTGCTCTCCGAAGTGGTGGATGTTGACCGTTATTTCGTTGAATCCGGCCTCTTTCAGGCGCAGGATTACCCGTTCCAGCATGGGCTTTCCGGCTACAGGGACGAGGGCTTTGGGCATGTGGTCGGTCAAGGGACGTAGCCGAGTGCCCAGGCCAGCGGCGAAAATCATGGCTTTCATCTGTTTTCTGTCCTTTATTTAAGGGTTTGTTCTATATGTTGTTCTCTGTGAATCAGGTTCACTTGCACGCCGAACGTCTTGTTCAGGTGCTCTGCCAAGTGCTGTGCCGAGTAGACGGAGCGGTGTTGTCCGCCCGTGCAGCCGAAGCTGACGGAGAGGTGGGTGAAGCCGCGCTCCATGTAGCGCTTCACGGAGGCATCGACCAAGGCGTAGACATGTTTCAGGAATACGGTGATTTCGCCGTCTTCCTCTAGAAAGCGGATGACAGGCTCGTCCAGTCCTGTGAGGGGTTTATAGCGTTCGTACTTGCCGGGGTTGTGCACGGCACGGCAGTCGAAGACGAAGCCGCCGCCATTGCCCGTGGAATCTTCGGGGATGCCTTTCTTGTAGGAAAAGCTGGTGACTTCCACGATGAGGCGGTGCTTTTGCTGGTCGTCCGTGAACTGTTTCAGCTCCGTCAGTTCGCGCAGAATCCGGCAGAGGTAGGGGTATTCGGGGTAAGGCTCCTGAAGCAGGCGGCGCAAGTTCCCGATGGCGAAGGGAACGCTCTGTATGAAGTGCGGCTTCTTCTCGAAGTAGCCGCGGAAGCCGTAGGCGCCCAGCACTTGCAAGGTGCGGAACAGTACGAAGTGACGGAGCCGGGCGTGGAAATGGTCCTCGTCCACGGGCCGGTACTTGCGCAGGGCATCGATGTACTCTTTCAGCAGTTCCTGACGCAGGCTGTCGGGATAGTTGGCCTTGGCTTGCCACAGGAAGGAGGCTACGTCGTAGTAGACGGGGCCTTTGCGTCCGCCCTGAAAGTCGATAAGCCGGGGTTCGCCCTCCTTTATCATGACGTTGCGGCTCTGGAAGTCGCGGTACATGAAGGTGTGGGAGTTGCTGCGGAGCAATACGTCGGCCATCTTCTGGAAATCATCTTCCAGGCGGTCTTCCTGAAAGTCTATCCCCGTGGCTTTGAGGAAACAGTATTTGAAGTAGTTCAGGTCCCACAGGATGCTGCGGCTGTTGAACTCGGTTTGCGGATAGCAGTAGGAGAAGTCCATGCCATCGGCTCCGGCAAATTGCACGGCAGGCAGTAGACGGATGGTCTTGCGCAGCAGCTGTTTCTCTTCTTCGTCGAAGATGCCGGTCTTGCGTCCTTTCTCGATGGCGTTGAAGAGGAGCGAGTCGCCTAGGTCTTCCTGCAGGTAGCAGAGGCTGTCATCGGAGCAGATAAACACTTGCGGCACGGGCAGTCCCTTCTGTCTGAAGTGTCCGGCCATGTAGAGGAAAGCGTGGTTTTCTTCTGCCGACTCGCCGCTTACGCCAATCAGGGTGGGGGTGCCGATAAGGCGGAAGTAGCGGCGGTGGGAGCCCGAGGCGGGCAGTTCGTCGATTTGTTCCGGTTCGTGTCCGGTATGTATGAGGTAGAGTCTCTTGAGTTCTTCGGTTATAATGGTGGTATGTTTTTTTATTTTTCGG
>CAMWRY010000155.1 GCA_947176775.1 uncultured Bacteroides sp.
GTCATGCGTACCCCTCCCACGCATTGGACCACCTATAAGCATCGCAACGAGGTAGGTTCCTACCGACGTACCTTCGAAGTGCCCAAGAATTGGGACGGACGCCAGGTATTCATCAGCTTCGATGGAGTCGATTCCTTCTTCTACTTGTGGATAAACGGCCATTACGTGGGCTTCTCCAAGAACTCGCGCAATGCGGCACGCTTCAACATCACGCGCTATCTCACTCCCGGTACCAATGTAGTGGCAGCCGAAGTGTACCGCAGTTCGGACGGCTCTTTCCTCGAAGCGCAGGATATGTTCCGTCTGCCGGGCATCTTCCGCACGGTGGCCATCTACTCTACTCCTGAAGTACAGATACGCGACCTGGTAGTCATTCCCGACTTGACCAACAACTATCAGGACGGTGTGCTGAACATTACAGCCGACATACGTAACTTGGGAAAGAAAGATGCCAAGGGCTATTCGTTGACATACAGCTTGTATGCCAATCCCCTCTACTCCGATGAGAATACCGAAGTGAAGGATGCTGTGTTTACTTCGCAACCCATTGACGTCAAAGCCGGCCTCTGCCAAAGCTCTACCGGCACCCTGACCTTGCGGATGCCGAAGTTGTGGAGCGCGGAAGCCCCTTACCGTTATACCGTAGTGGCACAACTGAAAGATAAGAAAGGCCGGGTGGTGGAAACCGTATCGGCATACACCGGATTCCGCAAAGTGGAAATCAAGGATACCAAAGCTGAAGACGATGAATTCCACTTGGCAGGAAGATACTACTACATCAATGGGAAAACCGTCAAGCTGAAAGGTGTCAACCGACACGAGTCGTCCGCAGAAACAGGGCATGCCCTCACTCATGACCGGATGCAAGAAGAAGTGATGATGATGAAGCGTGCCAACATCAACCATGTGCGCAACTCCCATTATCCTGACGACCCCTATTGGTATTACCTGTGCGACAAGTATGGCATCTATCTGGAAGATGAAGCCAACCTGGAATCGCACGAATATTACTATGGAGCCGCATCGCTCTCTCATCCCGAAGAGTGGAAGAATGCTCATGTGGCACGCAACATGGAGATGGTGCACAGCACTGTCAACAGTCCCTCGGTAGTCATCTGGTCACTCGGTAACGAGGCCGGACCGGGCAAGAACTTTGTGTCTGCTTATGAGGCCATCAAGGAATTCGATACATCGCGCCCCGTGCAATATGAACGCAACAACGACATTGTGGACATGGGCTCTAACCAGTATCCCTCCATCGGATGGACACGCGGAGCCGTGAAAGGCAACTATAAAATCAAATATCCTTTCCATATTTCGGAATACGCCCATTCTATGGGAAATGCCGTAGGAAACCTTATTGATTATTGGGAAGCCATCGAGAGCACGAACTTCTTCTGCGGAGGTGCCATCTGGGATTGGATAGACCAGTCGCTCTACAATTATGACAGCAAGACCGGTAAGCGCTATCTGGCCTACGGAGGTGATTTCGGCGATACGCCCAACGACGGGCAGTTCGTCATGAACGGCATCATTTTCGGCGACATGACTCCCAAACCGCAATATTTTGAAGTGAAGAAGGTGTACCAGAACATCGGCGTCAAGTCCGTAGACATGAAAGAGGGTCGCATCGAGGTGTTCAACAAGAACTATTTCATGCCTCTGACACGCTATGTCATGGAATGGAGCCTCTATGAAAATGGGAAGAAGATACAGGGCAGTACGGCATTCGGCGGTCCGCGCAACATTGTCGGCCCTCGTGAGAAACAGCAATATACCATCCCTTACGACTATAGCAAACTGAATCCGCAAAGCGAATATTTCGTCACCGTGCAATTCAAATTGGCACAGGACGAACCGTGGGCGCAGGCCGGCTATGTGCAGGCCGAAGAACAGCTGCTTGTGAAGGAAGCCGGACAGAAACCGCTCATCAGCACTGTGGCAACGAATGCTCCTGCTCTCCGCGTTGCGGCAGGCAACGGAAATGAAAACTTGCAGACCGTCAGCGGAGAGAACTTTGAAGCACAGTTTGATATGCAGGCCGGAACCCTCTACAGCCTGAGCTATAACGGCAAAAAGGTGATTACTGATGGCAATGGTCCTAAACTGGATGCCTTCCGGGCGTTTACCAATAACGACAACTGGTTCTACTCGCAATGGTACGAACGTGGCCTCCACAACCTGAAGCACAAGGTCATCGGAAGCAATTTGTTCCAAGGAAAGGATGGTTGCCAGGTGCTGTCGTTCACGGTAGAGTCGCAGGCTCCCAACGCTGCCCGTATCCTTGGCGGAACCAGCTCGGGACGCAACAGCATCGAGGAGTTTACAGACCGTCCCTTCGGCGAAGAGGATTTCAAATTTACGACTCATCAGATATGGACCGTGTACAAAGACGGCTCCATCGAATTGGAGGCATCCATCACTTCCAATATGCAGAACTTTATTCTGCCCCGTTTGGGATACTTGATGCGTGTGCCGCAGCAGCTGGACCAATTCACCTACTATGGACGCGGACCGGTGGAGAACTATGCCGACCGCAAGACCGGACAGTTCATTGCCGAATACCGCAGTACGGTGAAGCAGCAATTTGCCAACTTCCCCAAGCCGCAAAGCATGGGTAACCACGAAGATGTGCGCTGGGCAGCCTTGACAGACGGAAACAACGGTGTCCTGTTTATAGCTAAGGAAACCATGTCCGCAACGGCCTTGCCCTATTCGGAACTCGACCTCACTTTGGCAGGCCATCCTTATCAATTGCCGGCAGCAGGCGACACATACTTGCATCTGGATGTAGGCGTGACAGGACTGGGAGGTAACAGTTGTGGCCAAGGTGGTCCGTTGGATCCTGACTGTGTACGGGCTTCCGAGCATACTTTCGGATTCATCATTCGCCCCGTGCAGCAGGATAAGGTCGGCGAAACGGCACAAGTGGCTACCGACGGCTATCTGCCGCTTAGTATCAATCGCGACCGTGCCGGCAGGGTAGCCATCAGCTCTACTTTGGCCGATGCCGACATCCTCTATACCGTCAGTGGGCAGAAACAGAAAAAGCCTTTTGCATACACCGGGCAGTTGATTCCGTTGCGTCAAGGCGGTAGCGTGACCGCATGGTATAAGAACCAGCCGGAAATCAAGGTAACCATGACATTCCCCAAGATGGAAACGGTGGATATGGAAGTGGTTTACGCCAGCAGTGAAGAGGGCGGAAGCGCCAAGTTTCTGACGGACAATGACCCATCTACGATATGGCACACTATGTACTCCGTTACAGTGGCACAATACCCCCATTGGGTAGACTTGGATGCCGGCGAGACGAAGACTATCAAGGGCTTTACCTACCTGCCGCGGCAGGATAGCAACAACGGGAATATCAAGGATTACCGTATCTATGTGAGCAACGATGGGAAAGAGTGGGGTGAGCCTGTCCACAGCGGCAGCTTTGCCTTCAACAAGGAACTCAAGAAAGTGATATTCGAGCAACCGGTGAAAGCACGTTATTTCCGCTTCATGGGCATCAGTTCTCAGGACGGACAGGACTTTGCTTCCGGTGCGGAATTGGGCATATTGGCAGAGTAATCTGTTCCTGCAAAAGGGAGCCGGGCAAAATGTCGGAGATGGCATACATGGGTGTTCCATACGACATTTTTCTCGGCTCATTTTTTTATAATATAAGCTAAAAACGTATATTTGAAAACTTAAATAATAATGAAAGTTGCATGGAACAGAATGTGAAGTTTGCAGAGAATGTAATATTGGTAGATGTCTCGTTTCTCAACGAGACGGTTTCGGATGTGAAGTCGTTTATGGGAGAGCGGCTGGGACGTGAGTTGCCCGGTGTGGACCTGCCTGCCTGGTTCAGCTATCTGGCACTTGATGCCGGGTTGCGCGAAGGTGACAACGAGATACAGGTGCTGTTGGTGCACGAAGGGGAAGTGTCTGCATTGCCCCATTGCCGGCCTGCAAGCTTGAAAGAGCTGGACGGTATGGCCTGTCGCACGCCCCTGGGTGAGTTTGCCTTTTCCTGTGTTACCGCTGCCGATATAACCGATTCTTCCGAACTGTTTCTCGACTTGATGAATCTGGCTTTGGATTCGGTTGACGTGAAGCGCCTTGCACTGGTGCCTTTCCATCGCCTTTATGCCGACAGGGTAGAAGAGGAATTGCGGAAGGCTTTCGACAAGAAGGAAGAGAAAATCAAGTGTCAGGCAATCTACTTCATGATGGCTGCTCCGCAGACACCTGTGCCTTGCGCATGCGATTCGGTGCTATATTCATTGTCACACGTATTGGGTATCCAGCCTGAAGAGTTGTAATAGCTTTCTTATTGTCATGAGCGATTTCCGTTTGAAAGTGTTTCAGGCTGTAGCGAAGAATCTGAGTTTTACAAAAGCTTCGCAAGAACTGTTTATCAGCCAGCCGGCCATCACCAAGCATGTGCAGGAGCTGGAGACCACCTATCAGACCCGTTTGTTTGCCCGCCAGGGAAGCAGAATCAGCCTGACAGAATCGGGAA
>CAMWRY010000156.1 GCA_947176775.1 uncultured Bacteroides sp.
ACGGCATACGAGCTCTTTTACGGTCTCGTGGGCTCGGAGATTTGTATAAGAGACATGATGTTGATAGTGAACGACCCTTCGTTGAAAGGCGGCAGGAATGAACGACCCAACGTGAAGAAGCAAACAAGTGCTACGGCAAATAGTCCAATGGTGCTTCCCAATACTCCTTTTTTATGTGCCAATACGAAGGTCAGTGCCGCTCCATATCCTTGTTTCATGCGGCGTGCTACGGCAGAGTCCCCGTTGGTGTTGTCTTTTTCTTTGATCTTCTCTTTCCCTAGTAAGTAGGAGCAGAGCACTGGCGTCACGGTCAGTGCCACGAGAGTGGAAGCCGCCAGCGCCACAATGAATGCGATGCCCAGCGGTACCAGCATTCTGCCTTCCATGCCGCTTAGGAAGAAAAGGGGTACGAAACTGACGATGATAATCAGCGTGGAGTTGAGTATAGGCATACGCACCTCTTTCGAGGCATTGAACACCACTTCCAGTACAGACCTCCGTTCTCCGACAGGACGTAGTCGGTTTTCGCGCAAACGCTTGTAGACGTTCTCCACGTCCACAATAGCATCGTCTACCAGCGAACCTATAGCGATGGCCATTCCGCCCAGACTCATCGTGTTTATCGTGAAGCCCATATAGTGCAGGGCCAGGATGGAGGCTATCAGCGCCAAGGGCAATGTTACCAGTGAGATGACCGTGGTGCGCACGTTGGCCAGGAACAGGAAAAGCACGATAACCACGAAAATACCTCCCTCCAGCAGGGATTTCTGTACATTTCCGATGGAGCTTTCGATGAAGCGGCTTTGGCGGAAAATGTCGGTAGATACCTTTACGTCAGCAGGCAGGTTTTTTTGCAAATCTTTCAGGGAGGCTTCCAGTTTGTCGGTCAGTTCCAGCGTGCTGGTGGCAGGTTGCTTGGTGACGGTCAGCAGCACGGCTTGTTTGCCGCGCTCCGAGGCTGTGCCCAACTTGGGGAGTTTGGCACCTATCTTCACGTCGGCGATGTCTTCCAGCAGGATGGGGGATGAGGTTCCTCCTCTGACTACCGCTTTCCCTATCTGGTCTGCCCGGTCGGTAGAGAGCAGGCCGCGTACGATGTATTCGTTGCCATATTCATAGAGCACGCCGCCATTGGCATTCAAGTTCATTTCGCGCGTGGCGTTCATCACTTCGTTCAGGCTTACGTCATAGTGGCGCATCCGTTCCGGGTCCAGTTGCACCTGATACTCCTTGATGTCACCGCCCAGCACGGCTACTTGTGCCACGCCGCCCGTAGAGAGCAGTCGGGGACGAATGGTCCAATCGGCAATGGTGCGCAAGTCCAGCATGGAGGTAGAGTCAGCCGTCAGGCCTACAATCAGCATCTCGCCCAAGATGGACGATTGCGGTCCCAGGGTCGGCTTACCCACGTTGGCAGGCAGCGATTCGCTCACTATCGCCAGTTTCTCGCTGACAATCTGCCTGGCCAGGTAGATTTCGGTGTCCCAGTCGAACTCCACCCAGACCACCGAAAAGCCGTTTGTGGAGGAAGAACGCACGCGGCGTACTCCCGTCGCGCCGTTTACAGCCGTTTCTACGGGGAAGGTGACCAGCTGTTCCACCTCCTCTGCCGCCATGCCGTTTGCCTCGGTCATGATGACCACCGTTGGCGCATTGAGGTCGGGGAACACATCCACTTCCGTATGCATGGCGGTGTAAGTACCGCCAATCAGTAACAGCACTGATGCTACCAACACCAGGATGCGGTTCTGAAGAGAAAAATGTATAATCTTATTAAGCATAATTTGAAATGTGATAATGTGGTGGTAATGTTATAATGTTGTGATAATGTGATTGTGAACTTGTCCCTTTACGTTCTACCTTTACCTTTTTATCACTCTATCACCTTATCACTCCACCACTTTAAATTAATGTTCATGACTATGTGCCGGGATGGCATTTGTGGCCGATGCCAGTTTCACCTGATAGGCTCCTTGGGTGACAACGCGATCGCCCGGTTTCACACCGGAGAGTATTTGTACGCTTTCGCCGTTATCGGCACCCAAGGTGACGAGTTGTTTCTTGTAGCCCTCTTCGTCCAGTTGCAGGTAGACGAAGAAGCTGCCTTGCTCCTCGGTCAGGGCGCTATGAGGTAGAGACAATACGTTCTCCATTGGCGAGGATAACAAGAACACTTCCACAAACGAACCAGGAATGACATCCACCTTGTTATCGAATTCGAAGGTGACCGGAACGTAATAGCCGTTTTCGCCCGATGCCTTTCCGTAGGACAGCAGATGTCCGTTCAGCTCCTTCAGTTTGTACACCTTATTATTATAAGGAGTACAGAAGTTGGCGGAGCCGATGTTGTTCAAGTGAGAGTAGTACTTTTCCGATACATCTGCACGCAGGAATAGTCTCCGGTTTTGGGTAATGCTGACCAGCGGTTGCCCTACTTCCACATAATCCCCTTCGTTCACCAGCAGGCTCTTCACGTAGCCGCTGATGGGAGAGACTACAGCCTGTCCGTTTTCCGAATGGTGCTGGGCCACGGCCTCATAACTGATACGGGCATTCTCGTAAGCCTGTTCAGCCTGGGCCAGTTCCTTTTCCGATACAATCTTGCTGGCTGCCAGGGCCTTCATGCGTTCAAACTCTTTCTTCGATACTTCATAGGCTACACGGGCCTTCTGTACAGGGTCGCCATCAGCGATGTGCTTGGCCGACAATACTACAAGCGGCATCCCCTTGCTCACACTCATGCCTTCGACCACCTTTCTTTTGAAAGTGACCACTCCGGACACGGTAGCTACAGCCACGCTCTCATCCCCTTGGGCAGCAATGACCTGGCCGCTGGTCTTGACTACCTGATGAAAAACACCCGTCTCGATGGTGCTGACTTCTACACCGGCAGCTTGTGCCTTTGCCGGTGACAGAATAATTTCATCACTTCCTCCGGTATGCTCTTCATGTTCATGGTTGTGTCCTTCGTGCTCATGGCTGTGTCCTTCATGCTCATGGCTGTGTCCTTCATGCTCATGATTGTGTCCTTCATGTTCATGATTGTGTCCTTCATGTTCATGATTGTGTCCTTCATGTTCATGATTGTGTCCTTCATGTTCATGATTATGCCCTTCATGGTTATGTTCTTCCGTTTCGTGATTATGTCCCTCGTGATTTCCACCGGACTTGCTGTTGCAGGAGCCTAACAGGAATAATCCTAAGACCCCCATGAAAATAGTTTTTTTCATGATGTTATATGGATTCTTGTTTTTATTTGAATACAAAGTTAAAGAGTAGAATATACAACTTGGTTGCATTCTTCTACCGGTTATAGAATGGAGTTTTTATTTTTGGTCGTATGCCGATAAGGGTTAGACCAAGACAGACGGAGGGGCACGAAGCCCTGTGGCACGTGTGATAAACGTGCCGTGAAGCGTCTCTATATAGACGTTATTCTGCCTTTTGAAGTCCGATTCGGACAGAAGTAGTAGTTTGGAAAGCGGTTCGATGAATAGAATGATTACTTCTACTGCATCCGAATGCAGATTTGTTTCATGGGAATCGGGCGTTTGTTGTATGAAGTAGTGCGTTACACACCCGGTGGTATTGCAGCAGTGATGTCCATCGAAAGGATCATGATGATGTTCGCAGCAGTCGGTCGTCATCTCATTTTTCATACATATCAAGCCATCGGCATGATGGTGGTGCGGAATGACAGGAATCACCAGCATCATCATGCTAATGAGAAATAAGAAATAAACTATGTATCGGTTCCTTTTCATCCTTCTGCCTTTGAACGGATGCAAAGATAAAAGTTAATGGGCTAATAACCAAATGCAGAAAACGAAAAAACAGGCAAAGTAACCAAGCTTTGCCTGCATTTATGCTTGTTTCGCTTATTTTATCGCTCCAATTCTCTTAGCGAATCCATTTTCTTTTTCTCAAGGAATTCATAAATACCACTCAGATGCTCTTTCACCTGTTTGTTTCCGAATTCATAAACCTTGGTTACCAGTCCATCCAGGAAGTCGCGATCGTGGCTGACAACAATAAGTGTTCCATCAAAGTCCATCAACGCCTGCTTCAGGATGTCTTTGGTCTTCATGTCCAGGTGGTTGGTAGGCTCGTCCAGTATCAATAGGTTTACGGGTTCGAGCAGAAGTTTTATCATGGCGAGGCGTGTACGCTCTCCACCGGACAGCACCTTCACCTTCTTCATAGACTCCTCGGGGCCGCCGAACATAAAGGCACCCAGCAGGTCGCGTATCTTGTTGCGTATTTCGCCTTTGGCCACATCGTCGATAGTCTGGAACACAGTCAGGTTTTCATCCAACAGGGAAGCTTGGTTCTGTGCGAAGTAGCCTATCTGTACGTTGTGCCCGATGGTCAGGGTGCCTTCGTGCTCTATCTCCTTCATGATGCACTTCACCAAGGTCGACTTACCTTCGCCGTTCTTGCCCACGAAGGCCACTTTGTCTCCCCGTTCTATGGTGAGGTTGGCATTTTTGAAGACTACAT
>CAMWRY010000157.1 GCA_947176775.1 uncultured Bacteroides sp.
CCCTTTGGTGGAAGGGAGGGGGAGTGTGGATGGATGGATTGGGAAAAATCATTATAAAATAAAAAGGACGGATGAAAATTGGAAATGGAAATATTATTTTTATCTTTGTGACTTTAGCCTCTGAGAGACCTACATTGAACTGACGTTAATAACGTTTGATACATACGATAAGGCTGGGTTGCAATTTGTAGCCAAATGTAGAGCCGGAAAGGATGATATGGATTACGATATTGTCATCGGTGGCATAGCCGATGACAAGGTTATACAGACTCTTGACCGTTACTTTGAGGGTGAATTGTCAGAGGATGAAACGTTGGGACTTCTTAAATATGAGAAGCCCAATATTCAGTATTGCATTCGGTCTCAAAGCGTGCTTGACCAATGTCTGAAATACATAAAAAGTGAGCAATTATGACTGATGACAGTAAAATGGTGATGCGAGCTGCTAAGTGCGCAAATATAATAATAGCCTTGGGTGAACTTTATGGTTTGTCTTTTCAAGAAGCAACGGATGTTTTCTATTCATCGGAAACAGCCGGGCTTATTGAAGAAGGGGTTGCAGACCTGCAATGTCGCAGTGACAAATATCTTGCCTCATTGGTATGGGAGGAATTTCAAGAGAAACGAGGATAGGGCATATAAGATAAGGGGTATCATACCCACCATGCCAACGCATACGAAGAAGGCGATTGCTGGAAGATTCAGTTGTTCGGAAATTCCGAACAACTGTCGTAGGTGGAAAGTTGGGTCAAATTACAATTTTTTAATGAACAAATTTTATACAAACCTCCTTTCAGGACAATCCAAACATGATGCTTTCTATAATGCACAACGATACATGCGCTCTATAAAACCAGACCCTATATATTGGGCAGGATGGATTATGTTGGATTAGTATATGGTAATTTGAATATTTATCGCATCTTTAAGTTCTGTTATTGGAGCAAGTACCCTGTGAAGTATAAAAATGCCCTGCTGTAGAGATGCCCACCCCTGCCATCCTTCATTATCAGCACTTTATCCTTTCCGGTTGTAGAGATGCCTCCCGAACCTCCTTTTTCATGCAAAACAGCTTTTTCGTCAGCTGTAGAGATGGTTGTTTTAGGTAGTATTGATAATCAGTGATTTACATCGTCTGCTTGTAGAGACACTTTCTCACCTTTTGGGAGTTTTGTCCCTTAACTTTGCATCATCGCTTTTGGGGAAAAGCAGTCGGCTGAACCGTTGAGGCCTCACGAGGAAAGCCGCTGCCACACTCACGGAGCGATGTATGAGAGATTCAATCACTTATTCTTATTAACTATTTAAAACTTTACGATTATGGCATTTTTTAAGAGAATTCAGAAGAAGAACAAGTTGTGGTATCCCCAATCCGTAACATGGGGCAAGGCGGTAAGTACCCGTGAGGTAGCGGATGAGTTGGCAGCCATTTCCACTGTGACACGAGGTGACACGTATGCGGTGATGGAAAACCTCGGACGTGTGTTGAGCAACTATATGGGGCAGGGACGCACGGTGAAGATAAATGGTGTGGGTACCTTCTATTACACGGCGAATGCTGCCAAAAACGGCGTGGAAACCGAAAAAGAAGTGAATGCGACGCAGATAAACGGCGTGCGTGTGCGCTTTATCCCCGAAGTGGAGCGTAATGTCGGGCATCAGGTCACTACTCGCAGTATGGTGAATACTCGCATCGTTTGGGAAGAGTGGGGCAAGGCTTCCACTTCTACCGGTGGAAGTGGTTCCGGCAGCGGTAGTGGCAATGGAGGCAATCCTGATAGCGGTGATGGCGATATGGGCGACAATCCGTTGGGATAATCCTGTCGGGCAGTAGGGTATTTTCTTTTTCATAACAAACGAGGGTGTGTCATTTTCGGCACACCCTCGTTTGTTATGAAATATAAGAAGAGATTGAAATGGAATAAAATATTTCTTATCTTTGTAAGACAACATATTGGGACATGAATTATAGTGCCTGTTCAGGAATCTTATTTCTCCAGTAACTCTTTCAAGAAACTGTCCAATTCTTCGTCCAGTCCTTTCAGAAGTTCTTCGTTGAGCAGCAGGGTATCATCGTCCATCAGGAGAAGTTCTGCGATGGTCTCTTTCTCTTTGTCCACCAGTACGAAAGAGAAAGGTTTCAGGATGGTCAGTTTGTCGAAGGCGCCTGCACTCTTCATGTTGCAGAGCAGGGTAGAGAGGATACGTTCTGCGTTTTCGTAGAAGTTGTTTCCTTCGTAGCCTGTCCATTCCTTGATGGTAGTATGGGCCAGTACCTTATCTTCGTCATCAAAGATGGACAGTTCGCCCGAGTGTTGTGTGGGTTGCAAGTGAATATCCGTAACGATGGTCGGTTCACCACCGCAAGTATATGGGGCGATTGCTTTTTTGAGGGCACCCTCTAAGGAGGCTAATGACGATTGACTGAGTTTCATAATGACTTTTTTCTTTAATGGTTCCTCAAAGGTATAAAAAAAACGGTTATCTCTGCATGATTTGGCTAAAAATCATCCTCAAATCGGTCCATTTGTATGTTCAGGCGTGTCATCCCCTCTTTCCGCTTCTCCAGTTCATCCACATACATGCTGGTAAGAATATAATAGGAGAGGGTACCTTCCTGTATTTCGCCGTTCTTTTTCTTGTCCGTCTTGCTCTTTTCCCGGGCTAAGGCTTGTGCTTTCAGTGCCCATTCCAAAGCGGTGCTGATGCTGTCTTGCATCTCGTACCCCAAGGCTGTGTTGTAGGCGGCATACATTTTCTGCTTGCCCTTCTGGGCGTTATAGGTCTGCTTCCAGAGTTCGATGGCCTCACTCCAGTTCTCCTCTCTGGCATATACGGCCGCATCGCGCATGTTTACAGAGCCGCCGCTGAACAGGTAGCGGTGGCCCGTTTTCCAATAAGGAAGCAGATGCTTCACCGGAACAGTACCGGCAAACCCCGATGCCTGTTTCACCATCTCTTCCTCACTGATGAGACGGGAGCGTACCAAGGCTTCCGTGCGTTCCGCCTCTTCCCAGAAAATGCTGTCGTTGCTGTTGACGGTCAGCATAGGCCCTTTACGGTTGGGCAAGTATATCTTAACGGTGGGATACACCTTTACGTCCACCGTGCCGAAGAAGACACCCCAGTCGGGCGCATAGCTTATTTTACGGCAGGAACGCATCTGTACGTTCTCCAAGGCTATCAGGAAGTCCACATCCAAGTCCCGGACCAGCTCCTGTACCTCTTCTTGCGACAATGTACTTTCGCGAGGGTTGATGTCTTTACTTCTCAAAGCCGAGTCGCATATCACCACCTCTTCAAAGTAGTTCTCGTCAGCCAGGGCTTCGGCTAAAGCTTCGGTAGTGATGGTGCCGTCCCCGTTGTAGTAGTTGGTGAGGCGCGCCACCTCGTTCTCACCTTTTTTCTTCTTTTTCCCGTTGACAATGAGCTTATTGTCCGGTATATCCGGCATGTTGTTGACAACAGCCACACGTTTCAATATCGTTGGGAAGCTGACCTCTGCCGGAAGCATATAGTCGATGGAGAGTTGTTCCACGCTCTGGCAGCTGCCTAAAAGCAGTGTGCCTATCAATAGCAGACAATAATGGCGGTATCTAATCATACTCTTTGTTTTTGTTCTTCGGAGCAAAAGTACTCTTTTCACAGAACATTCAAAAGAGGGAAAGAATAAAAAAGTGATAAAGTCGGCAAGGGGAATAAAAAGTAATGGGAGGCGCATTTTAACACACCTCCCATCGCCTTTGTCATTTTGTCATTTTGCCATTATGCCATTATGCGTTTTTCCCATGGCAGTTCTTGTATTTCTTACCGCTGCCGCAGGGGCAAAGATCGTTGCGTCCCACCGTCTTCTCGGCACGTATCGGTTCGCGTCGGGGTTGCTCGCGTGTATCGTGAGCTGCGGCGGCTTGCTGATTCGGGTCATTCAGGTCCACCTTCTGTTCGCGGTACTTGCTCATGTCCTGGCGCTGTTCCGGAGCAGCCTGGCGCACCTCTACATGCTGGCGAGGAGGCTGGGGAGCTTCAGGAGCTTGTGCAGCTTCAGCATCCTGCTGCGGAGCCTGAGGAGCCTGAGGAGCTTCAGCCGGAGCCTCCTGTACCGGAATTTGTCCGCGCATCAGGATAGAGATGGTCTGGTTATTGATTTTGTTCACCATCGCATCAAACAAGTTCACGGATTCCAACTTGTAAATCAGCAACGGGTCTTTCTGTTCGTAGCTTGCATTCTGCACCGAGTGCTTCAGTTCGTCCAGTTCGCGCAAGTTCTCCTTCCAGGCCTCGTCGATGACGTGCAGCAGGATGGACTTCTCGAAGGACTTCACCACCTCCTTGCACTCCGTTTCGTAAGCCTTCTTCAGGTTGCAAGAGATGTTGTACATCCGTTTTCCGTCCGTGATGGGGATAAGGATGTTTTCGTACATGTGTCCCTGCATCTCGTATACCTGCTTGATGACCGGA
>CAMWRY010000158.1 GCA_947176775.1 uncultured Bacteroides sp.
CCGTAAAGGCATCCCACTTGAAGTGGTCCTGGCTCAAAACCGAAAGCCGTTCGCCCGGAGCCAGCGTGATGGAACCCGTCGTAGGTTCCAGTTCTCCGGAAATCGTTTTCAGGAAAGTAGATTTTCCGGCGCCGTTGGCACCGATAATGCCATAGCAGTTACCACTTGTAAACTTCAGGTTTACGTCATTGAACAATACTCTTTTACCAAACTGTACCGAAACATTAGAGACTGTTATCATCTGATCTATTTATGATTTATGATTATGATTTTTCTTGTTTTGTGTTAATCCGGGGGCAAAGGTAGTCATAAATCATAAATTACGAACCATAAATCCCATTCATTTTCCACAATTAGGCACAAAGATGCGCTGTCAATCTGGCATAAAAGTATTACCTTTGCGGCGTTTTTGGCAAAAAACATCCGTTTTGGCAAAGTTTTTGCTGGAACATTTTATAAATAACGTATAAACTTAAACCCTTAACAACAATGAAAGTCAAATCATTTTATAAGAACAAAAAACATAACAATATGAATCCGAAAGAAAAAGAAAACAATCAGGAAGAAGAACTGAAGACCCAGACTGCTCCCAACGAATGTGACGAAGAGACTGCCGGACAAGAAGCTTCACCCGAAAACGAAGCTCCCCTGACAGAAGAAGAAAAACTGGCCCAGGAACTGGAAAAGACCCGGGAACAGCTGGAGGAGCAGAAAGACAAGAACCTGCGCCTGTATGCTGAGTTTGACAACTATCGCAAACGCACCATGAAGGAGAAAGCGGAACTCATCCTGAACGGAGGCGAAAAGAGCATCAGCAGCATCCTCCCCATCGTGGACGACTTTGAACGCGCCCTCAAGAACATGGAGAATGCCACCGACGTAGCCGCCGTAAAAGAGGGTGTGGAGCTTATCTACAACAAGTTCATGTCCGTACTGGGACAGAATGGCGTGAAGGTGATAGAGACCAAGGAACAACCGCTCGACACGGACTATCACGAAGCCATCGCCGTGATTCCGGCACCCGACGAGGCACTGAAGGGAAAGATTCTGGACTGCGTGCAAACCGGTTACATCCTAAACGACAAAGTAATCCGTCATGCCAAAGTGGTAGTCGGAGAATAACATAAAACTGTATGGAAAAGAGAGATTACTACGAAGTATTGGGAGTCGAAAAGACTGCCACGGCAGACGAAATAAAAAAAGCCTATCGTAAGAAAGCCATCCAATATCATCCGGACAAGAATCCGGGCGACAAGACGGCCGAAGAGAAATTCAAGGAAGCGGCAGAGGCCTACGATGTGCTGAGCAATCCGGACAAACGCGCCCGTTACGACCAGTTCGGACATGCCGGAATGGGTGGCGCGGCCGGCAACGGAGGTCCGTTCGGCGGCTTCAGCGGAGGCATGTCCAGGGATGACATCTTCTCCATGTTCGGCGACATCTTTGGCGGACACGGCGGAGGAGGTTTCGGTGGTTTTGGCGGTTTCGGCGGAGGTGGAGGCGGTGCGCAACAGCGCCGTTACCGCGGTTCGGACCTGCGCGTCAAGGTGAAACTGAACCTGAAGGAAATCTCTACCGGCGTGGAAAAGAAATTCAAGCTGAAAAAGTACGTACCCTGTACCCACTGCCACGGCACAGGAGCCGAAGGCGACGGCGGCACGGAAACCTGCCCCACCTGTAACGGTAGCGGTACGGTCATCCGCAACCAGCAGACCATACTCGGCACCATGCAGACCAGAGCTACCTGCCCTACGTGCGGCGGCGAAGGCAAAATCATCAAGAACAAGTGTAAGGAGTGTGCTGGCGAGGGTATCGTATATGGCGAAGAGGTAGTGACCGTGAAAATCCCGAAAGGCGTGGCAGAGGGCATGCAGCTCTCCATGGGAGGCAAAGGAAATGCCGGCAAGCACAACGGGGTACCGGGCGACCTCCTGATTCTCATTGAGGAAGAACAAGACCCCAACCTGATACGCGACGAAAACGACCTGATATACAACCTGCTCCTCAGCTTCCCCACAGCTGCTCTGGGTGGTGCGGTAGAGATACCGACCATTGACGGAAAGGTGAAGGTGAAGATTGAATCGGGCACACAGCCGGGAAAAGTGCTCCGCCTGCGCGGCAAAGGTCTGCCAAGCGTGAATGGATACGGCACGGGAGACTTGCTGGTGAATGTCAGCGTATATGTGCCCGAAGCCCTGAGCAAGGACGAAAAGAAGGCGCTGGAAGAGATGGAGGCATCGGACAACTTCAAACCGAACACCTCGATTAAAGAGAAGATATTCAAGAAGTTCAAGAGTTTCTTCGACTGATAAAAACAATGCTTGTGTGCGCTTCGGCCTTGGGATAGGCACACAGGTAACCCCATAAAGACAGATTCTCACAGATTATCTTGCGCGATTGGCAGAGATAAGGCTGTGAGAATCTGTCTTTATGGTATGAATGGTACGTCATTGGCACAGTTTCATGGAGTCTCTTTCAGAGAGTAGGTTGTTTGCATTCCGTTTTTTACTAACTTTGCGTCTACAAAAATGCAATGAAGAGAAAATGGAAAAGAAAAAGAAGAAAATACTTATCGCAGTATTCATCGCCCTGGTGCTGATGGGTGCGGCTTGTGCAGGAACAGTCTACTACTACCTGTTTGCTCCGCAATTTCACCCCCCAAAAACCGCCTATGTCTATATAGACCGTGACGATACCGCCGACTCCATATATGATAAGGTGAAACGGCAAGGACATCCCCGAAGCTTCACCGGCTTTCGCTGGATGGCCCAATA
This sequence comes from uncultured Bacteroides sp., assembly GCA_947176775.1. Taxonomy (GTDB): domain Bacteria; phylum Bacteroidota; class Bacteroidia; order Bacteroidales; family Bacteroidaceae; genus Bacteroides. The sequence goes on from CAMWRY010000158.1 coordinate 2,775, forward strand.
CAAGAAATATCCTCAGAACATACATACCGGACGCTATGCCATACGACCGGGTGAAAATGTGTACCACGTATTCAGCCGCCTATATCGAGGGTATCAAGAACCTACGAACCTCACCATCGGCAGTGTACGTACCCTGGACAGACTGGCACGCAGCATCGGCAAACAGCTCATGATAGATTCTACCGAAATAGCCGGACTGATGAACAATCCCACCTTCCAACAGAAGTTGGGCTACACCCAGGAGACCATGCCCTGCCTCTTTATCCCCGAAACGTATCAGGTATATTGGGACATGAGCGCCGAAGAACTCTTCGAGAGAATGCAGAAAGAGCATCAGAAGTTCTGGAACCAAGAACGTCTGGCCAAAGCCACCTCCATCGGGATGACTCCCACAGAAGTCTGCACCCTCGCCTCCATCGTCGAGGAGGAGACAAACAACCAGGCCGAAAAGCCGATGGTGGCAGGACTGTACATCAACAGGTTGCATACCGGTATGCCGCTGCAAGCTGACCCGACCATCAAATTCGCCTTACAGGACTTCGGACTGCGACGCATCACCAATGCCCATCTGGAGATAGACTCGCCTTATAATACGTACCGCAACGCCGGACTGCCGCCCGGCCCCATACGCATCCCCTCGCCCGTGGGGCTGGATGCCGTGCTCAATTACACCAAGCACGATTACCTCTACATGTGTGCCAAAGAGGATTTCTCGGGTACCCACAACTTTGCCTCCAATTATGCCGAGCACATGAGAAATGCAAGAAAATATTGGAATGCACTGAATGAAAGAAAGATTTTCAAGTAATCTGATTATAAAACAAAAGCAAAGTCCTATATTTGCGTCTGATATAAGAGCCTGTTTAAATTTTGTTCAGTCTTCTTTTGGGAGTTCTTTTTGAGGATGTTTTTTCTGTTTTTATGAGGAGCATAGTGGGCTATGTGACGAATAAAAAGAGGAAAAACAGGCCGAAAAGAAATTCAAAAGAAGCTGAAGAAAAAACTTTTTGAAGAAAATTTAAACAGGCTCTTACATAAACAAAAAGTAATAAAGCGGCAAATAGTCCTTCAAAGCCACGCGCAAAGCCTTCAAGGATTTGGTGATGTGATATTCCACCGCTTTGGGGGTCAGTTCCATCTGGACGGCAATCTCTTTTACCGGAAGCATCTCATAGCGGCTCAACTCGAACACCCGTCGGGTCTGTTCGGACAAAGAGGTCAATGTTTTTTCGATGATGGCGGTTATTTCAGAAGAAAAGATTTCCCGGGGATCGCAAGCGTCCAAGCCGTTAATCCGGTAGTTCAGGTCGCGCATCAGCATGTCCGACATGGAGTTCATCGCCTCCAGCCTGCGCTCCTCCGCCTTCAGATAGTTCAATGAATTGTTTTTCAAGATAGTCAGCAACAACGACAACGGATGAAGCACCTCCTCCTTCCTCGTCACTTGCCACAAGGAAACCAAAGATTCCGAAACGATGTCTTCGGCAACCCCGTCATCATAAACGTACGATTTGACGAAACAAAAAGAGCGTTTATAGTAATCCTTATATAGCTGATTAAAATCAATCATTTTATTAAAATGAGACATTGTTTCCCTTGCAGTTCGACAGCATTAGATCATAGCTCTTGCATTGATACTATTTTTTCATCGGAGAGATGCCTGAGGGCGCATTTTTTTA
>CAMWRY010000159.1 GCA_947176775.1 uncultured Bacteroides sp.
CCCCAGCCACGCCGCCGAAGCCATGGAGATGGGCGCATCGGCCTGCCTGGTGAACACAGCCATCGCCGTAGCCGGCAACCCCGTAGCCATGGCCACCGCCTTTAAGCAAGCCGTAGAGGCCGGACGCATGGCCTACGAAGCAGGCTTGGGCATACAGGCCGACAACTTCGTGGCCGAAGCCAGCTCACCGCTCACCGCATTCCTGAACGCATAACCCCGAAACATGAAGCTATGAACCAAAAAATAAAATTCCCCCGTTCCGAGAAAGTCTACCTGCCCGGCACCCTCTACCCCGAACTGCGCGTAGCCATGCGCCGAGTAGAACAAGTACCCAGCACCCACTTCGTCGATGGAGAGAAGGTTATCACGCCCAACCCTTCGGTCTACATCTACGATACTAGCGGCCCCTTCAGCGACCCTGATGTGGAAATCGACCTGAAGAAGGGACTTCCACGCCTGCGAGAGCCTTGGATACTAAAGCGAGGCGACGTAGAGCAACTACCTGAAATCACCTCACAATACGGCCGCATGCGCCGTGACGACCGCTCGCTCGACTCCCTGCGCTTCGAGCACATCGCCCTCCCCTACCGCGCCAAGACCGGACAGTGCTGCACCCAGATGTACTATGCCAAGCAGGGCATCATCACCCCCGAAATGGAGTACGTAGCCATCCGCGAGAACATGAACTGCGCCGAGCTGGGCATCCCCACCCACATCACCCCCGAATTCGTCCGCCAAGAGATTGCCGCCGGACGCGCCCTGCTACCGGCCAACATTAACCACCCCGAAGCCGAACCGATGATTATCGGCCGCAACTTCCTGGTGAAAATCAACACCAACATCGGTAACTCCGCTACCACCTCGAGCATTGAGGAGGAGGTGGAAAAGGCACTCTGGAGCTGCAAGTGGGGCGGCGATACCCTGATGGACCTTTCCACCGGCGCCAACATCCACGAGACGCGCGAATGGATTATTCGCAACTGCCCCGTCCCCGTGGGCACCGTACCCATCTACCAAGCTCTGGAGAAGGTGGACGGAAAGGTGGAAGACCTCACTTGGGAAATCTACCGCGACACACTCATCGAGCAGTGCGAACAGGGTGTGGACTACTTCACCATCCATGCCGGCATCCGTCGCCACAACGTGCATTTGGCCGAAAAACGGCTGTGCGGCATCGTGAGCCGCGGCGGCAGCATCATGAGCAAGTGGTGCCTGGTGCACGACTGCGAGAGTTTCCTCTACGAGCACTTCGATGACATCTGCGACATTCTGGCCCAGTATGACGTGGCCATCTCGCTGGGCGACGGCCTGCGTCCCGGATCCACCTACGATGCCAACGACGAAGCCCAGTTTGCCGAACTGGACACCATGGGCGAACTCGTGCTGCGTGCTTGGGAGAAGAACGTACAGGCCTTCATCGAGGGACCCGGACACGTGCCCATGCACAAAATACGCGAGAACATGGAGCGCCAGATAGAGAAGTGCCACAACGCCCCCTTCTACACCCTGGGTCCCATTGTGACTGACATCGCTCCGGGATACGACCACATCACCTCCGCTATTGGAGCCGCACAGATAGGCTGGCTGGGCACTGCCATGCTCTGCTACGTCACCCCCAAGGAGCACCTCGCCCTACCCGACAAGGAGGACGTGCGTGTGGGCGTCGTCACCTACAAGATAGCCGCCCATGCGGCCGACTTGGCCAAAGGACACCCCGGCGCACAGGTGCGCGACAATGCCCTGAGCAAAGCACGCTACGAGTTCCGCTGGAAAGACCAGTTCGACCTCTCGCTCGACCCCGAACGTGCCCTCAGCTACTTCCACGCCGGACGCCACATCGACGGAGAGTATTGCACCATGTGCGGACCTAACTTCTGCGCCATGCGGTTGTCCAGGGAGTTGAAGAAAAAGTAAACAAGGGACAAGTTGACAAGACTTTCGTAGTCTTGTCAACTTGTCTCCTGAAAACCTAATCAAAACCAAAACATCATGTTTTCAGACGAATTAGAAAAGATATCCTGGGAGGAGACTACCAAACGCATCTATGCCAAGACCGATGCCGACGTGCGCCGCGCCCTTTCCAAAGAACAGTGCAACGTGGAGGACTTCATGGCCCTTATCTCGCCTGCCGCCACCCCCTATCTGGAGACAATGGCACGCCTAAGCCGGAAATACACCGAGGCTCGCTTCGGGAAAACCATATCCATGTTCATCCCCCTTTACATCACCAACTCGTGCACCAACTCGTGCGTGTACTGCGGCTTCCACATCAGCAACCCCATGCCGCGCACCATCCTGACGGAAGAGGAGATTGTGAATGAGTACAAGGCCATCAAGAAGCTGGCTCCCTTCGAGAATCTTCTCATCGTGACGGGTGAGAATCCGGCCGTGGCAGGTGTCCCCTACCTGGCCCGTGCGCTGGACCTGGCCAAGCCCTACTTCAGCAACCTCAAGATAGAGGTAATGCCTCTGAAAGCGGAAGAGTATGCCGAACTGAAGAAACACGGCATGAATGGCGTCATCTGCTTCCAAGAGACCTATCACAAGGCCAACTACAAGCTCTATCACCCCCGGGGCATGAAGTCCAAGTTCGAGTGGCGTGTCAACGGTTTCGACCGCATGGGGCAGGCCGGCGTCCACTCCATCGGCATGGGCGTACTTATCGGGCTGGAGAAGGAATGGCGCACCGACATCACGATGATGGCCCACCACCTGCGCTACCTACAGAAACATTACTGGAGGACAAAGTACAGCGTCAACTTCCCCCGTATGCGCCCTTCGGAGAACGGAGGCTTCCAGCCCAACGTCATCATGAGTGACCGTGAACTGGCACAGGTCACCTTTGCCATGCGCATCTTCGACCATGACGTGGACATCTCCTACTCCACACGCGAACCGGCCTCCATCCGCGACCACATGGCCACCCTGGGCGTCACCACCATGAGTGCCGAGAGCAAGACCGAACCGGGAGGCTACTACAGCTATCCACAGACCTTGGAACAGTTCCACGTGAGCGACGAGCGCAAAGCCGTGGAAGTGGAGCAAGCCCTAAAAACGCTGGGACGCGAACCGGTGTGGAAGGACTGGGATGCAAGTTTCGACTTGAAAGCCTATTGATAAAAAGTGTCAGAGCCGATACTCTTGTGCATGCAGAGTTATCGGCTGATAACTTCTTTAACTCCTAAAAAGTGATGAACCGTTACGACAGACAAATCTCTCTCCCCGAAATAGGGGTAGCCGGCCAGGAGAAGTTGCGGCAGGCTAAAGTCCTAATAGTAGGCGTAGGAGGGCTGGGCTCTCCCATCGCCCTTTATCTGGCAGGCGCCGGCGTAGGCACGCTGGGGCTGGTGGACGATGACAATGTCAGCATCAGCAACCTTCAACGTCAGGTCTTGTACACTGAGGCTGAGGTTGGGCAGTCCAAACCTCTATGCGCAGCCCATAGGCTACAAGGCTTGAACAGTGAGGTGAACGTAGAGACCTACCCCTTCCGCCTCGACCCACAGCATGCCGGCGAACTGATAAAGCGCTATGACATCGTTGTAGACGCATGCGACAACTTCACCACCCGTTACCTGCTGAGCGACACCTGCCACGCCCTGCACAAGCCCTACGTCTACGGTGCCATCCAGGGCTTCGAAGGCCAGGTATCCGTCTTCTGCCACGGCGAAGGCGCCAAGACCTACCGCGACCTCTATCCCGATAAAGCCGGTATGCTACGCATGCCGCCTCCCAGCCGCGCCGTCATCGGTGTCACCCCGGCCATCGTGGGCAGCGTAGAAGCCAATGAAGTACTGAAACTGATTGTAGGTTACGGCGAACCGTTGTCCGGAAAGCTCTGGACCATCGACCTGAGAACCATGCAATCCTATATCTTCTCCTTATAGACAAACAACTGCAAAGAAATGAAGCTGATAGTCATCACCCCTCCCCTGTTTTTCAAAGGCGAAATAGCCGCCACCACCTCCCTCTTCTGCAACGGTCTGGAGATACTGCACCTGCGCAAGCCGGGAGCCTCGGCCCAAGAGTTGGAAAACTACCTCAAACTGCTACCACAGGAGTACCTGCCACACATCGTCGTGCACGACCACTTCCAGTTGGTTCCTGCCTTCGGCCTGAAAGGCATCCACCTGAACAACCGTAATCCGCAATTGGCGCCCGGATATACGGGCCACGTCAGCTGCTCCTGCCACTCCCTCGACGAAGTGGTGCTACACAAGCCGCACTGCGATTACGTCTTTCTCAGCCCCATCTACGACAGCATTTCCAAAGAGAGATACTCCTCCGCCTACTCCCTCGACACCCTGAAGGAAGCCCGGCAAGCAGGCATCATCGATGCCAAAGTGATAGCCCTGAGCGGCATCACCCCGGCCCACCTGCCGGAAATCGCCTCCTTGGGCTTTGGAGGTGCCTCGCTGCAAGACAGCGTCTGGCAGCAGCCGGAAGCGCACTT
>CAMWRY010000160.1 GCA_947176775.1 uncultured Bacteroides sp.
AGTTCCAGTTACGCATACCAGTCCTCACCGAAGTTGCGGATAAGCGTCTCTTTCAGGAACTTATATACAGGCAGGTTCTCCTTCTGTCCCAAGAGTACGGCCGCCTTGCAGACGTTCCAGCGATGGTAGTTCACGGCTTTGTACATCCCGTAGTTGCCTACCCGTATCGGATAGAGGTGGCAGGATATGGGTTTGTAGAAGTGGGTCCGGCCTTCACGGTAAGCTTTTTCGATGGCGCAATAGCAGCAGCCTTTCTCGTCGTAGCAGGTGAAGACGCAATCCTTGTTGTTGACAATGGAGGTCACCAGGTCGCCCTCGCAATCGGTATAGACGACACCCTGCTTCTCTATCACGGCACGGGCCTCGGGAGAGAGTTCGTCCCAAATGAGGGGCAACACCTCTTCCAGTTTCTCCACTTCGTCCAGCTCCACCGGCGCGCCGGCATCGCCCTCTATACAGCATTCTCCCTTACAAGCAGCGAGGTCGCAAAGAAACTTCTCGCGAAACACATCGAGGCTAACCACTGTATCATCAATCTGTATCATAATCGTTTTATAGTTGAATTATCCAAATCAATCACATAACAGTCATCCACATAGAAAGTGGTACCTGCATAACTATGAATCTCAAAAACAAAATAATTTGCTATTGCCGGAACTCTTATAGTATAATCAAAAGATTTCCATTCCCCGGCAGTATCTGAAAAACTAGGAATCCCATATCCACCTCCCCTTATGATATCCAGCGTATTTTCATCATAGAAAGTTGCCAAGACACTATTGGAAATATTAGAAGAAGCACCCCCTTGACGAAAATAGCAATACATTCTCGCTCCATTACCTGATTTCTTATTCATCAGATAATGATGAACAATTCTGATACGATGTCCAGGCATCACAGGCACGCTTTGACTGACAAACGCAGTAATTCCTGTCCGCGGTGAGCACAATTTAGCAGAAGCAGTACCTTCATAAACAAGCTTATACTCGGCAAATACACTTCCTTGGTGTGTACGCAGGGACCAGCCATTAAGATATTCTTCTTCTCCTCCTAAAAGATTAACCCACTTTTCACAATTACCATTACTCAATAAATTCATGATTTGTGTAGGTTCTTCTGGCATCGGCTGTTCATCCACATCCTCCCCTATCTCCTTTACACAAGAAGAACTAATAAGAGTCAAATAGCAGAAAAGTATAAAACGAAAACAACGCATAGATCATCATAAAAAGAATAGAGTGTATCAAACTGAAATAATTTAAGTTTCGCAAGTGCTGCATAAACGAGCTGAAAGCCCATGGAACACACAGCTAAGGCAACACCTCAGGTAAAATACGATATACAACCAATCGCCCTGAAAGGACAAAAGCACTATAGATGTTTCGCCATACTATGAACGCTTTTGCCCTTTCAGGGCGTTGTTAATTGTTGGACTCTTTATACCTAAGGCGATGCCCTGGACTATAAGACTATTGTCCTTTTAGGATACAACCTTTTCAAATTCAATACACTCTATTCAAAATATTAGAGAGTTTTACTTTATCAAATCCTTTCCCGTCATCTCAGCAGGCTGCTTCATGCCCAGGATGTGCAGGATAGAAGGAGCTACGTCGGCCAATACACCGTTCTCCACCTTGGCGTCCTTGTTTGCTGTGACGTAAACGAAAGGAACGGGATTCAGGGAGTGGGCGGTGTTCGGAGTGCCGTCTTCGTTCAGGGCGTGGTCGGCATTGCCGTGGTCGGCGATGATGATGACTTCGTAGTCGTTGGCCTTGGCAGCCTCTACCGTCTCCTTCACGCAATCGTCGATGGCTTTCACGGCCTTTTCTATAGCCTCGTAGATGCCGGTGTGTCCCACCATGTCACCGTTGGCATAGTTCACTACGATGAAGTCGAACTTCTGGGTCTTGATGGCTTCCACCAATTTATCCTTCACTTCGTAAGCGCTCATTTCGGGCTTCAGGTCGTAGGTGGCAACCTTCGGAGAGGGAACCAGGATACGCTCTTCGGCATCGTAGGGAGTCTCGCGACCACCGTTGAAGAAGAAGGTAACGTGTGCATACTTCTCGGTCTCGGCAATGTGCAGCTGTGTCTTGCCGTTGGCTGCAAGGTATTCGCCCAGCGTGTTCTGCACGTTCTCCTTGTCGAAGAGGATGTGCACGCCCGTGAAGCTGGCGTCATACGGAGTCATGCAGTAATACTGCAAGCCGGGAATGGTGTGCATGCCTTGCTCGGGCATATCCTGTTGCGTCAGGACGATGGTCAGCTCCTTGGCGCGGTCGTTGCGGTAGTTGAAGAAGATGACTACATCGCCCTCCTTGATGGTACCGTCGAAGCCACCGTTCACAATGGGCTTGATGAACTCGTCCGTCACACCTTCGTCGTAAGACTCCTGCATGGCCTGTACCATGTCCGTTGCCACCTTGCCTTCACCGTTCACCAGCAAGTCGTAAGCCGTCTTCACGCGTTCCCAGCGCTTGTCGCGATCCATGGCATAGAAGCGTCCCACGATGGAGGCAATCTTACCGGCAGACTTTTCGCAATGGGCCGCCAGCTGCTCAATGAAGCCCTTGCCGCTCTTCGGGTCGGTGTCGCGACCATCCATGAAGCAGTGGATAAATGTGTTCTCGATGCCATACTCCTTGGAGATGTCGCAGAGTTTGAAGAGGTGATCGAAAGAGCTGTGCACGCCACCGTTGGAGGTCAGTCCCATGAAGTGGATGTTCTTGCCGTTCTCCTTGGCGTAGGAGAAGGCGGAAACAATCTCCTTGTTCTTCAGGATGCTGCCGTCGGCACAGGCACGGTTAATCTTCACCAAGTCCTGATAAACGATGCGTCCGGCACCGATATTGAGGTGACCCACCTCGGAGTTACCCATCTGTCCGTCGGGCAAACCTACATTCTCGCCGCTCGCCTGAAGCTGGGAGTGCGGATAGTTTGCCAACAAGCTGTCCCAATAGGGGGTGGGAGTGTTGAAAATCACGTCGTCTTTGCCTTGGTCGCCGATACCCCAGCCATCAAGAATCATTAAAAGAGCTTTCTTTGCCATAATATTAATCGAATTTAATTGTATAATCCTTTGGTAACTGCCGCCATTTATCCACAGCGCGTTTCAGCCTATGAATAAACAACAAGCTTCCGGCTGCAAAGTTACGAAAAAGCATGATTCATGCGCACTCTTTCAAGCGATTTATGCACTTCTGTCTGAGGAGTTACCGGGAGTGGGCTAAATAATCTTAAATAACCCACCAATCATACAGGCATAGCCATGAATTTTACAATCTTTGCAAAATTGCAATCCAAAGAAAGACAAGAACATGAAAGCAGAAACAAAGCGCATGAAGGCGCATCGGCTCTTGGCACTTATATGCCTCATCCTGACAGCAACTGCAAACTACGCACAACCCGAAACCATCGTCGTAGGGAAGAAGACGGACGGAACCGACCTGAAGGCACAAAGCTACACCTTTCCGCAGCGCGTAGAGACTTTCTCCATGAGCAAGCAAGGCGATTACCTCTGCATCAGCTTCCGGGAGACGACCAAAAGCGGAAAGTTCTTGAAGAACAAGGGCGAAATCGGACTTTACGACACCCACAGCAACCGATTGCAATGGAAACAGCCCATCGACTTCAGCAAATCACGAATCACCTGCCTCTCGGAAGGCGTACTGATAACCGACATCAACAACAAGATAACCTTGTTCGACAAAGAAAACGGAAACAAAAGGTGGGAAACCGGACTCTTTCCGGTGTACGTAGACGATTCCCTGGGACTGGTCTTAGGCTACAGCTCGCCCACTTCCGACAAGCTCCGCGCCGTCAACCTGAGGTTCGGCAATGAGTTGTGGGTGAACAAGCTGCCCCACCTGTACGGTTGGAACGAAGTGCTTGACACCGAACAGAACAAACGGCTGATTGTGGCCGACGACCTGCACAAGCTGGACTTCATGACCGGAGAACTCCTCACCTATCCGGGCAAACCGGGAGCGCACGACAATAAAGCAGCCTTGCTGCAAGGACTGGCCATGGTGGCCGGAGCGGCACTCGGCGCAGTGGCTACCAGTGGCATGTTCTACGGTGTAGTCCCCGTTGCCAACAACACCATCACGGGACTGACTTCCAACATCCTGCCGCAGGATTCGCTCTACTACTGGGCAGACCGCCAGCAGATTTCCTGCATGGACACCGCCCTCAACGTGGTATGGAAAAAAGAGTTCCCGGATGTGAAAGCCTCGCACTCCATGCTGTTCATGCAAGGCGGCAAGCTGTTCATGCTGAACTACGGCTACGGCCTGCGCAACGGGATGAGCCGCAGGAAATACGGGCGCCCGTTCATAGCCTGCTACCATCCGCAGACCGGAGAGGAACTGTTCTTCAACCGGCTGAGCGTCAAGAAAGACATGATTGAGGATGCCATGCAGACGGACGAGGCCCTGTATATGCT
>CAMWRY010000161.1 GCA_947176775.1 uncultured Bacteroides sp.
ATATTGGCCTTCTTGGAAAAATTACTGGCAAAAGCAGCAGCAGCCACCACCAGCATGATGCAATACTGAATGACTACCACCGCATTGGAAGCCCAGAAAGACTCAGCCGGAACCTCAGTGAACACCAGATTGCATTGCAACATATTCACCGCATACTTCTGGAAAGGGAAGATAGCCGAATAGTAGAGCACACACAAAAGCGCCACTACCCAGAAGCCGCCGCTGGAAAGAATCGTGCCAAGATCACTGATTTTAAACGGATCGTCCTTCTCTTCGGCCTCGCCGGTCTGTTCATCCAGCTTCTTGTCCATGAAGAAATAGACAATGAACATGATGAGCGCAATGAACAGCAGCACCACACCGAATGCCACCGAACGGGATACATCAATCACACCGCCCAACTTGGCAAACATCGGAGAGAAGATCATGCAGGTAGCCACTCCCAAACGGGCAAGTGCCATCTCAGACCCCATGGCAAGTGCCATCTCACGCCCTTTGAACCACTTCACAATACCACGCGAAACGGTGATACCGGCCATCTCCACACCACATCCGAAAATCATAAAACCTACCGCTGCAAACTTGGCTGATGCAGGCATACCCTGATAGAAGGGAGAGATACCCAATTCGTCGAAGCCGGGAATATAGTTCAGATGATTGTTGAACCACTCTTCCAACCCACTTCCTTGGAACGACTCGGTCACAGCATACCAATTAATGGTCGCACCTACCAGCATCACCACTCCCGAAAGCACCGCCGTGAAGCGCACTCCCATCTTGTCCAGGATGATACCGGCAAAAATCAGGAAGAAAACAAATACGTTCAAGAACGTTTCAGAACCCTGCATGGTTCCGAATGCCGTAGAATCCCAGCCACGGGTGGATTGCATCAAATCCTTGATGGGCGAAAGAATATCCATAAAGATATATGAACAGAACATGGCAAAGGCCAAAAATAAGAGTACCATCCAGCGCATCCCTGCAGAATCACGCAATGTCTGATGGATTTTGTCAGTAGTTGTCATTTTGGTTTTTAGTATAAGATTAATTAAATATATGCAAGCTACATCCTCTTTCTTTCCGCATGAAAAAAGAGACGTGGATTACATGACATCACGAATTTACATTATCCGTGCCGTCCGCTGTAATCCGCGCCTCTGAAACGCTGCCCATAGGTGTAGTGGACAACTCATAAAGAAAGGATATCCTTACCCGATACTATCATCTGTAGAATTTGTTGCCGGAGCAGCAGGGGCTTCCGTTTCCGGAGCTGTCGTGCCTACGGGCAGGTTATAAGGATTCGTTTTTTCTTCTTGTTGTGCTTGTTCCATGATGACATCACCGGCCTTGCCTGTAGAAGAAGATATCGTATAAGCCGAGATGATGCTGAAGACTACCATGCAACCGGCCAAGGTCCAAGTGGCCTTTTCCAAGAAATCCGTAGTCTTGCGCACACCCATAATCTGGTTGGATGATGAAAAGCCTGATGCCAGACCGCCTCCTTTAGAATTTTGAATCAATACGATAAAACACATCAACACAGATGCAATCAACATGAGGATAATTAATAATAAGTACATTTTGTTATTTTGATTTAGCGTTAATAATCAATTTCTCCAAAAATCTGATTTGGTCTGCAAAGTAAGCATTTTTTTTTGGATAATTCAAACTTAATTTTTTAATAATTTCAAGCGCCTTGTCATATCGGTGCTGTTTTATGTAGATTTTGGCTAAAGTCTCCGTAAAACAGCTATCGTCCCACTCTTCCGAGGCCAACGATACAGAAGATGCATCTTCTTCTTCCTCCTCCTCTTCGGATACCTCCTCTTCGGGTTCCTCTTCGTCTTTCACTTTCTCTGCAAAGAGTTCCTTTCTCGTATCCGAAGCATCCGGAGATTCACTCTTCTGGATAAAATTATCTATCAATTCATGACCGCGGAGTTTAGGTACTTCCTGGCCGCCTTCAACATCAGTATCAGACAGCAGGTCGTCTTCCTGCATCAAGTAGGCGGTATAGTCCACTGCATAATCCAGTTCAGTATTTTGCGAATGCTCCTCGGGAACAGTGGCCAGGAAAGCATCAATCAGGGAAAGAGTGCGATCCGTATCAGGCTCCTTCTCCTGTTCATCGGCAGAAAGCGGCAAAGCTTTCCGAGACTTCAAGGCAAAACGATTGCCTTCTATCAGATAGAATAACACACTACGGTCGGCCACATACGGCACAGCCTTGCGCAACTCCGCGCCAAAGTTGATGTCGTGCAGCAGATAGAGATTCTTCAGATAGAGCAGACGGAGCGACTGGAAATAAGGATAGCGCGCCACCAGTGCACGCAACTCGTGTAGCGTATCACTATTCAATGTCTCAGGATGCTGAATCCATTGTTGCAAATGGGCAGAAGTCATGCGGATTACCAGTTAGCTACGGTTGCGTTGAAAATCTGTTCGGCAATGTCTTTCACCATCAAGGTAATCAGCTGGTCCTGCACTTCGGTCAGCAATCGGGAAGAATCGTAAGTCTGGAAAGCCGAGAACTGCTGTTCGAAGTCCTCCTCATGATTCGTATTGTTGACATAACGCACATTGACAGTCAGCGTCACCTTCACTTTGGAAGAGTAACCGCTGGCATCTACCGATTCATTATATTGGTTGTAGCCGGTTATCTCGCCATCGATGTCCAGGTCTCCGCCGGAATTCACCAGTTGCAGACGGGTCTGCTGGATAAACATATCCTTCATCTTCTGATTGAACTCCGTAGCCAGCGGCGCATATACATACTCCGCCCGGTTCTGGAAATCGGCAATGGAAATCGTCTTCACCTTTGTATAATCGATGGAGCTTATCGGAGCAAGCCCCAACTTCATACTGCACGAATTCACCAACACCAACAGGCTTACCCACAAAGAAGCAGCTATCGTTTTTCTAATCCAATCCATATTCTTTTATCTTTCTATATAATGTACGCTCGGAAATGTTCAAATCCTGAGCCGCACTCTTGCGCTTGCCGTGATGCTTGTCAAGCGCCTTACGTATCATCTCTTTCTCTACTTCATCCAGCGAGAGCGACTCCTCCACATACTCTTCCGTATCCTGATAGTCGTCTTCTACCGCAGTCACCGGCTTCACCGAGGGAGAAGGGTGGATGATGGTAGGCACACCGGATGCCACCGGAGATACTACAGACGAAGCATCCTGTGTGTAATAGGTGGGGGCAGCCACCGCAGGATTGGATACCGCTCCCCGTTCGGTCATAATCTCGTGTACCAGCTTTTTCAGTTCTGTCACATCCTGACGCATATCGAACAGGACTTGATAGAGAATTTCCCGTTCGCTGCCAAAGCTCTTACCCTCCTTCACGCCAAACAAAGCCGGCAGTCGTTGCATGTGGCTCTGTTCAGGCAGATAGCTCTTCAGGATGGCCGCATTAATCTCACGGTTGGTCTCGATGATAGATATCTGTTCAGTAATGTTCTTCAACTGGCGCACGTTGCCCGGCCATGAGTAGCCCAGCAGTGCTTGCTTGCCGTCTTCCGTCAGCTGGATGGCAGGCATGTGGTATTTCTCGGCAAAGTCCGAAGCAAATTTACGGAACAGCAACACAACATCTTCACCACGTTCGCGCAGCGGAAGCACCTGGACCGGCACCGTATTCAAGCGATAATACAAGTCTTCCCTGAAACGCCCGTCGGCAATGGCCTGCGTCAGGTTCACATTGGTGGCAGCCACAATCCGCACATCCGTCTTCTCCACCTTAGAGGAACCTACTTTGATAAATTCACCACTTTCGAGCACACGCAACAGGCGCGCCTGTGTAGGCAACGGCAATTCGCCGACCTCATCCAGAAATATCGTTCCTCCATTGGCCTCGCCGAAATAGCCTTTCCGTTCGCCGATGGCACCAGTAAATGCACCTTTCTCATGGCCGAAGAGTTCCGAATCAATCGTCCCCTCGGGAATAGCTCCACAGTTCACAGCGATATACTGCCCGTGCTTGCGTCGGCTGTACTGGTGTATGATTTGCGGAAAACTCTCCTTTCCCACCCCACTCTCACCGGTAATCAGCACAGAAAGGTCCGTAGGCGCCACCTGAATAGCGATATCAATGGCACGCATCAGCGTTTCATTGTTGCCGATGATGCCGAAACGTAATTTTACCTGTTGTATTTCCGCTTTCGTCATTCTACAAATCTTCTTCTACACTGTCCAGTTTCAGTTTATCACTGTCGTCACGTTTCTCGTAATATTGCTTACGCAGCGGATTGGCATGTGCCCTCTCCTCACGCTGACGGTTACGAAACACGTCAATAGCAACATAGACAGCCTGACGGAACGAATCCTCGGAGGCAAGTCCCTTTCCGGCAATATCGTAAGCAGTACCGTGGGCAGGCGAGGTACGCACCACCGGCAGTCCGGCCGAATAATTCACTCCCTCGTCCATAGCC
>CAMWRY010000162.1 GCA_947176775.1 uncultured Bacteroides sp.
CCTGAAGACTGAAGCCGTAAGATCACAGAACTTCGAATTGGCAGCCAGCTATCGCGACCATGAAAAAGACCTTTCGGCCCGGCTGGAGGAGATGAAATCCGAATGGGAATCTCGGTTAAAGGACGAACGTCAGACGGTAAGCGAAGAGGAGGTTGCCAATGTCATATCTCTGATGTCGGGCATTCCCGTACAGCGCATGGCACAAGCCGAAGGCCTCAAGCTGGCGGGCATGAAGGAGGAACTGAAGGCGAAAGTGATAGCGCAGGATGATGCGATAGAGAAACTGACTCGGGCCATCTTGTGTAGCCGCGTAGGCCTGAAAGACCCGAACCGTCCTATCGGAACCTTCATGTTCCTGGGACCTACCGGTGTGGGGAAAACACATCTGGCCAAGCAGTTAGCCCAATATATGTTCGGCTCTACCGATGCCCTGATACGTATTGACATGAGCGAGTACATGGAGAAGTACACCGTCTCTCGCATGATTGGTGCCGCTCCGGGGTACGTAGGCTATGAAGAAGGTGGTCAGCTGACCGAGAAGGTACGCCGCAAGCCCTACTCCATCGTATTGCTGGATGAAATCGAGAAAGCCCATCCAGATATGTTCAACATTCTGTTGCAGGTGTTGGACGAAGGCCGTCTGACTGACAATTATGGCAGAACTATCGACTTCAAGAATACGGTTATCATCATGACTTCCAATATCGGTACACGGCAGTTGAAGGAGTTTGGCCGCGGCGTAGGTTTTATGGCTCAAAGTCGCACGAATGAGAACGAACATTCGCGCAGCGTGATACAAAAAGCACTGAATAAGACTTTTGCCCCTGAGTTTCTGAACCGTCTGGATGAAATCATCACTTTCGACCAACTCTCTGTGGATGCTATCACAAAGATTGTGGACATCGAGCTAAAAGGCTTGTACGAACGGGTTGAAGCCATTGGCTACAAGTTGATTGTGGAAGAGGATGCCAAGAAGTTCCTTGCCTCAAAAGGGTATGATGTGCAGTTCGGCGCTCGCCCATTGAAGCGTGCCATTCAGAACTATCTGGAAGATGGGCTTTCTGAAATGATAGTAACGGCAGAGGTACAGCCAGGTGATGCGATAAACGTATCGGTAGACAAAGAAAAAGAGATACTGAACATAAAGAAGGCTTAAGAACCGTTTCGTAAAAAACCGTCAAAATGTCAGTCCCTTCGGACTGGCATTTTTTTTGTGCTCTCTCTGTCGAGACAACAAAAATATAAATCTAAATAATATAAACATAATATGCAAAAAGGTAATATTGGGGTAACTACTGAGAACATTTTCCCCGTCATAAAAAAATTCTTGTATAGCGATCATGAGATTTTTCTCCGTGAATTGGTTTCCAATGCTGTCGATGCTACACAAAAGCTGAAGACCTTATCCTCTATTGGTGAGTTCAAAGGCGAAGTCGGTGACCTGACCGTACATGTCTCACTGGGAAAAGACACCATCACCGTATCCGACCGTGGAATTGGGCTTACAGCCGAGGAAATAGACAAGTACATCAACCAGATAGCCTTTTCTGGCGCTAACGACTTCCTCGAAAAATATAAGAATGACGCCAATGCCATTATCGGACATTTCGGATTAGGATTCTATTCAGCCTTTATGGTTGCCAAGAAGGTCGAAATCATCACGAAGTCCTATCGCGACGGTGCCCAGGCCGTAAAATGGACTTGCGACGGCAGTCCGGAGTTCACGATTGAAGATACGGGCAAGGCCGAACGCGGTACGGATATCGTCCTCTACATAGATGATGACTGCAAAGAATTCCTTGAGGAAGCACGCATCTCTTCTCTGCTGAAGAAGTATTGCAGTTTCCTCCCCATCCCGGTAGCATTCGGCAAGAAGAAAGAATGGAAGGACGGCAAGCAGGTCGAGACTGACGAAGACAATGTCATCAACGATTCTACTCCATTGTGGACACAGAAGCCCAGCGAATTGAAGGATGAAGACTACAAGAAGTTCTACCGCGACCTTTATCCCATGTCCGATGAACCCTTGTTCTGGATTCATCTGAACGTGGACTATCCGTTCCATCTTACCGGTATTCTGTACTTCCCCAAGGTAAAAAGCAATATCGAGTTGAACAAGAACAAGATTCAGCTCTATTGCAACCAAGTGTATGTGACTGATTCGGTAGAAGGCATCGTTCCTGACTTCTTGACCTTGCTGCATGGTGTGCTTGATTCACCGGACATTCCGTTGAACGTATCTCGTTCGTATCTCCAGAGCGATTCCAACGTCAAGAAGATTTCCACATACATCACGAAGAAAGTATCAGACCGCCTGCAGTCCATCTTCAAGAACGATCGTAAGCAGTTTGAAGAGAAGTGGAATGATCTAAACATTTTCATCAATTACGGCATGCTGACACAGGAAGATTTCTATGACAGAGCCAAGGACTTCTCCCTGTTCAACGATACAGATGGCAAATACTATACTTTTGAAGAGTATAAAACACTGATTAAAGACAATCAGACAGACAAAGACGGAAACCTGATTTATCTGTATGCCAATAATAAAGACGAGCAATATAGCTACATAGAGACTGCTACCAACAAAGGGTACAACGTACTGTTGATGGACGGACATCTGGACATCGCTCTCGTGAGCATGTTGGAACAGAAGTTCGAGAAGGCCCGTTTCACTCGTGTGGACGGTGATATTATTGACCACCTGATTGTCAAAGAGGACAAGAAGAACGAGGCGTTGGAAGCCGACAAGCAAGAGGCTCTTTCTTCTATCTTCAAGAGCCAGTTGCCCAAGATAGACAAGGCAGAATTTAACGTCACGACACAGGCCTTGGGCGAAAATGCCACTCCTGTCATGATTACTCAGAGTGAGTATATGCGCCGTATGAAGGAAATGGCCAACATACAGGCCGGAATGAGTTTCTATGGTGAAATGCCGGATATGTTTAACATAGTCCTGAATTCAGAGCATAAACTGGTGAAAGGCATTCTGGTAGATAAAGATAAGGAGTGTGCAGCTGCTGTAGCTCCGGTTCAGGCCGAAATGGACGAAGTGAACAAGCAACGCAATGAACTGAAGAAGAAGCAGGAAGGAAAGAAGGATGAAGAAATACCTACTGCCGAAAAAGACCAAGTGAACGAGCTGGACAAGAAATGGGAAACACTGAAAACGCAGAAAGAAGGTATCTATGCCGATTATGCTGCCAAGAATAAAGTGGTTCGCCAGCTGATAGATTTGGCCTTGTTGCAGAACGGTATGCTGAAAGGTGAAGCTTTAAATAACTTTGTCAAGAGAAGTCTTGAACTGATAAAATAAGCCCCTTTAAATTTGCATTTAATATAGCAAGGGTATTGTGATTCCTCAAAAAGTCGCAATACCCTTTTTCATTTATTCTCCCTCTGTCACAATATGATTTTTTTCGTTGAATACGGCATTTTTACAAACTATTCGTTATATTTGGGGCAATGAATATTTATTTTATTCGGAATAGCATGGTTATGAAAAGAGTTTTATTGTTATGTATATGTCTTCTCGGTACTCTTGTTTTACAAGCTCAAAAGGTGGGGCTTGTGTTGAGTGGCGGCGGAGCCAAAGGCATGACTCATATTGGTATTATCCGGGCTTTGGAAGAGAACAATATCCCCATTGACTATATAACCGGAACTTCTATGGGAGCCATCATCGGTTCTTTGTATGCTATGGGATATTCTCCGGACGATATGGAGGCGCTGTTACGTTCTCCGGATTTTAAGCGTTGGTATTCGGGCAAAGTAGAACCCAAATATGAGTATTATTTCAAGAAGAACCGCCCTTCTCCGGAATTCTTCAACATCCGTTTTTCTTTTAAGGACTCATTGCATGTAAAGTCCCAGATACTTCCTACGAGCATGGTCAATCCCATACAGATGAATCTGGTGTTTGTCGAATTGTTTGCACGTGCCACAGCTACCTGTAAAGGCAATTTCAACCATTTGTTTGTTCCTTTCCGTTGTGTGGCATCCGATGTATACAATAAAAAGCCCTTGGTGCTGAGCAAAGGAGATTTGGGAGATGCTGTGCGTGCTTCGATGAGTTTCCCTTTCGTCTTCAAGCCGATAGAAATAGACAGCACACTTGCCTACGACGGAGGAATTTACAATAATTTCCCTACAGACGTGATGCGAGACGATTTCCATCCGGACGTCATCATTGGCAGTGTAGTAGCTGCCAATCCCGGTAAGCCGAAAGAGAACAATCTGATGAGTCAGTTGGAGAATATGATTATGCAGAAAACGGATTATTCCATTCCGGACTCCATGGGGATAGTCATGACCTTCAAATATGATGATGTCAAATTGCTGGACTTTGACCGCTTGCAAGAGTTGCATGACATAGGTTATAATCGCACCCTTAATATGATGGATTCCATCAAGAGCCGC
>CAMWRY010000163.1 GCA_947176775.1 uncultured Bacteroides sp.
GTGCTTCGATGTATAGATAGACTTTGGTATTGGAACTCAGTTGCTGGTGTCCGCAGATGAAGTTCTTGCCGATGCGGATGGCTCCGTTGCGCGAGTTGACGATGATGTAGGCCGGCTTGTCGGCTTCGAAGGTGATGCGATAGAGGGCCGATTGGTGCGAAAGGGCATATTCGGCACGCATGCGGTTGTCGTCCAGCTCCACGCTGTAGGAGTAAGGGGTGATTCGTTCGTTATCGTAGTTGTAGGCCACGACCGGGCGCAGGCTGTCTCCCTGATAGGGCGTGAGGTTGAATGCCGAACGCTCGCGGTGGTTGGTGACGATGACGGGCAGGCCGTTCAGCAATTCGGACGTATAGTCGGCACGTTCGGGATAGACTCGGAGCATGCTGTTGGGCAACTGGATGGTAGGAAATGTCGGGACAAGCAGGTGGCTGACATTGCCTATGTAGGGATTCACATAGTCCACCGGACTCTTTTCCGGTGTCGTCTGTCGCATTCCGTTACAGGCTCCCAGCATCAATGCCAATGCTACGGATACCGATAGATGTATAAGCTTCATGATATTACAACGTTTTTAAGATTGGTTATTGAATTCTTTTTTCTAAATGCAAAGATACGAACATAAACTTATCTTTGGGTTCATCGTTTTATTATTCTTCGGATGGGGTTGCAGATTCGCGTTGCGTTACCTTCCGAATGGTACCGTCTTAATTTCAAGAATGGCACACTCTTTTTGCAAGTTCGGTCGGGAAAATGTATCTTTGCCAAGTGTTGAATGAAACCGGAAGGAGTACCATGTATAGAAACATTATAGAACAGCTTGGATTGTGGCTTGCGTTTTTCCATGTCGGATTATAGGGAACAGGACTGGATGACAAATGTTCCGCTTTATGCGTTATCTACTTTCTTCTGATTATTTATAGTTTCCAATGCAGTATTCCGTTTTTCTAAGCATTTCTTAGGTAGATACCGACTTTTTTAATACTATTTGCTTATGCTTAAAAAAACAATTGCTGCGTTCAGTCTGCTCTGCATCTTTGCAGGCTGTTCAAATGATGACAACTCTTCGTTACGACCCAAGCCTCGTAAAGACATCAATCTGACCCGTTCCGAACAGGAAATGACGGATTTGGGGACGGATTTTGCTTTCCGTTTCTTCAATCAGGTATGCAAGACCGAGGTAGAAAAGCCTAATCTGTTTATTTCTCCTTTGAGTGCTTCGCTCTGTCTCTCTATGGTTGCCAACGGAGCGTCTGGAAATACCTTGGCCGAAATGACGGAGGTGCTGGGTTTCTCGGACTATTCGTTGGAGGAGATGAACAGCTATCACAAGAAACTGGTTGAGGCGTTGCTCAATCTGGATAATACCACGCAGTTGGGCGTTGCCAATTCCATCTGGATAAGGCAAGGATTCAAGGTGTATGACGATTTTGTTAACGTGAACCGGACGATGTACGACGCACAGGTGCAGGAATTGGACTTCTCTTCTCCCCGTGCCACGGACATCATAAACGGCTGGTGTGCCGAGAAGACCCATCATTGCATCAAGGAGGTCTTGCAGGAGATTCCTGAGGAGGCGCGTCTTTATCTGCTGAATGCCCTCTACTTCAAAGGAGTCTGGAAAAAGCAGTTCGATAAGTCCAAGACGAGAGACGGGCAGTTTACCAATGCGGACGGAAGCCGCTCTACCGTGCAGATGATGAATATGGAGAAAGAGCATTTCAACTACGCAACGAATGAATGCTTCTCCATGGCAGAGTTCCCTTATGGGAATGAAGCTTTCAGCATGGTGGTGCTCTTGCCGGCAGAAGGAAAGGCGTTGGATGATTGTTTGCCGCAACTGACGGACGAGCATTGGCGAGAGTGGAACGACGCCCTGTCGGGTGCGACGCTGAACGTCATGCTGCCTCGGTTTGAACTGAAGTACGACAAAGACTTGAGGGCGGATATGAAGGCTATGGGGATGAAGGATGCTTTCGATGGAATACTTGCCGATTTCTCTAAGATGTCTGCCGGGGATTTGTTTATAGGGCTATTGAAACAATGCACTTACGTCAAGGTGGATGAATCGGGAACCGAAGCGGCAGCTGTCACTGTTGCCGGGATGGTGGATAGTGCAGGCCCCGACAGTCGTATTGTTCCCTTCCATGTGAACCGTCCTTTTGTGTTCCTGATAAAGGAGAAGAGCACGGGAACCATTCTGTTTATGGGTAAAGTCACGAAGTTGTAAGCATGTCAGTCTGTGACGTTAATGACTAAATTATTGGGTTGATTATCAATGTTTAACAGACACAAGTGTTCTGCGTGACAAACACTTGTGTCTGTCGCGACAAACACAAGTGTCTGAGACGACAGACACAAGTGCCTGTCAAGTCAGGGTATATTGCCCTCTTTTTTAGAGTCTGTTCCTATATATTTTCGCCATCGCTTTCTGATACTGGTTCTCCAGTTGCAGCAGGTTTGCCTTGCTTTGGTAGATTACCGACACTTCCACGAAGTATTCAATCAGGCTGATTTGTCCTCCCGTCAGTGCCTGTTTCAGTAGGGAGAGGTCTTGCTGTTGCTGGAAAGTACGCTCATACTCCTCCATGGAGGCGTGCAGGTTTTGTGCTTCTTCGTAGAGCTGCCACAAGGCGGAACGGGCTTGCAGGGCGGCATTCTCCTTTTGATAGTCCAAGCTGAGTGCTTGCGACTTGGCCATCTTCACCTTGCTGCGGTTCTCGAAAATCGGGAAGGAGAAGCCTACTACTACACCGTTCAGCGGATGTCCCGATTCCGTGTTCCGGCGATAGCCCAGTTCCAGTTTGGGCAGCCAGCCCTGCTTGCTGGCCGCAATTTGCTTCCGGGCGGCTGAACTTTCGCCTTGCAGGGCTTGCAGGGTGGGGTCGGTGGACAGCAGTTCATCCATTAATGAGCGGAAATCTGTGGGCAGCGGCATTGCCGGGTACTCGGTCAGCCCGAGGGCTTGGGCGCCGGGAGTGGCGTCGGGTAGGGGACGTCCCGGGGTCAGAGGCTGGTCGCCGTTGAGGGCTGTCAGCTCTTTCAGTTTGTTGCCCAAGGCCGTCCGATTCAGGCGGACTTCGGTGCGCACGTTCAGTAACTCCAAGTTGATTTTGTTGGTTTCCAGTATATTGGCATCGCCTGTATCCAGACGTTTGGCATAGAGAACGGAGAGTTCTTCCGCATTCTTCAGCCGTTCGTCAAGCAGGGCTTGCTGGCGTTGCAGCAGGATGATGTCCAAGCAGGCTTCCTTGGCTTGCAGCAATATCTGCTGGCGGAAGGCGGTGGCTTGGGCGTCCAGAGCATGGCTCTTCATCCGGTTCATCTTTCCCCGGGTGGCATACAGGGTAGGGAATTCGAAACTTTGCGAAACGACCAATTCGCCTACGGTTTCATCACTGTTCTTGGAGTCCCATAGGTGGGCATAGTTCAGGGTAGGATCGGGCAGGTTGTTGTCGGCCTTGTTCTCCAGCTTCTGCGAAGAAATCAGTTGCACATTGGCCTGCAACTCTTTGTTGTTCGCCTCTATTAGTCGGAGTATGGCATCGATGCCGGATGTCTGTGCGCTTGTTCCTGCAACGGAGCAAAGTAGCACACTGAGGATAAGAATCTTTTTCATGTGAGTAAAATAAATAATTCCACTAAAGTTTATATGCCGCATGGCAATTCTCCTCCTCCGGGGAGGAGGAGAATTTAGTTACTCTGATAATTCACGATGGTATATATGATTATTCATTATTGATACTTATAATCTATTATTCTTTCTTCTGCGCATGCGCACTTGCCGTTTTCATCATCAGATAGACAATCGGGATGATGAATCCGTTCAGGAACGTGGAGGTCAGCAGTCCGCCCAGAATGACCTTGGCCATCGGGCTTTGTATCTCGTTGCCCGGCAGGTCACCGCTGAGGGCAAGTGGGATAAGTGCCAGTGCACTGGAGAGGGCGGTCATCAGAATCGGATTCAGACGGTCCAGCGAACCGCGAACCACGCTGTCGTAGACGCTATATCCCTCTTCCTGCTGCAACTGCTTGTAATGGCTGATGAGTAGCATGCCGTTTCGGGTAGCGATGCCGAAGAGCGAGATGAAGCCGATGATGGCCGGGATGCTCACTTCCCCTGTCGTGACGAGCAGGGCAAACACGCCGCCTATCAACGCCAAAGGCAGGTTGATAAGGATGATGGCGCTCTCCTTCACACTGCGGAACTCATGATAAATCAGCAGGAATATCACCACGATGGACATGAACGAGGTCAGTGCCAGCGTGCGGCTGGCCGCTTGCTCGCTTTCAAATTGGCCGCCGTATTCGATGTGGTATCCTTCGGGCAGCTTGATTTGGGCCTCCACCTGCGCCTGTATGTCGTTCACCACGCTGCGCAGGTCGCGGTCGGCCACGTTGGCGGAGATGACGA
>CAMWRY010000164.1 GCA_947176775.1 uncultured Bacteroides sp.
TCCATAGACCATGCCCATCAAACCGATTCCGAATGACAACAAGAACAGAATGCCGACTATAAACGGAGAGCGGATCAGCCCCCCATTGACACTCCGCAAAATTCCCCAAGAAGAGAATGTGGCCCACAAAATCACAATGATATACAGTAACCCGACCAATAAAGCTCCTAACATGGCTCTCCGTTCCTTGCGAGACAATTGTTTATAACCATTAAAACGAATCTTCCCCACATATTCCCCCAAATGCGGCAACAAGCTCCTGCGAGTAATTTGAAAAATGATGAATGCAAGAAGAAACGTAGAAACAAACAGAAAATAATAATTGCATAACGGCCCGGTCTGTCCTGGAGCAATATTCGCTAAATCAGCAGCTTCTTGCGTTGTAGAGGCAATCATAGGATCCAATGTACTTAAAAACAGGTTGGCACTATATCCGCAAGAGACGGATACATAAACCGTAATGATGCCTCCAATGGGATGCAGGCCGACAGACTGGAACAATGTCGCAGCTATCGGTAACAGGATGATATACCCTGCATCCCCCACGATGTTGGACAACAATCCCAAAACTATAACCAGCAGAATAATATGCCAAGAATCACACCGGCGTCGCACTCCCCTACGAATACACGCATCTATGAATCCCGAATGCTGTGCCACCCCTATCCCGAACATGGCCACAATCACCAATCCTAACGGAGCAAATCCTGTAAAATTGGTCACGACATGACGTAGCAGCCAGCGTATGCCTTCCGGACTCAACAGGCTCTGTACACGTATATCTTCTCCCGTCTGCGGTTGCAGCACACTCAGGCCATAGACATCAAATATCCATGACAGAAGAATGACTGCCAACGTCAGCAGAAAAAACATCGTGGCAGGATGGGGCATACGGAGTTTACTCATCGTCGGCTTCCAGATTATCTATATCCAAAATACGAAGTTCCAGTGCGCGCACTACCAGACGGGTAGCGTTTATTCCCACTCGCTCACCGGGTGAAAACAGGCGGCCTACCAAATCATTCTGCCGTTTCTCCAGCGATTTGACCCCAAAAGGCATTCCTCTCAGGTTGGCAATCATCTCTTTCGTATAACCCAATGCCAAGTGACGAAGAAAACGCTCGTCATACTCATCGATATCGTAACTTATGATAGCTTCCTGACGTTTGGCATCATTCAAAACCGATTTTCTGAAACGTTCCACGATTTTCTCCAGTATCGGATAATTGAAGACCAGCTTTTTGCCGTCCATGACTGCCTGTACATCCGTTTTGGTCAGCAGTTCTCCCGTCTTCAGGATAATGCCGTCAGCACCGGCCTCAAGCACATCCACCCATAATTTCTCATTCAATATCTCGCCTGTGAATATCAATACATGTACTCCTGGATAGCGTTTGAAGATATTCCGGCAGATATCCACTCCTATCGTAGTTGAGCCTCCCAATCCCAAATCAAGCAGGACAAGATCCGGTACACTGACTTCAATCAATGCCCAGAACTCCTGTTCCGTCATAGCAGTACCTATTACTTCCGCATTCGGAATCTCATGGCGGAAAATCTCTTCCGTTCCTTTTAGCTCAAGCTTGACATCTTCAACGATAATCACTTTAAATTTCTTGTCTTCCATATCTCATTTTTTCGGTAGTGTAAAATATATCGTAAAACCGCTTTCAACGCCTGGTTCAGCATTGATCCGGCATCCCCGACGCCCGACAAATTCGTCATGGTCACGGATAATCTGTTTGCACACCAGATATTCCGTGCCATACAGTTTTCCTTTCTCACCGATTGTCATACGAGACAAATCGGGATAGAACAACCGATTCAATTCTTCGCGAGTCTTTTCCCTGCGCATATCTGTAAACAGAAAACGTATAAACTCTCCGTCTTCTTCGGCAGACAGACTGACAGTCCCATCCAAAGGAACCGAACAGACTTCGTCTATCAGGTTTTCCAGAAGGAAACGCAACTGATTCCAATCACCGGCAACCTTTCCTTCCAAAGGCTGTATCTGAAAATCAATACGCACCTTACTGTTCCCCTTATACACCTTGTGGAAATACTTCCCGGCAGCAGCCATAAGTTCCGACACCGACACTGATGTACGCCGGAAAGTAATATCCCCCAACTGACGGGAAGCCCACGCACTGAGTATCGTAAAGATACCCTTATAATACTCTATCAACTCGCCGATGGCAGCCACAGTTTCCTGCTCCTCCGCCTCTGTCAGTCCTCCGGAGCGCAGCTTTCCTATCAGCTGCTTTATCTTATTCGGATAATAAATCGTTTCATGTTTGATAGTCGAAAGGCAGTTGTCCAGCACCATGTTCTGCACATGCAGCAAACTGTCTTCCCACGAAGCCCTCCGGGCTTCATCCTGAGCCACCTCAATATCCCGGTATTTCGTAGCCAGCTTGACTACCGCATTGAAGACAACGATAGACACATAACGGGCAATCAGCTCCAGAAGCAAGTGATCCGTTTCCTGTTCGGTACCCTCCCTGCGTTCCAGGCAAAGTACACCTATACAGCGACACATATTGCCTGCATCCACCACAAGCGGCAATGCCTGAATACCCTTTTCCAACAGGTACCCTTGCTGTTCAAAGCAATCTTCCATACATTTCTTCCAGGCAGGCAATTCTTCTGCTGCGACATCTTCCACCGGATTGGTAGCATATTCCAGCTTATGCATCGTTTCGTTATATATAGACAGACTTAACCGATTGATGCTCAAAAGCTCATTCACGGCATCAAAAGCCGAATCAACAATCTGCTGCGGAATTTCCTTCAATGTATCTTCCTCACGCTGCAACATCTCTTCTGTATCCGAAACTGGCAACAGGGATGCCTTGAATACATTTTTATTGATTTCAAGCACTTGCTCCAGGTTCCAGCGGTTCACCAGGCGTTTGCGAAAATAGAGGATGTAATATCCCATCAGCAGGATGAACAGCAGAATCACCGCCAGCAGGATGCCCACCAGTTTGTTGTTGGTAGAGCGTTCCAATTGTCGGCAATATTCTTCCAGAGACTGGTCTTCTCCCAGCAGTTTATATAAGGTAGTGTAGGCTGCATTGTTATAGCTATAATTGTCCCATTGCTTCAATGCTAAGAATGCCACTGCCGCCTCATTCCTGATATCCAGAATGACATGGAAGTCCGAATTGAACATCTGGTTCCACCAATCCAGTTCCGCAGGCGCCCCGTCTCCCGTCAGTGTCATACAGTGACGCTTCGGATAAGCATATTGTCTATAATGCTCGTTCAAGCAATACATGGCCGAATCTATGTATTGCAAAGCTCGTTCGTATTCCCCGTCCACATTACAGTAGTAAGCCTCATTGGCATAATCCGACGCTTCGTCCAGCAACGCTTCATACTCCTGCCGTGCAAGTAGTGCCAGAGAGTCCGGTGCCACTTCTGCGGAAACAGCCTGTTCCGCAGAAGGCTGACAAGCAGACAAGCCCAAGGAGAGCAAAGCGAGCCACAACGGCAAAGACTTACGAATGCCGACAGGCAGACGAAAATAGAAACGGCTTCCCTTTCCCAGCCTGCTCTCCACATTAAACAGGCAAACCTTGAACAGCGCATTCGTTTTACGGTATTTTTCAATAATGCCTTTGCAATTCATCAGTCCGAAACCGCTTCCCTTGTTTTTCTTCAACTCCTCTCTGTCAGCAGCATCATTCATACCGATAGTTCTCGAATCATACACTTTCTCTCCCACGATGCGAGCCACATCTTCCGGAGACAACCCACACCCATTATCTTCTACCGAGATTTCCACATAATCCTCCGCCTGCCGCGCATATACTTTCACCCTGCCCCCCTGAGGAGTATATTTACGGGCGTTTTCGGCCAATGTATTTATCATGAACAGCGTAAGGGCCTTGTCTGCCTTTACCCGAAGTTCTGTAGGTTGCACTTCCAGAGACAATTTCTTCATCTCGAACGTACGGCTTCCTTTCCGAATCAGTCCGAAAAGTTCATCCAGCTCGAAAGTCTCTATGTTCAGGCTCAGGCTTCCTTGCTTCATCTTTATCCAAAGGGCCAGAATATCATTGTATTCATTGATGGTAGTAACCAGCTCATCAATGTACTGATACTTCTCCGCCTTAATCCGCTCCTCTCCGGCAAATTCTTTTCGGCTTAGTTTCTGCACTTCGTTGATGATTCGGTCTATGTAAGGATGAATCCCGTCTACAATGGCCATGCACGTTTTCTTCACCAGATTCTGCCGTTTGTTTCCAGCAATGTGCTGTTCGTAGATGTAACGCTGCTTTTCCAGCCTGCGACGTTCGTCGCCAAGGGAGACAGACGTCATACCGTTATCTATCGCCCACCGGATATAAGGAGTTATCACCCATACCATTGCCTGTTCCTCCTTGCCCATAC
>CAMWRY010000165.1 GCA_947176775.1 uncultured Bacteroides sp.
TTTCCAATACTCTCGGCGCGCACTTTGAACTATCCCAGCGAATACAACGGCTCGTTGCTTTACGAAATAAAAATAGGAGAAGATACCCTGACCCTCATCAACAACCATCTGGAGTCCAACAAGCTGACCCTGGCCGACAAAGAAGTATATGAAGAGATGCTGAAATCTCCCGAAAAGGAGAAAGTGAAAAGCGGCGCACGCCTACTCATACGCAAGCTGGCGGAAGCCTCGGCCATCCGCGCCCCACAAGCCGATGCCATCGCACGCGAAATAGCCGCCTCGGCACATCCCTACGTCATCGTGTGCGGCGACTTCAACGACTCCCCTATCTCATACGCCCACCACACCATCGCCCGGGAGCTGGACGACGCCTTTACCGAATCGGGAAGAGGACTGGGCATTTCCTACAACCAGAACAGATTCTATTTCCGGATAGACAACATATTGACAAGCAAGAACCTGAAAGCTTATAACTGTACTGTAGACCGCTCCATTAAGGACTCGGACCACTATCCGATATGGTGTCACATAGCCCTCGACAGGTGACCAAAGAGAGGTAGGATTCTTGATAGTTGATAGAAAATAACGAATAGACAATCATTACTTAACATTTAATACTTCGAAAACGATGTTCAAGAAAAGTATTTTAATTTTAGCAGCAAGTTGTATGATGTACTCCTGTGCCACCCAAACGGAGAACAATCCGTTCCTCACCGAGTTTCAAACCCCTAACGGCGTGCCCCCGTTCGACCAAATCAAGCTGGAGCACTACGAACCTGCCTTCCAGAAAGGTATGGAAGAGCAGAATGCCAACATCCAGGCTATCATCGACAACGCGGAAGCCCCCAGCTTCGAGAACGTCATCGTCGCCCTTGACAACAGCTCCCCCATCCTGGACCGCGTGGGCGGTGTGTTCTTCAACCTGACAGAAGCCGAAACCACCGACGGCCTGACAGCCCTCTCCATAAAGCTGGCTCCGACTCTGTCCGAACATGCCGACAACATCTCGCTCAATCAGGAACTCTTCAAGAAGGTAGACGCCGTCTACAGCCGGAAAGACGAACTCGGCCTGAACCGCGAACAGCAGCGGCTGCTGGAAAAGACTTACAAGGACTTCGTCCGTTCCGGTGCCAACCTCACAGCCGACAGACAGGCCCGTCTGCGCGAAATCAACAAGCAGCTCTCCACACTCGGCATCACGTTCAGCAACAACATTCTGAACGAGAACAACGACTTCAAGCTCTATGTGGGAAAAGAAGAGGACCTAGTCGGACTTCCCCAGTGGTTCCGCGAAAGCGCCATGGCCGAAGCCCGTGCCACCGGACAAGAGGGCAAATGGCTCTTCACCCTGCACAACGCCAGCCGCTTGCCCTTCCTGCAATACTCGGACAACCGTCCGTTACGCGAACAGATGTACAAAGCCTACATCAACCGCGGCAACAACAACGACAAGAACGACAACAAGAAAATTATCGCCGACATCGTCAGTCTGAGACTGGAAAAGGCGAAGCTGCTGGGATTCGACTGCTACTCCAACTTCGTGCTGGACAATACCATGGCCAAGAACTCCGCCACCGTGATGGACTTCCTCAACAACCTGTGGAACTACGCCCTGCCCAAAGCCAAAGCCGAAGCCGCCGAACTCCAAAAACTGATGGACAAAGAGGGCAAGGGAGAAAAACTGGAAGCATGGGACTGGTGGTACTACACCGAAAAGCTGCGTAAAGAGAAGTACAACCTCGAAGAGGAGGAAATCAAGCCCTACTTCAAGTTGGAGAACGTGCGCGAAGGCGCCTTCGCTGTTGCAAGCAAGCTCTACGGCATCACACTGACCAAGCTCGAAGGCGTTCCCGTCTACCACCCCGATGTCGAAGTCTTCGAAGTGAAAGCCGCCGACGGCTCTCAGGTAGGCATCTTCTACGTAGACTATTATCCCCGTGCCGGCAAGAGAGGCGGAGCCTGGATGAGCAACTACCGCGAACAGCAAGGCAGTGTACGTCCGCTGGTGTGCAACGTATGCAGCTTCACCAAGCCGATAGGCGACACCCCCTCCCTCCTGACCATCGACGAAGTGGAAACTCTGTTCCACGAGTTCGGTCACGCCCTGCACGGACTGCTGACGCGCTGCCAATACAAAGGTACCTCGGGCACCAACGTGGCACGCGACTTCGTAGAGCTGCCCTCGCAAATCAACGAACACTGGGCCACCGAACCCGAAGTGCTGAAAATGTATGCCAAGCACTACCAGACCGGCGAAGTCATTCCCGACAGCCTGATTGAAAAGATTCTGAACCAGAAGACCTTCAATCAAGGTTTCATGACCACCGAGCTGCTGGCAGCCGCCATCCTCGACATGAACCTGCACAACCTGACCGACACGGAAGGTCTTGATGTCGTAGCCTACGAAAAAGAGGCGATGGACCAGCTGGGACTGATTCCCGAAATAGCTCCTCGCTACCGCACCACTTACTTCAACCACATCATCGGCGGCTATGCGGCAGGCTACTACAGCTACCTCTGGGCTAATGTGCTGGACAACGACGCTTTTGAAGCCTTCAAGGAACACGGCATTTTCGACAAGCAGACAGCCGACCTTTTCCGCCAAAATGTCTTGGAAAAAGGAGACAGCGAAGACCCGATGACACTCTATAAAAATTTCAGAGGCACTGAGCCTCAACTGGAGCCGATGTTAAAAAATCGCGGTATGAAGTAAGAATTGTGAAAAAAAAGCTATATTTGCAGCCTTGTATATCATAGAAATTAATTAAAAAAGTAATCATAATAAACTAAAAGTAACATGCAAAACAAAGGATTTGTAAGGGTTTTTGCGATATTGCTCACACTGGTGTGTGTGTTCTATCTCTCCTTCTCTTTTGTGACTCGCCATTACACCAGTAAGGCCAAAGAGTTTGCAAAAGGCGATGTGAAAGTAGAGCAGGACTACCTCGATTCTCTGGCTAATGAGAAAGTGTACTTTGGCAATTGGACGCTGAAACAATGTCGTGAGATGGAAATCAGTTTAGGTCTGGACCTGAAGGGCGGTATGAACGTCATTCTCGAAGTGTCTGTACCCGATGTCATCAAGGTATTGGCTGACAACAAGACTGACGAAGCATTCAACCAAGCGCTGGCCAATGCCGCCAAACAAGCTACCACAAGCCAGGATGACGTCATCACCCTGTTTGTAAGAGAGTATCACAAGATTGCTCCGGACGCTACGCTGTCGCAGCTGTTCGCTACCCAGCAGTTGAAAGACAAAGTCAACCAGAAATCAACCGA
The DNA here is from genome assembly GCA_947176775.1 of uncultured Bacteroides sp. GTDB lineage: Bacteria > Bacteroidota > Bacteroidia > Bacteroidales > Bacteroidaceae > Bacteroides. The sequence continues at coordinate 3,280 of CAMWRY010000165.1, forward strand.
TGCAGAGGTTGAGAAAGTATTGCGCGAGGAAGTAAAAGCAGCCGTAGAAAACTCCTACAACGTACTTCGTACACGTATCGACCGCTTCGGTGTGGTTCAGCCCAACATTCAGAGCCTGGAGGACAAAATGGGTCGTATCATGGTGGAACTTCCGGGTATCAAAGAGCCTGAACGTGTAAGAAAATTGTTACAAGGATCTGCCAATCTGGAATTCTGGGAAACATACACAGCTAGAGACGTGGTTCCCTATCTGCAAGCTGCCGACACCAAGCTGCGCGTCCTCGCTTCCAGCGAAACTCCGGCCGAAGAGGCAGACAACGCCGCTGCCGAAACTCCGTCCGTAGCACAAGCCACCAACACCACAGACAGCTTGGCTGCCGCCCTGAAGGGTGAAAGCAAGACACAGGCTGCCGACTTGGCACAATTCAAGAAAGAACATCCGTTGCTGGCCATCCTGCAAGTCAATCCGAGCGGACAAGGTCCGGTAGTAGCATACGCCAACTACAAGGATACGGCCGAAATCAACAGATACCTCTCCATGCCGGAAGTGAAGGCCGAAATGCCGAAAGATCTGAACCTGAAGTGGGGTGTCTCTCCTTTTGAATATGACCCCAAGGCACAGACCTTTGAGTTGTATGCCATCAAGGTGACACAGCGCAACGGCAAGGCTCCGCTGGAAGGTGACGTAGTGGTAGATGCGCGCGACGAGTACGACCATTATGGCAAACCTGCCGTAAGCATGTCCATGAATACGGACGGCGCACGCCGCTGGGCACAGCTCACCAAGCAGAACATCAACCGCAGCATCGCCATCGTATTGGACGGCTATGTTTACTCCGCACCGAACGTAAACAACGAGATTACCGGCGGTAACTCACAAATCACCGGACACTTCACCCCCGAACAGGCCAAGGACTTGGCAAACGTGTTGAAATCCGGTAAGATGCCGGCTCCTGCACACATCGTACAGGAAGATATCGTAGGTCCGTCACTGGGTCAGGCTTCCATCAACGCAGGTGGGGGGTGGTGGGTGGTGGGATGGGTTCGGGGGGGGGGGTGGGTGTGGTGGAGGTAGGGATTCGTGCCGGGGTT
>CAMWRY010000166.1 GCA_947176775.1 uncultured Bacteroides sp.
CTGCGTCTTGAAGTCGTATATTTCTTTGTCGTAATACCACTCTTTATTGAGGTTTGTCAAGGCTATACCGTTGTTGTTCAAGTCCAATTCGAGGTTGGTAAACATACTGGCGATGTAATAATTGCCTGTTGGTAGTGGGTCGAATGTTTGCAGGCGAAGAATCGGGTTTCCGCTGAGGTGAAATGTAGGCGATGTAAAGTTGAAATTCGATGTCTCCAATACATCCGGTGCGGTGAATGTGCCTTCCAGGGAGAGGATGCAGGGCAGCAAGTCTTGGTGTTCCGCCCAATCGAGGTTACCTAGGGGATTCTCTATCACCACATGTCCGTTGTCGAAGGTGTAGTGTGCTTTGGCATGGATGTGTGGATGGTAGAAATTCAGGCTCATCGCAAGGTGGAAACTGACACTGTCTGCACTCTCGAAGGTAAGCGTTACAGTGTTATCACAAGTGTATGTTTTCCCGATGGGAGCGTTTGCCATGATAAACGGCTCATTGTTCTCGTTGTTCGTGTCGTTGCAGGCGGCAAGCAAGAAGAGGAGTGCCGGAAGCAACAGGTAGTGATAAATAGTTTTCATAATGCCTTTGTTTTTATGTGATGCTGCAAATAAATAAATTGCACATACCTTGTATCGGATATGTGCAATTTTCTTTATAAAATGAAGTTCAGTTTAGTTTTCAGTGTTTCTTGCGTAGCGTGAGCGTAGTATGTAGCCGGTCACTTTTCAATACCATGTTTTTGCTGTTTCGCTCTGTTACAAACCAATAATCTTCCCTTGATGAACTTTCCGGACCTGTGATGACAAGGATTTTGTCTGTGGCGGAATAGTAATAGATATCACTGTCCCCGTTCTTTTTATAAGTGAAAATGAGTTTTTCTTCTGAAACAAATTCCAGAACGATTTCTTTGGTTGTATGACCGTCGTTTTCGGTTCCTTCCCATGCGGTTTGATACAAAAAGTCGGCTAAGGGAATGTTGGCTTCGTTGTCATCATCGCTGCATGAAGCAAGCAACGCGCATAACATAAAAAGTAATGTGTGGTTGAATATTTTCATAAGACATTGTTTTATAATCCTACTTTATTGCCTGTACCTCTTGCTTTTAAGGTAAACGGCATGTCGCGAATATTATAAATATTCGTGGAAAAATTCTCATCGACATTTGTAGAAGATGCTAACAGATTTGCTTTTGCCATTTTGGCTTTAAAAGTCTCCAGCATAGCTGAATCTACCTCTAATGGAGTAATGGTTGAGTTGGGGTTCAGCGTAGAGTCTGTACTTCTGGTTTGAACCAATTGTTGTTGCTCATTGAGTGGAGTTTCAATGAATTCTTCTTGTGTGCATGCAGATAGTCCAATTAATCCGATGCAGATTGTAATAAAATAATTCTTCATAAATAGAGTTGTTTGAAGATGTAAATAATCTGTTCGTTAATTTCTCTAAATAGATTCCTCCCGTAATGTCTGCTATTGGTGATGTATAACGTTCAGTCTTATCACCGCGTTGCTGCTTTTGTCTATTTGGTTGGCTTGGCAGTACCACGCCAACCAAATAGTAGGCATATAAGAGGAATTTAGCAGCACTTATTTGAGCGATGAAAAAATCCCGTAAAAAGAATCCTCTCCAATCTCAAATTCCAGTATATACTCTCCTTCCGGCAAGTCATGCACTTCAAATGTATGGCATCGCGAAGATTCCATGCCGATATTGGAATATACCACGTTACCGGCTTCATCCTTGATGGACATCTGAAGTCCCGAGACGGCGAGATTCGTATAGATACGGATGGTATTCCCGTCGATAGTGGCAGTGGGGATTAGAGCAATGGAGCGTTTGTCGCAGTTCCAGCGATCTTCGATATCTGAACAACTACTATAGATAGGAATGTTTCTTTCGATGGCTTTCAGGCCCATGCAACAGAATACGCCTACTGCTAATAATAAATACTTTGCTTTCATAATCAATATTTTGTTTTGTTTGTGGCAAAGTTGGGTATAAATCAGATTTTACAAAAGCTTTTTGCGGCTCAATGTGTGTGCATAGTTGTGTGCAAGGTGGTTTTTGTGTGCAAATTGTGTGCAAATTGTGTGCAAACTATGTGCAATAGTTGTGTGCAACGCTTGCACACAAACAGGAAGGATAATCCTAATTCGCTAATAAATAGGCGTTAATCCGTATATCCGCCATCCTATCAAGTCTCTCTTAAATTGATAGATGCTTTTTTCTGTTTTTATGAGGAATAGGCGAGTTATGAACAGTTTTGTACTATAGGGAGTGTACAATTTTGTCCCACATTTCCGGTGTTCCCTTATTACCTGTCACTTTCTGGTAGAGCCGCTTGCGGATGGAGGAGATGCTTTCGCGTTTGAGTTGGAGCAGGCGTGCAATCTCTATCGGGCGAAACCGGAGCTTGAGGAGCATGCAGACGTGCAGTTCGTTTTCATTGGGAGTGCATAGCGAGTAGAGCCTTTCGAAAAATTTAGGATAGGCTGGGCGGATAAGGGCTTTTAGCGGTTCCCATTCGTTTGAGGTGACGTAGGCCTCGCCTCGTGCGGAGTTGGTACGTTCTTGTAGGGCTTGGTATAAATCGGAACTGAATAGTAGCTCTTGCGCCTGTTTCTCCTGCTCTTCTTCTGTTACTTGTTGTTGCAGGATATGGTTGAGCAATTCCATTCGCTGTTCCTGTTGCCGTTTTTGTTCCTCGTTTTCGGAGAGGCTTATCCGGGCGATGCCCTTGTTTAGCTCCTCTTTGTGCGAGTTATACCTTTCAAGGAATTCTATTTTCTTCCGGTTCTCTTTTTCTATTTCCCGTAGCTTTTCTAATTGCTGTTTCAGCATCAGGCTTTTGCGCTGACTGTATTGGCGGTAGGCTATGAACGATGCAACGGCCAAGAGAAAACCGCTGGAGATGATGACTATCCACAGACTTTTTTGTTGGTTTTCTGCTTTCAGCCGTAGGTTTTCTTTTTCGCGCAGTTGGTAGTTGTAGAGGGAGTGCATCCGATAGGCAGTTTCCGTCCTTCTAAGTCCTTGTATAGAGTCTATGTATCGAAGGTGTTCGTGAAGATAATGCAACATTTGTTTCGTGCCGTTCCGCTCAATGGCATGTTCCAGTAGCCTGCGGTAGGCTGTCCGTTTGGCATAGACGTTGCCGAATTTCAATAGCTCGTTGGAATACCAGGCGGCAGAATCAGTTTGCTTGGTTTCATCATAAAAGTGGGCGGCAATACTGTAAGTGCCGCTTTTATTGGGGCGCTCAACGTCTCTTAGCGCATTTTGCAATGGAATACGGGCGGAATCATACATTTGTAAATCTGTATAGATGGAGGCGAGCTGCCCCTGCATCATGTTGAACATTTCTGTGTGTCGTATCTGCATGCTCAATCGATTAGCTTCTTTGAGGTAGAACAAAGTACTGTCTAATTGTCCCAATCCCTGATACATGTTGCCAATATCTCTCAATGTGTATATTATGCCTACACTGTCTTTCTCCATTTTATCGTATTTATAACTTTCTCTGAACATCTTTATGGCTTCGTCATATATATCTTGGTAGGCAAGCAGAGTTCCCATCTGGCTATAGATTTTACTTCTCATGCTATGCTGCCCGCTCTCAGGAAGTGAGGTGATGGCTTTCTGAAAGTAGCCCAGCGCTTGCGGAGCATCTCCCAAGTCACGATACACCCGTCCGGCATAGTAGTAGGCTTCCGCCAAGTGGCGTTTGTCGTTTTTTTCCATATAATAATGCAGTACGGGCAGTATCAGGCTGTCCGACGTATGGCGGATGTAGGCTTTGTCGTTCGCCTTGATGCACAGCAGGCGGTAGTACATCTGTGTGGCTTGGGGGGCATTGCGCATGGTGTCCTCCAGATTTTTCAGCAAGGTGATGGCGCTGTCCGGATGGACGTTTGTCAGACTGTCCGCTGCAATCAGTGGAGATGGATAGGGCTTGTGTCCACAGGCGCAGAAGCCCAGCAGGGTGCAAAAAAGCAGTATTATGTGGTGGAGTGTTTTCATCAGGGGCAAAAGTATTGCTTTTTATTGAATAAGCAAAAAAATCCTTTTAAGGAGCTATTTCTAGAGTGATTTTCAACTCGATTTGCCTATTCTTACTGTAAAGAAATCGAAAATGACGTAAATTAAGTTTTGTGAGTGCTTAGTATGCCCCATGGCATTCGCCTTCTCTTTGGGTGGGCCATCATTGAAAATAGATAGGATAAACACAACAATCAGGCTTTTTATTCGTCGGGTTGCACAGGAATAAGCAAAGAAGTGGCGAATTTAATTCGTTATACAGCTGTTTACTTTTCGTTAGACGGCTGTTGCCTTTTCGTTAGAC
>CAMWRY010000167.1 GCA_947176775.1 uncultured Bacteroides sp.
GGCTAATGATGTTGATTGGCCGTTTCGTGGGCGGTGCCATCGGTGGAAAGATTTCAAGCCGCGCCATGATTACAGTTGTTTCTTCCGCCAGTATCCTGCTTGTGGCTTTCGGAATGTTTGCACCGGCAGACGTTACAGTCAGCGTTCCCGGTATAGACTGGGCTAACCTGGAACTTATCTGGGCACAAGTTCCTGTGGGAATCTTCGCATTCCTGCTGGTAGGTCTCTGCACCAGTGTGATGTGGGGCGGTATCTTCAACATGGCCGTTGAAGGCTTGGGCAAATATACTGCGATTGCCAGCGGTATGTTTATGACAATGGTATTCGGTTGTGCTGTCATGGTAGCCATCCAAGGTTGGGTAGCCGATATTACCGACTATATGACCAGCTATTGGGTAGTCCTCTTCTGCGCCGCTTACCTCTTGTTCTACGCATTGGTCGGCTCTAAAATTGAAAAAACGGATAAATAATCAAATGTTTTTAGTTATTCACCTCATAAAATTTTAATATCATGGATATAGAATACGTAAGAAGTCGTTTCATCAAGCACTTTGACGGAACTACAGGAGCGGTTTACGCTTCCCCGGGGCGCATCAACCTCATTGGCGAACACACTGACTACAACGGCGGTTTTGTATTTCCCGGAGCAATTGACAAAGGAATGATTGCCGAAATCAAACCTAACGGCACCAATATAGTAAAAGCATACTCCATCGACCTGAAGGACTATGTAGAGTTTGGCTTGAACGAAGAAGACGCCCCTCGCGCAAGCTGGGCACGGTATATCTTCGGAGTATGCCGGGAGATGATAAAGCGCGGCGTAGAAGTGAAAGGCTTCAATACCGCTTTTGCAGGCGACGTGCCTCTGGGTGCCGGTATGTCTTCTTCCGCCGCTTTGGAAAGCACTTATGCTTATGCTTTGAACGACTTGTTCGGCGAAAATAAGATTGATAAATTTGAATTGGCCAAAGTGGGACAGGCTACAGAGCACAATTATTGCGGTGTAAACTGCGGTATCATGGACCAGTTTGCTTCCGTATTCGGAAAGCAAGGAAGCCTTATCCGTCTGGACTGCCGTTCATTGGAATATCAGTATTTCCCGTTCGATCCCAAAGGGTATCGCCTGGTGCTTGTTGACTCGGTAGTGAAGCACGAACTGGCCTCTTCCGCTTACAACAAACGCCGCCAAAGTTGCGAAGCTGCTGTGTCTGCCGTACAGAAGAAACATCCGCATGTAGAATATCTGCGTGACGTGACTATGGAGATGCTGAAGGAATCCAAAGAAGAAATCAGCGAAGAGGACTTCATGCGCGCAGAATACGTCATCGAGGAAATCCAGCGAGTACTGGACGTTTGCGATGCGCTGGAAAGAGGTGACTATGAAACCGTAGGCCAGAAGATGTATGAGACCCATCACGGCATGAGCAAACTGTATGAAGTAAGCTGTGAGGAACTGGACTTCTTGAACGACCTTGCTTTCGATTGCGGTGTTACCGGTTCACGCGTTATGGGCGGCGGCTTCGGCGGCTGCACCATCAACTTGGTGAAAGAAGAGTTGTATGGCACCTTCATCGAAAAAGCTAAAGAAGAATTCAAGAACAAATTCGGCAGAAGCCCGAAGATTTATGATGTAGTCATCGGCGACGGTGCTCGCAGACTGGAATAATCCATTTGGGATATAAAACAGAAAGGCGTTTCTCCATAGTGGGAAGCGCCTTTCTCTTTACATATAAAAGTGTAACTGATACACCAGAAACATACTACATCCAAGTGCCTGCCAAATCCAGCGTAGGATTGAAATACAATAAAAAAGACACTCAGACTATGCTGCATTACGCATAAAGAGCTATCTTTGCAAAAAGAATAAAAACAACCCATAGACAATTTCAAATTAATAACTACTGATATGAACGACAAAAGACTTATGAACCGTGCGGCGGACAACATCCGCATCCTCGCCGCATCTATGGTAGAGAAAGCTAACTCCGGGCACCCTGGCGGTGCCATGGGCGGTGCTGACTTCATAAACGTACTCTTCTCCGAGTTTCTGGTATATGACCCCGAAAACCCGGCATGGGAAGGCCGCGACCGTTTCTTCCTCGACCCGGGACACATGTCGCCTATGCTCTACGCCACACTGGCGCTGACCGGCAAGTTCACGCTGGACGAATTGAAAGAGTTCCGCCAATGGGGAAGCCCTACTCCGGGACACCCCGAGCGCGATGTCATGCGCGGTATCGAAAACACCTCCGGTCCGCTGGGTCAGGGACATACGTTTGCCGTAGGCGCAGCCATCGCAGCCAAATTCCTGAAGGCCCGTTTTGAGGAAGTCATGCCGCAAACCATCTACGCCTATATCTCCGACGGCGGTGTACAGGAAGAGATTTCCCAAGGTGCAGGCCGCATCGCCGGTACCCTCGGACTGGACAACCTCATCATGTTCTACGATGCCAACGACATCCAGCTCTCTACAGAGACAAAGGAAGTGACTACCGAAGATACTGCCAAGAAATACGAAGCTTGGGGATGGAAGGTCATCGAGATAGACGGCAACGACCCCGATGCCATCCGCGACGCGCTGAACGAAGCCAAGGCTGAAAACGAGCGTCCAACGCTTATCATCGGCCATACCGTCATGGGCAAGGGTGCACGCAAGGCTGACGGCAGCAGCTACGAGGTCAACTGCGCTACCCACGGTGCTCCGCTGGGCGGCGATGCCTACGTGAACACCATCAAGAACCTGAACGGTGATCCCGAAAACCCGTTCGTTATCTTCCCCGAAGTGGCCGAGCTATATGCCAAGCGCACCGCTGAACTGAAAGAGGTTGTAGCCGAGAAACATGCAGCCAAAGCCGCATGGGCCAAAGCCAACCCTGAAAAGGCCGCCAAACTGGAACAGTTCTTCTCCGGCAAAGCTCCCGAAGTGAACTGGGCTGCCATCGAGCAGAAGGCAGGTGCCGCCACACGTGCCGCATCGGCAACAGTGCTCGGTGTCCTCGCCACACAGGTGGAAAACATGATTGTAGCCTCTGCCGACCTCTCCAACTCCGACAAGACGGACGGCTTCCTGAAGAAGACACACGCCTTCCGGAAGGGTGATTTCAGCGGCGCCTTCCTCCAAGCCGGTGTTGCCGAACTGACCATGGCATGCTGCTGCATCGGTATGGCTCTGCACGGCGGCATCATCCCTGCATGCGGCACCTTCTTCGTCTTCTCCGACTACATGAAGCCTGCCATCCGCATGGCTGCCCTCATGGAAGTTCCCATGAAGTTCATCTGGACACACGCCGCCATCCGCGTAGGCGAAGACGGCCCGACCCACGAGCCTGTAGAACAAGAAGCACAAATCCGCCTGATGGAGAAACTGAAGAACCACAAGGGAGAAAACTCCATGCTGGTACTCCGCCCGGCAGATGTGGAAGAGACCACCGTGGCTTGGAAACTGGCTATGGAGAACACCACGACTCCTACCGGACTGATTCTCTCCCGTCAGAACATCGCCAACCTGCCCGAAGACACCGACTATGCACAGGCTGCCAAGGGTGCCTACATCGTAGCCGGCTCCGACGAGAATCCGGACGTGACGCTGGTGGCCTCCGGTTCGGAAGTTTCCACACTGGTTGCCGGCACGGAACTGCTCCGCAAGGATGGCATCAAGGTGCGCATCGTGTCTGTTCCGTCCGAAGGCCTGTTCCGTAGCCAGACACCGGAATACCAGGAAAGCGTCATTCCGTGTGGTGCCAAGGTATTCGGTCTGACTGCCGGCCTGCCTGTCAACCTGCAAGGGCTTGTAGGTGCCAACGGTAAGGTTTGGGGACTGGAATCATTCGGCTTCTCCGCACCATACAAGGTACTGGACGAAAAGTTGGGCTTCACTGCCGAAAACGTATATCAGCAGGTTAAAGCGATGTTATAATGATTATAATGTGAGTAATGTGACAATTGATTACTCACATTAGCACATTTGCATAGTAGCACATTAACACATTAACAACATGAAAACAATAGGAATTTGTTCCGACCATGCCGGCTTTGAATTGAAAGAGTATGTTCGTGGCTGGTTAGAGGCGAAAGGCTGGGAATACAAAGACTTCGGCACCTACTCCACGGAGAGTTGCGACTATCCCGACTTTGCCCATGCACTCGCCCAAGCTGTGGAAACCGGAGAATGTTATCCGGGCATCGCCATCTGTGGAAGCGGTGAAGGCATCAGCATGACACTGAACAAGCACCAAGGCATCCGTGCTGCCCTATGCTGGACACCCGAAATAGCCCACTTGGCACGCCAGCACAACGATGCCAATGTACTCAC
>CAMWRY010000168.1 GCA_947176775.1 uncultured Bacteroides sp.
TCAAGGGCTGGAAAGAGGTTGAGTACGAGGTGGTGCGCGACCGCTTCGACAACTGCATCACGGTCTGCAACATGGAGAACTTCGACCCCCTGGGCATCCATACGGGCGAGTCCATCGTCATAGCCCCGTCGCAGACATTGAGCAACAAGGATTACCACAAACTGCGCGAACTGGCCATCCGCATCATCCGCCACATCGGCATCGTGGGCGAGTGCAACGTGCAGTATGCCTACGATCCGGCGAGCGAGGACTACCGCGTCATCGAGGTAAACGCTCGGTTGAGCCGTTCCTCCGCACTGGCCTCCAAGGCTACGGGTTATCCGCTGGCCTTCGTAGCCGCCAAGCTCGGTCTGGGCTACGGGCTGTTCGACCTGAAGAACTCCGTTACCAAGACCACCAGCGCCTTCTTCGAGCCGGCACTGGACTATGTGGTCTGCAAGATACCGCGCTGGGATTTGGGCAAATTCCATGGCGTGGACAAGGAGTTGGGCTCCAGCATGAAGTCGGTGGGCGAGGTGATGGCCATCGGCCGCACCTTTGAAGAGGCCATCCAGAAGGGTCTGCGCATGATAGGCCAGGGCATGCACGGCTTCGTGGAGAACAAGGAACTGGTGATTCCCGACATAGACAAGGCGCTGCGCGAACCTACGGACAAGCGCATCTTCGTCATCTCCAAAGCCTTCCGTGCCGGATATACCGTGGACCAGGTGCACGAGCTGACCAAGATTGACCGCTGGTTCCTGGAGAAGCTGATGAACATCATGCGCACCAGCAAGGAGCTGGAGCAATGGGGCAAGAGCCACAGGCAGATTACCAATTTGTCTGCCGCTTTGCTGCGCAAGGCGAAGGTGCAGGGTTTCTCCGATTTCCAGATTGCCCGTGCCATGGGCTTCGAGGGAGATATGGAAGAGGGCAGTCTGTGTGTGCGCCGTCACCGCAAGAGCCTGGGAGTGCTGCCCGTGGTGAAGCAGATAGACACCCTTGCCGCCGAATATCCGGCACAGACCAATTACCTGTATCTGACGTATAGCGGCACCGGCTACGATGTACACTACCTGGGCGACAGGAAGTCCATCGTCGTGCTGGGTTCCGGCGCCTACCGCATCGGCTCCTCTGTAGAGTTCGACTGGTGCGGCGTGCAGGCGCTGAACACCATCCGCAAGGAGGGGTACCGCAGTGTGATGATCAACTACAATCCCGAAACCGTCTCTACGGATTATGACATGTGCGACCGCCTCTACTTCGACGAGCTCACCTTCGAGCGCGTGATGGATATCCTCGAACTGGAGAACCCTCACGGCGTCATCGTCTCTACCGGCGGCCAGATTCCGAACAACCTCGCCATGCGCCTCGACGCGCAGCAGGTGCCCATCCTCGGCACCAGTGCCAAGAGCATCGACAATGCCGAAGACCGCGACAAGTTTTCCGCCATGCTGGACCGCATCGGTGTGGACCAGCCCGAATGGCGTGCCTTGACCTCACTGGAGGACATCAACGCCTTTGTGGACAAAGTGGGCTTCCCCGTGCTGGTGCGTCCCAGCTACGTGCTGTCCGGTGCGGCAATGAACGTCTGCTCCAACCGCGACGAGCTGGAGCGCTTCCTGAAGCTGGCAGCCAATGTCAGCCAGAAGCATCCGGTGGTGGTGAGCCAGTTCATCGAGCATGCCAAGGAGGTGGAGATGGATGCCGTGGCGCAGAACGGCGAGATTATCGCCTACGCCATCTCGGAACATATCGAGTTTGCCGGCGTGCACTCGGGCGATGCCACTATCCAGTTCCCACCGCAAAAGCTCTACGTGGAGACCGTGCGCCGCATCAAGCGCATCAGCCGCGAGATTGCGCGCGAGCTGAACATCTCCGGCCCCTTCAACATCCAGTACCTGGCGCGTGAGAACGACATCAAGGTCATCGAGTGCAACCTCCGTGCCAGCCGTTCGTTCCCCTTCGTCAGCAAGGTGCTGAAGATAAACCTCATCGAGCTGGCCACGAAGGTGATGCTGGGCATCCCCGTGCAGAAGCCCGACAAGAACCTGTTCGACCTGGACTATGTGGGCATCAAGGCGAGCCAGTTCTCCTTCAACCGCCTGCAGAAGGCCGACCCGGTACTGGGTGTGGACATGGCCAGCACGGGCGAAGTGGGCTGCATAGGCAGCGACACTTCCTGCGCCATTCTCAAGGCGATGCTCTCCGTGGGCTACCGCATTCCCGAGAAGAACATCCTGCTCTCCACCGGCACGCCGAAGCAGAAGGTGGACATGCTCTCTGCCGCACGCATGCTTCAGAAGCAGGGCTACCGGATCTTTGCCACGGGCGGCTCCAGCAAGTTCCTCACGGAGAATGGTGTGGAGAACACGCGCGTCTACTGGCCCAGCGAGTCGGGCCAACAGCCGCAAGCGCTCGACATGCTTCATCGCAAGGAGATAGACATGGTGGTCAACATCCCGAAGAACCTCACTGCCGGCGAGCTGGACAACGGCTACAAGCTACGCCGTGCCGCCATCGACCTCAACATTCCGCTGATAACGAATGCCCGTCTGGCCAGTGCCTTCATCAATGCCTTCTGCACGATGACGCCGGATGACTTGGCGATAAAGTCGTGGGCAGAGTATAAATAAGAAATCAGGGGTATTATTGATTGTCACCACGGATTATTCGGATTATCACAGAATATTGAGATGGATTATGAAGTGTCTAAAAAGAATCTGTGCTAATTTGCGTAATCCGTGGTGAAGTTTTGACTTATCGCTTTTTTTATTTGCATATATAGCGTTTATACTTTTCATACTCCATTGTCTCAAAAATTAGGTAAAAAGACTATCTTTGCCCCAAAATACTCACCAATGGAAGCTGAAAAAGAAAATGAAATATGGTATGCCATGCGTGCCACTTACCGCAGGGAACTGGAAGCCGTGAAGCTGATGGAACGGGAAGGGATGGGGTGCTTTATCCCTATGCAGTACAAGGAGAGCGTGAAGCAGGGGAGAAAAGTGCGCGAATTGGTTCCTGCCATTCATAGCTTGGTGTTTGTCTATGCACGTCCTTCGGAACTGAAGCGTGTGAAGGCACAGGCAACGTGGCTGCAATACATCATTGATACGCGAAGCAGGCAGAAAATCATTGTTCCCGACAATCAGATGCAGCGGTTCATCGCTGTGACCGGCACCTATAACGACCATCTCTTGTATTTCCAGCCTGGCGAACTGAACCTGAAGAAAGGAGCCCGGGTACGCATCACGGGGGGAGAGTTCGAGGGACAGGAAGGTATTTACTTGAAGGTGAAAGGGGCTCGTGACCGCCGTGTGGTGGTCGAAATACAAGGCGTTGTGGCCGTAGCCATGGCTACCGTGCACCCTGATCTTATTGAGGTGTTGGATGAGAAGAAAGCTTGAATTTTTATCTAATGCCGTATCAGAACCGTGTCCGAACCGTATCAAAAACGTGTTATCTCCGGATCCCTATATCCGGAGATGATTCGGAGATGATACGGAGATGATCCGGAGATGATACGGAGTTGGTACGGAGCAGATACGGAGATACTACGGAGAAGAAGTGTTCGGGAAATGAGATATACGAGATTTTGGAAAAAAGCTTGAGGGGGGAAGGAGAAGTTGAACATCAGAAATATATTTAGTGGATTTATTGTAAGTTTCCTAAAAAAGGCTTACATTTGTCGCGACAAACCTATGTTTGCCAAAGATTTCTTTAATGTTGATTGTAGAATATTGTCCGGTAAGGAAGGAAAACAGACTACTGTATTCGACATAAGACGTCTGTAAATGATTGGATTTCAATCAGATGGTTGAAATCCAAAGCCCCGAGAGAATGTACTTTTCTGAAAGAAACTCAAATAAGACTTCCTGAAAAGAATAGTCATAAGTTGATAAAACTTATATATACAGGAGAACTCTGAATAGTATAAGGTTGTTAAGCCATTTGCCGAAAAGCAACATATAACTTATGAAGAAGCCTTGTTCTGACTGAAAACATCATAACGGTTATCATTTGCCTGGCTCTCTCCCGATGTGTGCAATCCGTTCAGCCTTCTCAACGCCTTGGTAGGTGGGGAACTGGATTTGAGGGACATCGCACCTTTGCTCTATGCGGTCTTCCGGTGGTGAAGGTAGGGGTGATTTTCTGTAGGGAGACAAGGAATAAAAGGAATGGAAGGTGGCGGAAGCCCGAAAAGATAAAAGAGGGAGAGATATGGAAATCACACGTAAATTGCCGACCGTTATTTGCGCTTTGTGTTCCTGACAGGCTTTGCACAAGTCAGCGGGTTCAGCGACCTGAATCAGTTGCAGGACATC
>CAMWRY010000169.1 GCA_947176775.1 uncultured Bacteroides sp.
CAATACTTTATGTATGAATTAGTTGGCTAATTTTATAATATTTACTGAATATCCTGATTTAGATTTACTCTGTATCGCAGATAATGTATGATTATCAGTGATTTGAGATCTTATGATATTTTCTGAAAGCGTAGGTTCGAGAGCCTGTCTCTCCGCAATGAATGCTGAAGGTCAGTGGATTGCAAAATAAACACCCGATTTTACATCCAAGGATGTAAAATCGGGTGTTTTTATGTTATTTAAGAAATTATGTGGGACACGTAACTATTCAGCAAATACATTGACATGACATTTCTAGTTGTCGAGGAAGTCGATGGCGAAGTATGCACTGTGTCGGTCGGTGATGGCAGCCATGTTTTTCAGTGAGTCATCAAAACTGTCTTCGAGGACTTTCGTTCCACGTTCGGCTTCACAAAATACAAGCGTCAGAAGAGGGTCATAATGCCCAAATTGAAAGAATCACCCCTGCTAGGAGTTATGCTCCCTCTTTTCTACATCCCTTCCCCGATTCTTATTCAGTTTTCTTCGTTAGTAGTTTCTATGCTTATGAAGCGTTCTCCGTCATACAGACTTTTGATGCGGATGTTCACTCCTTTTTTCATCTTCAGCTGTTCTGCTATCTGATCCAGTTTGAAGGAGACCAATCCGGTACCCAAAGTAAGCTGGTCGTCATTGTAGGCGTTGTGACGGAATTCGAGATTGACATAGTCCGGTTTGTCATGTTCGCCAGTGGATGCTTCGTTGACGATTAGGTTCAGCATATGCTTTTTGTCCTTGTTGTTGCTGTGGTAGAATTGATACTTGATATTTAGATATTCTCCTGTAATCCATAAGTCCGTGGCATTGATGTTGTCGTCACCGATGCTGTCCGCTTTTTCGGCAGGCATGGAATATATGTCTTTGGTCAGGATGTTTTCGATATGTTCTATTTGGGCATTGTATTCATAGCCAGTAAGTTTTTCATTCAGTTCGCGAAAATAAACAAAAGCTCGCTGGCCATCAACGATGGCATAGTTGTGGATATTGGTTGTGTCGCTAGGATATAGTTTGCTTCCTTCGTCCAGTGAGAAATAGTAATCTTTCCCTTCAATGACTTTCACCGTACCTACGGCAAATAAGGGTGCATCTTTGTTATTCCAGTCATCCAGGCACGATTGACACGTAACGGCAGCCAGAAATAGAAATACGGATGCTGCCAAAGTTATTTTCAGTTTTTTCATAAATAATGGTTTTGGATCGTTTTTATTTAAAACTTGCTTTGTATTCTAAAAATGCAGGTTATGACTGAATACTGCGCAGTGTACTGTTAAAGAAATAAAAGTATGATTTTCTTCTCCAATTGATGCAGTATTTTTGCGTCCGTTGCATTTTCAAGGTAAACACGTGTCGAAAAGAAGAATGGAAGAACAGGAATTGGCAGAACGCTGTAGGCGAGGGGACAACCTTGCTCGCAAAGAACTGTATGAGTGCTATGCAGGACGGATGTTCGGTGTATGCCTCCGTTATGCAGGTGACCAGGAAACTGCCCAAGACTTGATGCATGACGGCTTCCTGAAGCTTTTCAGTTCTTTTGATAAGTTCACTTGGCGAGGAGAAGGCTCTTTGCGAGCATGGATGGAACGCGTAATGGTGAATACGGTATTGTTATACTTGCGGAAAAACGATATATTGAATCATTCATTGGCTTTGGAGAGTGTACCCGAAGTTTATGAAGAGCCGGAAGATGCGTCAATAGACGTTATTCCCCAAAAGGTGCTGATGCAGTTCATCCGTGAATTGCCTACAGGCTATCGCACTGTATTCAACTTATATGTTTTTGAGGAGAAGTCCCACAAAGAAATTGCTCAGCTGTTGGGGATTAACGAAAAGTCCTCTGCTTCGCAGCTGACACGCGCCAAAGCGGCTTTGGCTGCAAAAGTATGCGAGTGGATGAAAAAAAATAATTAAAAGAAGGAATGTATGGAAGATGAATTGTGGTTGAAAAAGATGAAAGATAAGCTGGAAGACTATTCCGAACCATTGCCGGTTGCCGGATGGGAACGGCTGGAGAAGGAACTGTCCGCTTCCGAAACTCCAAGAACCGGACGGCATAGGGTAGTACCTTTCCGTCGTTGGGCAGTGGCCGCTGCAGCCGTATTGCTGGTGGCTGTATCGTCTGTCAGCCTGTGGTTGCTGCAAAGTCCGGTAGGAAATGAGATGCGTCACACGCAGGTACCTACGCTGGCTGCGGTTCCGGATGCTTTGCCAGATCAGGCGTTACCGGCTGTCCAAGCCCATTCTGTAGAACCGGTATTCCGGTCACACAAATATTCCTCGAAAACCGATAAAAAAACTCTTCGTCCGCTGATAGCCCAACAGGTCGGCATTCCGGCAGGAGATAAAGAAACGCAGGATATAGTGTTAATGGAGACTGTAGAAGAGGCTGTCGGACAGCAAACAGAAGATGAGGCTGTTGCAGAAGCAGACTCTGAAGCTGTTGTACAGGCAGAGGATTTGTCGTCAAGAAAGGAACGCTATCGTCCGTCAAGGTGGGATAAACTAAATCTTCCGAAAAAGAAAAAGGCGACAAGAGGTTTCAAAGGATGGGCGGTTGGCTTGTCCGTAGGCAATACGGGAGGTCTTTCATTGCCTCATGAAGACGAGTATCTGATAGCGGATTTCGCACCCGGAAGCCCTATTTATGGTAGCAATGTCGATTTGTCATTTACTGCCAGTGGTGTTGTTGCTATTCCCGACGGGCAGGAATTGGTTTTTAAAGACGGTATGCCCTATCTCAGAACGCGTGAGAGGGAGATTGCGGATATCAACCATAAACAACCGCTTAGCTTCGGTGTCTCGGTACGGAAAAATCTCTCAAAAGGCTTTTCCATAGAGAGTGGACTGACCTATACTTATCTGGCCTCTGACGTAAAGTTCAAGGGGAGTTCGGAGAAAGTGGCTCAGAAACTGCATTATGTCGGTATTCCGGTGAGGGCTAACTGGGATTTTGTAGATACAAGGAGCTTTACAATATATGTTTCGGCAGGCGGTACTGTAGAGAAATGTATATATGGTAAGATTGGTAATGAGAATGAAACTGTGAAGCCGATACAACTTTCCGTCATGGGGGCTGTCGGTGCCCAGTATAATATAAGCAATAAGGTAGGCTTGTATGTGGAGCCTGGAGTGTCCTATTTCTTTGATGACGGTTCGTCAGTACAAACTAAGCGTAAGGAGGACCCATGTAATTTTACGTTGCAGGCTGGCATACGTCTGCTTTATTAAAAAGCAAGATGCCGATACCCGAAAGAGAGTTGTACGTTCTTCCAGGTATCGGCACCTTGCATTTTAATGCTTTGTTCTCAGTTGATTATCACATTCGTGAAATATTCCTTGAATAATCGTTCAGCTCGTTCCAGTTGCTCTGGAGTATTTTCTTTTACCTCTTTCAGCTTGTAGTCCCATCCCATAGCTTCATATTTGTGGACACCCAGCCGATGATAGGGCAGTATCTCTACCCGTTTTATCTGTTGGTATCTGCCGAAAGCCTCGCCTAGCTGGCGGATGTCCTCTTCCGCATCGCTGTAGCCGGGAACCAACACATAGCGTAGCCAGAAAGGATGCTTGTGTTCTTCGAGCCAGGCAGCGGTACGGAGTGTTTGTTCGTTGCTTCTGCCAGTCAGCGCACGGTGGCGTTCGGGATTGAATTGTTTGACGTCCAGCAGTACGAGGTCGGTCAGGCCGAGAAGTCTTTCCACATTCTCGTTCCAGATGCCTCCATTGCTGTCCAGGCAGATATGGATGCCGTTCTCCTTCAATGCTTCGAAGAGGGGAATCAGTGCTTCAGCCTGCAACGTAGGCTCTCCGCCGGAGAACGTGATACCGCCTTTTTTCCCAAAGAAGGCTTTTTGGCTGACAGCCATTTGCAGAATCTCTTCCGGAAAGGTGGAAGTGCTTTCCTTCACATCGATGGTGTCCGGATTGGCACAGTACAAGCAACGGAAGGGACAGCCTTGTAGGAAAACGACGAGCCGGAGACCCGGCCCGTCGAATGTTCCCATACTTTCGTAGGAGTGTACGTTTATCATATTACATTTTTTCATGGAATGAGCGGCTGATCACTTGGAACTGCCTCTCGCGGCTCACCTTCACCCAGTTTACAGCGGACCCGCAACCGCGGATGGTGACGTGCCGAC
>CAMWRY010000170.1 GCA_947176775.1 uncultured Bacteroides sp.
CCATTTGACGGTCTTTGCCTTCTGACGCATTTCTTCTATTTCTTGCTCCTGGCCACCGCCACCCAATTCGTCTTGGATAGTCTTGATTTGTTGTTGCAGAAAATATTCACGCTGTTGCTGGTCTATATCCTCGCGAGCACGCATCTGAATGGATTCCTTTATTTCCGCTAGCTGAACTTCTCGATTCAGAATCTCAAGTAAGCGGTAGGTGCGTGCCCGTAAAGAGTCGATGCGGAGCAGTTCTATCTTTTCATCCTTTTTGAGTGGCAGATTCGTACAAATGAAGTCGACCAGGAACATGGGATTGGTAATGTTCTTGATGGCAAATGCCGATTCATGCGGAAACATGTCGGAAGACTTGATATAACGTACTGTCAGGTCCTTGCATGCCTCGACCAGCGCATGGAATTCCTTGTCGTTTTTGTCCGGAAGCTCCTCGTTCAGAGTCGTGATTCGTCCTTTCAGATAGGGCACCGTATCAATAATCTCCTTCAGTTCCATGCGTTTGGAGCCTTGCAGAATGACGGTAGTCGTCTGGTCTGGCATTTCCAGTACGCGCACAATTTTGGCAACAGTACCGATAGTATGCAAATCCTCGAACAAAGGTGCTTCTGTTTCCGCTATTTTCTGGCAAACGACAGCTATATAAGAGTTTTTCTTTTCTGCTTCACGTATTAATCTGAGGGACGATTTTCTTCCTACAGATACCGGCATAAACACCCCCGGGAACAACACCATATTCCGAAGAGGCAATATCGGTAAAACCTCTTCTACCTCAATGTCCATTAATTGTTCCTCATTCCCCTCAAAATCAGCTATTACAGAAAAAGCATTTCCGCTTCTATCTTCAACTTCACTCAGGTAATTTCTTTTCTTCATTTCCATTTTTTTAGTTTATGTCATATTGACAGGCCAATAAAGCGCCTGCAAAGTTCAGCTATTTCTTTATAAATAGAGGTTCTTCACCCTTTAAAAAGACAAAAACAGTGCCATTTTTGCGACAAATATGCAAGGTTTGATTATTTTTGGGCTCAATTAAAGAAGATAAATATGTCAAATTCATCTTTTACGTTCAAACAATTTACCGTATATCATGACAAGTGCGCCATGAAGGTGGGTACAGATGGTGTGTTGCTTGGAGCATGGGCACCGATAGAGGGTGCTGCGTCCATATTGGATGTAGGTACAGGCACTGGTTTGATAGCCTTGCAGTTGGCGCAAAGAAGCGACAAGGCTCAAATTACCGCAATAGAGATAGACGCTGCTGCTGCCGAGCAGGCTTTTGAGAATGTATCCCGTTCCCCATGGTTCGACAGGATAGAGGTCTTATGTCAGGATTTCCGAGGCTATCATTCTGAGAAAGGATTCGATCTCATTGTTTCCAATCCTCCTTATTTCATGGATGCACTGAAGTGTCCTGATGAACAAAGATGTATGGCACGGCATACGGGCCATCTGAATTACGACCTGCTGTTTCGTCATTCTGCCTCTTTACTCAGAGAGTCGGGTGTCGTAAGTATCATTATTCCGGCAGAAGCAGAAAAAACGGTCATCGATACAGCATGGCAGCACAAGCTTTTCCTGTCGCACCGCATGCAAGTGTTCACCAAACCAGGAAAACCGTGCCGCCGTGTGTTGATGACTTTTGGTTTTGAGATGAAAATGTGTCGTGAAGAGAGGCTGTATATCGAAACGGAGAACAATGAATACAGTGCCGAGTATGTAGCGCTTACTAAGGAGTTTTATTTGAAAATGTAAGGCTTTGCTCTATTTGTCTTTTTGGTAAAAAAGTTTTCCTACGCGATGAATATGTTCACCGATGAGGGTTTCTGCGTTTTTGTGGTAATCCACTACATCTACTTTATATAGTAACTCCAAATCTTCTATTCGGATATTTATATCCATCAGCTGGTCAAAAGATATGTTTTCTCCCATGACAGCCAGATCTATGTCGGATCCCTCCGAGTAAGTTCCTTTTGCCCGAGAACCGAAAATAATTACTTTGTCGATATTTTGATAAAGCTGAAAAACGCTACAAATATTTGCAATATTGAGAGTGGTGAAGGACTTTATAAAAAAAAGGAGCTACTTTTTATCGTAACTCCTTCATTTTCACTCGTCGGGGTAGCGGGATTCGAACCCACGACCCCCTGCTCCCAAAGCAGGTGCGCTAACCGGACTGCGCTACACCCCGAATGCCTTATTTCTTAAAAAGCGATGCAAAGATAGGGATATTCCCGATACAAACCAAATATTTTATACACTTTCTGCCGAATAAATATATAAATAATTGGTAAACAGGCGCTCAATTTCCCCAAAAAAACACATTGAAAAATATCCGGGTGCCGCGAACTTTTCGGAGAGGGTTATCCGAACTGCAACGTGAAGCAGCTTCCGGTTCCTACGGCAGACTGCACCGTGATGTTTCCTCCATGGCGGTTCATCACCTGTTTGCACAGGCTAAGCCCGATGCCCGAACCGGAAGGCTTGGTGGTGAAGAACGGTACGAATATCTTGTCCTGCACCTCCGGCAAGATGCCGTCGCCATTGTCACTGACGGTGATAAGGCATTGCCACGAGAGGGCAGGCAGCATTTTTATCTCTATCCGGGGAGCCTCTTTCCGGCTGCATGCCTCTTTGGCGTTCTTCACCAGGTTGATTAGCACCTGCTCTATCTGCGCCCGGTCTATCTGGAGCGTACGGTCGGTTTCGGGAAGTTCAATGTGGATGTAGTCTTCGGGAAAGAGCTTCTGCATGTCCTGCAATAGCTCGCGGACGGGCACCGGACGACGGACAGGGGTAGGGAGCCTTGTCAGTTTTCGGTAGTTCTCCACGAATTCCAGCAGTCCCTTGCTGCGCCGGTGGATGGCCTGCATGCCCTGACGCATCACGGAATAGTTCTTTTCCGATACTTCCCGTTCACTCAAGGTTTCGGAGAGGGAGATGATGGGAGTGATGGAGTTCATGATTTCATGTGTCAGCACGCGTATCAACTTCTGCCACGCTTCCATCTCGTTGCGCTCCAGCACATGGGTACGGAAGTTCCGCATCGCTTCGGACAATTCGTCCACCATCTCCTCCATAGAGCGGTTCTTGTAGGGCGAACGGAACGACAGCATCATGTCATCGTAGCGCAAACTCTCTGCCAAGTGGCGCATCATGCGCACCTGCATCATCTGTAGGCGGTACAGATGAACGGCTATCGTCAGCAATATCAAGAATGCCATTCCTGCGCTGAACCACAGCTTGGCATCCGCCAGCAGATAAATGGCGATGGAAAGCAGCGCTATGCCGATGATGTGCAGGGTTACAATCCATGAATACCGTCTCATAAGCCCAGCTTTTCAAGTTTCCGATACAGGGCGAAACGGGTGATGCCCAAGTATTCGGCAGCCCGGGTCACATTTCCTTCACTGAGCCTCATGGCCCGTTCCACCGCCTGCCTTTCCAGTTGTTCCAGGTTGAGAACCTCGGCTTCCTCCTTCTTCTGACGGGAGGCCGAAGCCTGGAGCATGAAGTTTTCCGGTCGGAGCAAGGAGCCGTCACCCAGTATCACGGCCCGTTCCATAGTATGTTGCAACTCACGCACATTGCCTGGCCAGGCATATTTCAGCAGTTTCTGCTTTGCCTCACGGGTCAGTCCGCGCATCTCCTTCTGATACTTCCGGGCATAGCGTTGCAGGAAGTGCTCCGCCAGCAAGAGAATGTCGTTTCCGCGCTCTCGCAGGGGAGGGATGCGCAGTTCGATGGTATTGATGCGATAGAGCAAGTCCTGGCGGAACTCCCCTTCATCCACCAGCCGGCGGATGTCTGCATTGGTGGCGCAGATGAGCCGCACGTCGATGGGTAAGGTTTGCGTGCTGCCCAGGCGGCTGATGCGGCGCTTTTCGATGGCAGTCAGCAGTTTGGCCTGCATGGGCAGGGACAGGTTGCCTATCTCGTCCAGAAAGAGGGTGCCTCCGGTGGCCGCTTCCATACGTCCGGCCTTCGCTTTCCGCGCATCGGTGAAGGCACCTTTCTCGTAGCCGAACAGTTCGCTTTCAAACAGTTGCTCGGGAATGCTGCCGAGGTCTATCGTGACAAAAGGTTTGCCGTAACGGGGAGAGTTGCGGTAGAGCAG
>CAMWRY010000171.1 GCA_947176775.1 uncultured Bacteroides sp.
GAAAAGCTGCGATATACATCGCCCTTCGCCCCCCTCCACCACATATTGTTTCAGATAGCCATGCCCGGGAAGAAACAGAAACTGAGCAGCTTAACGGTTCATTTTTTCGGACGGGGACGTACAAGTTTGGGAGCAGCGGCATTTTCCGGCTCCCGGATTTCCAAAGGTTTCACTCTCTCAGGCTTCCGGATACTGTCCTTATGGAGGGAGACAGCAGCCTGCTGAAGAGTATCTTTCGAAGCAATGACCAGACTGTCCGTAGCATGATAGCGCATCAGCGAGATACAGTCTGCCAGCAAAGGCCAGGCTGCCTCCTGGCACGGATAGTAGATGAAACCGCGCACTTCCTTGATTTTACCTAACGTATCGGCAAATAAAGTGAGAGTTTCCATACCCGTATCCTGCACTTTGCGGATAGCACTGACAACAGTGTCACCCTTTTCATAAAGCACCTGCATCGCCATCAACGGAGCATGCACGCTGTCAGGCACCCCGTTGCGGAAGCGGAAACGCACACTCCAGCGCAACGTATCGCGGTCGTAAAAATTGGAGTCAGAAGAGAGCGTAAACACCATCTTGTTGTCCAAAGGTACCCCCGACAACCGATAGGAATGTTGCCACATCCATACATCAACGCTGTCTCCGGGAAGTGATTCCTTCGGTTTGTTGTCGCGCAGGGCAATCAGGCGGTTGATACCGTCTCTTTCGGCCTTCAACCGCACATTTACCTTCTCATAAACTTTGGCAAGTACTTCCGGATTACGGGCAAACCAGACCATGGAAGAATCGAATTCAGCCCGAGTGATGCCATGTTTCTTGAAAACCGATTCAATGTACAGCGCCCGTTTATAACTCTCGTTGTACGAAACTTCATCCCCCATAGCCTTGGCTATGTGATAATCGTAGAGCACGTTTTCCATCTTGGCATCCGGAAAGACGGTACCGGGCCTCTCCACCTTACAGGCCGTCAGACTGAATGCCAAAAGGACTACGCTACACCATTGAATCCGATTTATTCCTTTCATGATTTCTTTATGACAGCATGATAGGCGTCATTAAATTCTTTGCTATAAAACAACAACAAGGCAATCATGCCGCAACTGATGGCCGCATCCGCAAAGTTGAATATCGGGCTGAAGAAAATAAAATGCTCTCCGCCCACAAACGGCATCCACGCAGGCCAGTTCGTATCTATGATGGGGAAATAGAACATGTCCACCACCTTGCCATAGAACCAAGGAGCATATCCTCCCCCTTCGGGCATGAACGAGGCGATTTGCGAATGGGTACTTTCATCGAAAAGCACTCCGTAGAACACACTGTCGATGATGTTGCCCAAAGCACCCGTCAAGACCAAAGATACACACACGATGAATCCGGTCTTCATGCCTTGCTTCACAAACTTGTACAGGAACCAGCCTATCACTGTCACCGCCACGATGCGGAACAAGGTCAAGAATAACTTGGCGAATATCTCCATGCCGAAAGCCATACCGCTATTTTCGGTAAAGAAGATATAAAACCAGTCCGTAACCCGGATACTCTCATGCCAATACATGTGAGTCTTGATCCAAATCTTGATAATCTGGTCGATAATCAATACCGAAAATATAACGAGTAAGGCAATCCGCCCTTTCGTAAAGAATTTACCCATTTTTATTTCTTGCCGTTGTTTTTAGCTTCAATGCTCAAAGTAGCATGAGGCACTGCACGAAGGCGCTCTGCCGGAATCAGCTTACCGGTTTCGCGGCAAATGCCATACGTCTTGTTCTCAATGCGCACCAACGCAGCCTGCAATCCCTGGATGAACTTCAGCTGGCGCTGGGCCAGACGGGTGGTCTCCTCCTTAGACAGGGTGTTGGCACCTTCCTCCAGTACTTTGTACGTAGGGGATGTGTCATCCGTGTTGTTACCGTCCGCACCGGTCAGGCTGGCCTTCAACAGTTCGTAATCACGTTGCGCCAATTCCAACTTTTCCAAGATGATAGCGCGAAATTCTTCCAGTTCAGCATCAGAGTATCTTGTTTTTTCTGCCATAACTTTCTCGTCTTAATCAGGTTTGTATTTGATTATTCTTTCACCACGCTCACATACAGCAGGAAGTCGTCGAAGTTCAACTCCGTACCGTTCTCCACCCGATCTGCCAGCGTCAGTGAAGTTCCTAAAACTTGGTTGCGAATATAGTCATTATATTCTGTTACCGCATCATCTGTTTGAGGATTTTTTGATAATGTAATCTTTATTTTATCCGTTATCTCAAAACCGTTTGACTTGCGGATGTTCTGAATACGGTTCACCAGTTCACGTGCAATACCCTCACGGCGCAACTCTTCGGTCACGGTAACTTCCAGAGCCACGGTCAGTTTGCCCTCGTTGGCAACCAGCCATCCCGGAATGTCTTCGCTGAAGATTTCCACATCGGCTGTCTCAATCACCGCTTCTGCACCATCCAGGCTGAAGGTATAGGAACCGTTCTTTTCCAACTCAGCAATGGCTTCCTGCGACATGCCTGCCACGGCAGCTGCCACGGCTTTCATCTGTTTGCCGAACTTCGGCCCCAGTTTCTTGAAGTCGCACTTCACCTTCTTCACCAATACGCCGGCGGCACCGTCCACGAACTTGATCTCCTTCACGTTCACCTCATTCATGATAAGCGCCTTCACGGCTTCGATGTGGGCACGTTGCTCATTGTCCACCACCGGTATCATGATGCACTGCAGCGGCTGGCGCACTTTGATATTCACCTTGCGACGCAGCGCCAATACCATGGAAGTAACGTCTTGCGCCATCTGCATACGGGCTTCCAGCTCCTTGTCTATCGTCTCCTCTTGGCATTCGGGGAACTTGGCCAGGTGTACGGAAACCACGCTGTCGCGTCCGGTCACCGCAATCAGGTCGGTGTACAGCATATCGGCATAGAACGGAGCGATGGGTGCCATCAACTTGGCTACGGTCTCCAGGCAGGTATAAAGAGTCTGGAAGGCAGAGAGCTTGTCCTGCGTCATGCCGCCGCCCCAGAAACGTTTGCGGTTTAGACGAACGTACCAGTTGGAGAGATTATCGTTCACGAATTCCGAAATCAGGCGGCCTGCTTTCGTGGGTTCGTATTCATTGTAGCAAGTATCCACGTCCTTCACCAGCGTATTCAGCACGGAGAGAATCCAGCGGTCTATCTCGGGACGTTCCGCCATAGGCACGTCGGCCTCCTGGTACCCGAATCCGTCCACATTAGCATAGAGGGCGAAGAAGGAATAGGTGTTATAGAGAGTGCCGAAGAACTTGCGGCGTACCTCTTCCACCCCGTCGACATCGAACTTGAGGTTGTCCCACGGAGAAGAGTTGGTTATCATGTACCAGCGCAAGGGGTCGGAACCGTATTTCTCGATAGTAGAGAAGGGGTCTACGGCATTGCCCAGACGCTTGGACATCTTGTTTCCGTTCTTGTCGAGCACCAGACCGTTGGAGATGACGGCCTTGTAGGAGATGCTGTCGAACACCATCGTGGCGATGGCGTGCAGCGTGAAGAACCAGCCGCGTGTCTGGTCCACACCCTCGGCTATGAAGTCGGCAGGATATACCTGGCGGCTGTCCAGCAGTTCCTTGTTCTCGAACGGATAGTGTATCTGTGCATACGGCATGGCACCGGAGTCGAACCATACGTCAATCAGGTCGGTCTCGCGCTTCATCGGCTTGCCGTCTTTGGATACGAGGATGACATCGTCCACATACGGGCGGTGCAGGTCTATCTTGGCGTAATTCTCTTCGGTGTACACACCCGGCTGGAAACCCTTCTCCTTATACGGATTGGAGGACATCAGGCCGGCAGCCACGGATTTCTCTATTTCGTTGTAGAGTTCTTCTACAGATTCGATGCACTTCTCTTCGCTGTTGTCTTCCGTGCGCCAGATGGGCAGCGGAGTACCCCAGTAGCGCGAACGGCTGAGGTTCCAGTCGTTCAGGTTCTCCAGCCACTTGCCGAAACGACCTGTACCGGTGCTTTCTGGTTTCCAGTTGATGGTCTTGTTCAACTCCATCATGCGCTCCTTGCAGGCAGTACTGCGAATGAACCAGCTATCCCGCGGATAGTACCCCAC
>CAMWRY010000172.1 GCA_947176775.1 uncultured Bacteroides sp.
GGTACAAATTTCGTGCCATTTTTTTCTTTCTACACATTATATATTTAGTAACCCTGCTGTTGAAATGACCGGTATACAGCATTCAACTCAGCAAATCCCCCTTCAAAACCTATCCGAGAGGGGGGAGACAATGAGTCAGGGAGTGAAAGGCATTCAGTCCCTGACTGAATTCGGTTCGCTAAAACAGGGAAAATAAAGCTCCTATATTATTTATGCCGCAGGAAACAAAGTTTATGAAGGAAAACTTTTGTATATCGTAAAAAAGCAGTACTTTAGCGTGGTTTTTCACAAACCAGAGAATGTATAATTAATAATCTTTTTAAATGCTTGAACAAGACAGAATTATAAAGATTAACATCGAGGAGGAAATGAAGTCATCGTACATTGACTACTCTATGTCGGTCATTGTTTCACGTGCCCTTCCGGATGTTAGAGATGGTTTTAAGCCCGTTCACCGAAGAATCCTCTTCGGAATGATGGGACTGGGAAATACCTCCGACAAACCTTATAAGAAATCAGCCAGAGTAGTAGGTGAAGTATTAGGTAAATACCATCCTCACGGCGACTCGTCCGTTTATGGAGCCCTTGTACGTATGGCTCAGCCTTGGGCTATGCGCTACATGCTGGTAGACGGGCAAGGCAACTACGGTTCTGTGGATGGCGATAGCGCGGCTGCCATGCGTTATACGGAGTGCCGCCTGAGGAAGATTGGCGAAGACATGATGACGGATCTTGACAAGGAGACTGTCGACATGCAAAACAACTTCGACGACTCCCTGCAAGAACCTACCGTCATGCCGACACGCATTCCGAACCTTCTAGTAAACGGAGCATCCGGTATCGCAGTAGGTATGGCAACCAACATGCCCACCCATAATTTGTCTGAAGTCATAGATGCTTGTATCGCATATATCGAGAATAACGACATTGACATAGAAGAACTGATGGCCTACGTCAAAGCGCCCGACTTCCCGACCGGAGGCTACATATATGGTATGAGCGGTGTCCGCGAAGCCTATCTCACTGGACGCGGACGTGTCGTCATGCGTGCCAAAGCCGAAATCGAGACCGGCTCCACACACGACAAAATCGTCGTGACGGAAATCCCTTATGGCGTCAACAAAGCCGAACTGATTAAGAACATTGCCGATTTAGCCAACGAAAAGAAGATAGAAGGCATAGCCAATGCCAACGATGAGTCTGACCGCGAAGGTATGCGCATCGTAATCGACGTGAAACGGGACGCCAACGCCAGCGTCGTGCTGAACAAGCTCTACAAGATGACCATGTTGCAGACCTCTTTCGGCGTGAACAACGTAGCGCTGGTACATGGCCGCCCCCGTCTGCTGAATCTGAAGGAGCTAATCAAATACTTTGTCGAGCATCGGCATGACGTAGTCATCCGCCGTACTCAATATGACCTGCGCAAGGCGAAAGAGCGTGCGCATATCCTGGAAGGATTGATTATCGCATCCGATAACATTGACGAAGTAATCAGGATCATCCGTGCTGCCAAGACGCCGAACGATGCAATAACAGGACTGATGGAACGCTTCCAACTGAGTGAAATTCAGTCACGCGCCATTGTTGAGATGCGTTTACGCCAACTCACGGGCCTGATGCAAGACCAATTGCATGCCGAATACAAGGAAATCCAAAAACAGATAGCCTATCTGGAAGAAATTCTTGTCAATGACGAACTTTGCCGCAAGGTCATCAAGGACGAACTGATTGAAGTAAAAGAGAAATACGGCGATGAACGCCGCTCGGAAATCGTTTATTCATCGGAAGAATTCAATCCGGAAGACTTCTATGCAGATGACGAAATGATTATCACCATCTCCCACATGGGGTACATCAAACGTACACCGTTGAGCGAATTCCGTGCACAAAACCGCGGTGGAGTAGGTTCCAAAGGCACCGAGACACGCGATGCCGACTTCGTAGAGCATATTTATCCAGCAACGATGCACAACACCATGATGTTCTTCACACAGAAAGGCAAGTGCTACTGGCTGAAAGTGTACGAAATACCCGAAGGTACTAAAAATTCCAAAGGCCGCGCCATCCAGAACCTGCTGAACATAGATTCTGATGATGCCGTCAATGCTTATCTGCGCGTGAAGAGCCTGAATGACAACGAATATATCAACAGCCACTACGTCTTGTTCTGCACCAAGAACGGTGTCATCAAGAAAACCTTGCTTGAACAATATTCGCGTCCTCGCCAAAATGGCGTAAATGCAATCACCATCCGTGAAGACGACCGTGTAATCGAAGTACGCATGACAAACGGAGACAACGAAATTATCATTGCCAACCGCAATGGCCGCGCCATCCGTTTCCACGAAAGCGCAGTACGTGTCATGGGCCGTACCGCTACTGGTGTACGCGGCATAACCTTGGATGAAGACGGACAGGATGAAGTAGTAGGCATGATATGCATCAAGGATCCTGAAGCCGAGACTATTATGGTCGTATCAGAACAAGGATATGGTAAACGTTCTGATATCGAAGATTATCGTAAGACCAATCGGGGCGGTAAAGGCGTAAAGACAATCAATATCACTGATAAGACAGGTAAACTGGTAGCCATCAAGTCTGTTACTGATGAGAATGACCTGATGATTATCAATAAATCCGGTATCACCATCCGCCTGAAAGTTGCTGATGTACGTATCATGGGTCGTGCCACACAAGGCGTACGCCTGATTAATCTCGAAAAACGTAACGACGAGATTGGCTCCGTATGCAAAGTCACTTCAGAAAACGAAGAAGAGCAAATAGAGGAGGGAGAAGAAAACATCCTTGAAAATCCCCTAAACGAGGTAAACAATGAAAATGAAGAATAGACATAGTATTAATTTAAAATTTTCTACAATCATGAAAAGAGTTTTATTTTCAATGGTTTTATTACTTGCCGCAGGCTTTACTTTTGCCCAGGAAAAAAATGTGAAAGAGGCCAAAAGTATTGCTAATGGAGTAAATCCAGACTTTGCTAAAGCGCAGGGACTGATAAACCAGGCTTTGACTAATCCCGAAACGAAAGACAATGCAGAAACGTGGGATGTAGCCGGTTTTATCCAAAAAAGAAGAAGTGAGAAAGAGATGGAAAATGCCTACCTGAGAAAGCCCTACGACACTCTTCAGGTATACAACAGTGCATTGAACATGTGCAAATTCTACTTCAAATGCGATGAATTAGCACAGGTACCCAATGAAAAGGGAAAAATTAAAAATAAGTATAGAAAGCCCAATGCTGCTGCAATCTTGGCAGAACGCGGCAACTTGATTAATGGCGGTATCCAATTCTTCAACAAAGAAGACAACAAAAAAGCATTGGAATTCTTTGCAGCATACATTGACGTAGCTAAGAGTCCGATGTTTGAAAAAGAAAACCTGTTGCAAACAGATACCGTTTTGCCTCAGATTGCATATTATGCAAGTTTGGCAGCTGCCAAGATGGAAGATTATCCCAGCATCTTGAAGTATGCTCCATATGCACAGAACGATAAAGAAGTAGGCAAATATGCTATGGAATTTATTTCTACTGCATTGAAAGCCGAGGGTGATACCGTTAAATGGATTGCTTCCTTAAAAGAAGGTATCCAAAAATATCCTGAACACTCATTCTTTTTTGGTCATCTGATTGATTATTATAGCAATAATAACAAATATGACGAAGCTATGATATTTGCTGATGATATGTTGGCCAAAGATCCTAACAATACATTCTATCTGTATGTGAAAGGTTACCTCTATCACAATATGAAAAATTACGATAAAGCTATCGAATTCTACAAAAAGACAGTAGAAGTAGATCCTACTTATGCAGAAGCATACTCCAATTTGGGCTTAATATATTGCTTGCAAGCACAAGATTTCTCAGAAAAAGCAACTGCAGATGTTAATGATCCTAAGTATAAAGAAGACCAAGCTACTCTGAAGACTTTTTATGAAAAAGCAAAGCCTTATTACGAAAAGGCTAGAGAGCTGAAACCAGAACAGAAAGATTTATGGCTGAATGGGTTATATAGAGTGTATTATAAC
>CAMWRY010000173.1 GCA_947176775.1 uncultured Bacteroides sp.
CGCTCCGGGCGTTGAAGGTCTGATCCACGTATCTGAAATGTCTTGGTCACAGCACTTGCGCTCTGCACAAGACTTCATGAAGGTAGGTGACGAGGTTGAGGCTGTTGTCTTGACTTTGGATCGTGACGAACGTAAGATGTCTTTGGGTATCAAGCAGCTGAAGTCTGATCCTTGGGAAACTATCGAAGAGAAGTATCCTATCGGCAGCAAGCACACTGCAAAGGTTCGCAATTTCACTAACTTCGGTGTATTCGTTGAAATCGAAGAGGGTGTTGACGGCTTGATTCACATCTCCGACCTGTCTTGGACGAAGAAGGTAAAACATCCGTCTGAATTCACTCAGATTGGTGCTGACATCGACGTACAGGTGCTGGAAATCGACAAGGAAAACCGTCGCTTGAGCCTTGGTCACAAGCAACTCGAAGAGAATCCTTGGGATGTATTCGAAACTGTATTCACAGTAGGTTCCGTACACGAAGGTACTATCATCGAAATGCTGGATAAGGGTGCTGTTGTTGCTCTGCCTTATGGCGTAGAAGGTTTCGCTACTCCGAAACACCTTGTTAAGGAAGACGGCTCACAGGCTGCTTTGGACGAGAAACTTGAGTTCAAGGTAATCGAGTTCAACAAGGACGCTAAGCGTATCATTCTTTCTCACAGCCGTATCTTCGAAGATGCTGCCAAGGCAGAAGAGAGAGCTGAGAAGAAGGCTGCCAAGAAGTCTGCTCCGAAGAGAGAAGAGACTCCGGTTATCCAGAACCAGGCTGCTTCTACTACTCTGGGCGATATCGATGCTCTGGCTGCTTTGAAAGAGCAGATGGAAGCTGGAAAGAAATAATTCTTTTGTCTATAAACAATAAGGTAGGGGCGCTTGTGTATGCAGGTGCCCTTGCTGTTTTTTAGGGGTATGCTATCGGCATGATTTTTTCTTGTGAGAGAGAATTTAGTGCTGTTTCTTGCCGTTATCGGCAAGAAAACGGTTATATTTGCCATGTTTTTTACTTATTTATGCCGATAAGATATGGATTTTGTTTCTTCGTTTGTTTGTTGCTGAAAGAATATCGTAACAAGGCTTCCATTTCTCTTGAAGATATATTAGATTTTTGTCAACAGTTTGAATCTATCCATCCGTTTCAGGATGGCAATGGTCGTGTCGGGAGTCTGATTATGTTCAAAGAGTGCTTGCGTCACGGCATTGTGCCATTTATTATAACCGATGAATTGAAGATGTTCTATTATAGAGGTTTGCGCGAATGGAAGGGAATCCCTGAATATCTTACAGATACTTGTCTGACGGCTCAAGACCATTATAAGGTTTTACTTGATTACTTTCATGTCAAATATTGATTGTTATGGAGAAATTTGAAGTACATATTTTGGGTTGTGGCTCCGCCTTGCCCACTACACGCCATTTCCCTACATCGCAAATCGTGAACGTGCGCGACAAGCTGTTCATGATTGATTGTGGGGAAGGAGCACAACTTCAGTTCCGCAAATCGCATCTGAAGTTCTCGCGCTTGAATCATATCTTTATCTCCCATCTGCACGGCGACCACTGTTTTGGCTTGTTGGGGCTGATTTCCACACTCAATCTCTTAGGGCGTACGGCCGAGCTGCATATTCACTCTCCCAAGGGGCTGGAGGCCTTGCTTACGCCTATGCTGGACTTCTTCAACAGGCAGATGACGTACGAGGTGCTGTTTCATGAATTCGACACGAAAGCGGCGATACAGATTTACGAGGATCGTTCGTTGACGGTCACTACGATTCCTTTGCGTCATCGCATGCCTTGTTGCGGCTTTTTGTTTGCAGAGAAGCAGTCACCCAACCACATTCTTCGTGAAATGGTGGACTTCTACCAAGTGCCAGTCTACGAGCTGAACCGTATAAAGAACGGAGCCGACTACGTGACTCCGGAGGGAAAGATAATCCCTAACGGTTTGCTGACTACTCCCTCTGCTCCGCCTCGCAGTTATGCCTATTGTTCGGATACCCTTCCTCTTCCCTCCATCGTCGAACAGATTAGAGGAATCGATTTGCTTTTCCACGAAGCGACCTTTGCCAGCGAAGACGCTCCGCGTGCCAAGGAGACATTCCATACTACAGCTGTCCAAGCGGCCGAGATAGCTCGTAGCGCCGGAGTAAAAAAATTGCTGATAGGTCACTTCTCGGCACGGTATGAGGATGAGAGTGTACTGCTGCAAGAAGCATCTGCCATTTTTCCGGATACCCTGCTTGCCAAAGAAACTTTGTGTGTATCAGTATAGCGATTAAACTTTTAGTATCTTTGGTCGTCTAAATAGAAAATGAGATAGAAATATATGACCCCTTCCTACAACGAACGCGAAGTATTGGCTCTTCTACAAGATGGAAGCACGCAAAAGCGAGGATTTGAGATGGTTGTCGCCCGATATAGCGAACAACTCTATTGGCAAATCCGTCGCATGGTTCTTTCTCATGAAGATGCCAACGACCTGCTTCAGAATACTTTCGTGAAAGCATGGATGAATATTGATTATTTTCGGGCGGAAGCAAAGCTTTCCACGTGGCTTTACCGCATTGCCCTGAACGAATGCCTTACTTTTCTGAACAAGCAACGGGCTGTTGCTACCGTATCTCTGGATGACCCGGAAGCGGATGCGTTCCAGAAGTTGGAAAGCGACCCCTATTTTTCGGGTGACAAAGCAGCAAAGGCACTTCAAAAGGCACTGCTGACTTTGCCTGAGAAGCAACGTATGGTATTCAACTTGAAGTATTATCAGGAAATGAAGTATGAAGAGATGTCGGAAATTTTTGGCACTTCTGTAGGTGCCTTGAAGGCTTCTTACCACCATGCCGTGAAAAAAATAGAAAAGTTTTTAGGTGAGGAATATTAAACCTTTGTTTGAAAACGGAGTCTAACTAAAAGAAAGGAGAAAGCTTTATGAAAGAAGAAGATAAAATACTGGAGAAAATAGGAACGGAGAATCCTTTCCGCGTTCCTGAGGGCTATTTTGAGAATCTTGCTTCGGAAGTGATGAACCGACTTCCTGAAAAAGAGAAGTCTGCCATTGCACAGAGGGAACCTACGAGGTGGGAGAAAGTGCGGCCTTGGTTGTATATGGCTGCCATGTTTATAGGGGCTGCCCTGATTATTCGCGTGGCTTCCTCGGGTCGTGTCTCATCGTCTGTCGATCGCATGGCTGCTGATGATACGGAAATAGAGATGGAATACATTAATATGGCCGTAGAGAATTCCATGTTGGATGACTATTCATTGTACGTTTATTTGGCTGACTCTGATGCCGAGTGAGGTGGAAATAACTTGAAATTCATAAATTTACAAACTAACTCATAAATTTAAACGCCTTGAAAAGATGAAAAAGCTGATAGTCCTATTTGTTATGATATATGCCGTTGTACCTTTGTTATGGGCCAACGATGAATGTAATCAACAATTGTCACCAAGCGAATTCCGTGCCAAGCAAAGGACATTTATAACAGAGAAAGCCGGATTGACGAAAGAGGAAGCCGCCAAGTTCTTTCCCTTATATTTCGAATTGCAAGACCGGAAGAAACAGTTGAATGACGAAGCTTGGAAATTGCTTCGGGAAGGAAAAAGCAAGACATTGACCGAAGCCCGTTATGAGGAGATTATGGAGGGTGTATATGATGCCCGTATTGCCTCTGACCGTTTGGACAAGACGTACTTTGATAAATTCAAGAAAATATTGTCCTGCAAAAAGATTTATTTGGTACAGAAAGCCGAAATGCGTTTCCACCGTGAATTGTTGAAGGGTATGCATAAAAAGGGGGATGATTCTCCAAAGAAACCGCAGGGAAAAAAATAGACTGTAAATGAATAGATGAAAAGATATTGCCTTTTGCATCCATGTCATATATTGCCAACACTATTTCGGCAAGACACGTCAATGGTTGTATCAGCGGATTAACGGAAGTATAGTAAACGGTAAATCAGCCAATTTTACAATGGATGAACTAAACACATTATCCATGGCTTTATCCGAGCTTGGAGACATAATGAAAG
>CAMWRY010000174.1 GCA_947176775.1 uncultured Bacteroides sp.
CATCTTCATGGCTTGGTCCATAATCTTACAAATCTTCAGCGACATGGTCTCGGACAGAGAACCGGCAGAAACCGTGAAGTCCTGTGCGAAGACATATACCAGACGGCCGTCGATGGTACCGCAACCGGTCACCACACCGTCACCGGCATAGTGTTTCTTCTCCATACCGAAGTTTGTACATCTGTGTTCTACGAACATATCCATTTCCTCGAAACTGCCTTCGTCCAGAAGCATGGCAATACGTTCGCGAGCTGTATATTTACCTTTCTCGTGTTGCTTGGCAATTGCTTTCTCACCACCACCCAGACGTGCAGCTGCACGGCGGTCGATAAGCTCTTTGATTTTTTCAAGTTGATTACTCATCTTATATTTACGATTAAGTTGTTATATTGTTTATGATTGAAAATAGGGCTTGGCAACCATCTGCTCCTTATATATTATATTCAATTGTCATCGTATAATGCCTTTAATGTTTTGGCTTGGAGATACTGTTGCCGGAGTGAGGCCGTCAGGGCTTCTCGCAGAGTTCGGTCAGTACACCGAGGGTTGATTTCGGGTGGAGGAACGCGATATTCAGGCCTTCCGCACCTTTACGGGGAGCTTTGTCAATGAGACGAATGCCCAGTTCTTCTGCCGAGGCAAGTGCATTAGCTACTCCGTCTTCTACAGCGAAAGCCAAATGGTGCATACCTCCGTTGCCATTGTTCTTCTCTATGAATTTGGCAATGGTACTTTCAGGAGAAGTCGGTTCCAGCAACTCGATTTTTACGTCACCAACCTTCAGAAAAGCAGTTCGTACTTTTTGATCTTCCACTGTCTCAATGTTGTAGCATTTCAAGCCTAAAACATTTTCATAATACGGAAGGGCTTCTTCAATGCTTTTGACTGCGATGCCCAGATGCTCAATGTGTGAAATCTTCATAACTATATAAATTAATATTCGTATTAATCCTTTTCTAAAGGACCATAAAGCAGTACAAAGAAAGAGAATTCTTCTAAAATAAGGAAATTTTTCATCAATTAATTCTCGGGAAATTGAGACTGTCGGCTCTCTTTTATGGATTATGGGCGGACAGAACAGCCTCTTCTATTGTTCGTTAACGAACATCTACACTGTCCGAAAACGAACACTTTCCCTCTTGTGGCGGCAGTCTGAGCACTTGGCACACTCTTTGCTTTCTTGTCCCTGACCATTTTAAAGACCGAACATGAGAAAGAATATTTTACTAGCAGTTTGCTTTTTGATGCCATTGGCGACCATGGCACAAAATGATACCTTGGAACATGAACGTAACATTACGCTGTCGGAAGCCATTGTGCTGGCTCGTACACAATCTGTGGATGCTGCTGTGGCACTGAATGAACTGAAAACCGCCTATTGGGAATACCGTACATTCCGTGCGGATTTGCTGCCGGAGGTGAATTTTACCGGTACTTTGCCCAACTACAACAAGTCGTACAGCACTTACCAGAATTCCGACGGTTCCTATCGTTTTGTCCGCAATAATACGTTGGGCTTGTCCGGTGAGTTGTCGGTGGATCAGAACCTTTGGTTCACAGGCGGTAAGTTGTCACTGACTTCTTCGTTGGACTATCTGAAGCAGTTGGGGGCCGGAGGCGAAAAACAGTTTATGTCAGTTCCCGTAAGTTTGGAACTGCCGCAGCCGGTTTTTGGAGTGAATTCCTTAAAGTGGAATCGGCGTATAGAGCCGGTGCGCTATGCCGAAGCGAAGGCCAAATTCATTTCGGCTACGGAAGAGGTGACTATGAAGACCATTACCTATTTTTTTCAACTGTTATTGGCTAAGGAGGCACTTGCCACTGCCATGCAGAACAAGGTGAATGCCGACCGCCTTTACGAAGTGGCCATCGCCAAACGCAAGATGGGGCAGATTTCGGAAAACGATTTGTTGCAGCTTAAACTGAACTCATTGCAAGGCAAGGCCGATGTGACCGAGGCCGAAAGCAACCTGAATGCCAAAATGTTCCAACTTCGCTCTTTCCTCGGCGTATCCGAGCAGGAGAGCCTGAACCCAGTGTTGCCAGCCACAGTACCCGATATAAAGATGGAATACGACCGTGTGCTGAATAAAGCTCTGGAGCGTAACTCTTTTGCACAAAACATCCGCCGTCGTCAGTTGGAAGCCGATTATGCGGTGGCAACGGCACGTGGAAACCTGCGCAGCATTGACCTTTTTGCCAGTGTGGGCTATACGGGACAGAACCGTGAATTTTCTGCGGCCTACCAGGATTTGCTGGACAATCAGATTGTGCAGGTAGGAGTTAAGATTCCTATTCTGGACTGGGGAAAACGCCGTGGCAAAGTCAGAGTGGCAAAGAGCAACCGCGAAGTGGTGTTGTCCAGAATTCGCCAAGAGCAGATGGACTTCAATCAGGATATCTTCTTGCTGGTGGCCAATTTCAACAACCAGGCGCAGCAGCTGAACATCGCTGAAGAGGCGGACGTGATAGCTGAAAAGCGTTACAAGACGAGTGTCGAGACTTTTATGATAGGTAAAATCAGTACACTGGACTTGAACGATGCACAGAACTCCAAGGACGAAGCCCGTCAAAAACATATTTCCGAACTCTATTACTATTGGTATTATTTTTATCAGCTCCGTAGC
Organism: uncultured Bacteroides sp.; assembly: GCA_947176775.1. Classification (GTDB taxonomy): domain Bacteria; phylum Bacteroidota; class Bacteroidia; order Bacteroidales; family Bacteroidaceae; genus Bacteroides. The sequence continues at coordinate 2,628 of CAMWRY010000174.1, forward strand.
CTGACCCTTTGGGATTTTGAGCACGATACGGAACTGGAAGCCGATTTTGAGGAGATTGTGAGGAGATGATTGGAGGCTTGTCGTTTTATGAATTTGCAAGGCTTGAGAAAATGAACTAAATTTGCAAGGAGTAAACTACAGATTTGGAAATATGATACTGATAATAGATGATGACAGTGCCGTACGTTCTTCCCTCAGCTTCATGCTGAAACGTGCCAGATATGAAGTGAAAACTGTTCCGGGACCTCGCGAAGCTATGGAGATAGTCCGCAGTGAGGCGCCTGCATTGATTCTGATGGATATGAACTTCACGCTTTCCACAACCGGAGAAGAAGGGCTTACTTTGCTGAAGCAGGTAAAGGTGTTCCGCCCCGATGTACCGGTCATTCTGATGACGGCGTGGGGTAGCATCCAGCTTGCCGTACAGGGCATGCAAGCCGGTGCGTTCGATTTTATAACCAAGCCTTGGAACAATGCGGCTCTTCTGCAACGCATCGAGACAGCTCTTCAGCTTTCTGCCTCTCCGCAAGAAGTACCGGAAGAGCAGACCATGGCATTGAACCGCAGTCATATTATCGGTAAGTCCAAAGGACTGATAGAAGTGCTGAATACTGTAGCACGTATTGCCCGTACCAATGCTTCGGTGCTGATTACAGGCGAGAGCGGAACCGGGAAGGAACTGATAGCCGAGGCCATTCATATCAACAGCCAGCGTGTGAAGCTGCCTTTTGTCAAAGTGAACCTTGGCGGCATTTCGCAGAGCTTGTTCGAGAGTGAAATGTTCGGCCACAAGAAGGGAGCCTTTACCGATGCCAGTGCCGACCGCATAGGACGTTTTGAAATGGCCAATAAAGGAACTATTTTTCTGGATGAGATAGGCGATCTCGACCCCTCCTGTCAGGTGAAATTGCTGCGTGTGCTTCAGGATCAGACCTTTGAAGTGTTGGGTGACAGCCGTCCGCGCAAGGTGGATGTGCGCGTTGTCTCCGCTACCAATGCCGATTTGCGCAAGATGGTGGCTGAGCGTACGTTTCGTGAAGACCTTTTCTATCGTATCAATCTGATAACGGTAAAGTTACCTTCTTTGCGCGAGCGTCGTGAAGACATACCTTTGCTGGCACGGCACTTTGCCGATCGTCAGGCAGAGGTGAACGGCCTGCCGCGTACGGACTTTTCGGCCGATGCCCTGAATTTCCTTTCCCGGCTTCCATATCCAGGAAATATCCGTGAGTTGAAGAATCTGGTGGAACGCACCATTCTGGTCAGCGGAAAACCGATATTGGATGCGGCGGATTTTGATGCCCAATACCTGCGTCACGACGAGCCTGCCAAAGCGGCCGAAGGCACCTCTTTTGCCGGCATGACCTTGGATGAAATAGAACGGCAGACTATCGTGAAA
>CAMWRY010000175.1 GCA_947176775.1 uncultured Bacteroides sp.
AAGTAGCTGTTTTCATCCAAGTCGAATCCCAGCAACCCCATGGTTGGCAACCATGGGGTTGCTGGGATTCGACTTGGATGAAAACAGCTACTTCTATCGCCGCCTGCCTTTCAAGACGGAACGGATTATGAATCTGAATCCCCGGATGGTCGCTGCGGAAAAGTTGCTGGAGGAAAGAAAAGTGGAGATTTTGTCTCACAACGAGAAGCGGACGGAAGCCCGTGTGGCAGGCAGCGACGGGGTCAGGCATACCGTCATTCTGGACAGAGAGAACGGAAAAGAGCGGTGCACCTGCACTTGGTTCAGCAGTAACCAGGGAGAACGGGGAGCCTGCAAACATATTCTGGCAGTAAAGAAATCAATACAATGGAAACAGTAAAACAAGAATTGGAGGAGCTATCCAAAGCTTACAGAGATACTCCGGAAAACGAAGAACAGACATTGATTCCGTTTGTAAAGAAGCTATTAAAACTCCCAATGAAGGAACGGCAAAAACTGTTGCCCGACATACGAGAGTTGCAATGGATAAAAAATTCCAAAGGGAACTTCAAAAGCATGACCTATTGCGACCGCGACAGGTCGCATTTCCTGGCAGCCGTACAATTCGTATGTGCCAACAAACGGGAAATAGACATGGCATACCATATTAACTTTGACCTGATATGCAAAGTCCTCCCCCTCTATTGTCCAACCTGGTTCACAGACTTCATCAATGAGGACAAAAGCTGGAGTAACCGGGGACTCAAGAAAGAGATAACCGGATGGGCTGCCGGACTTTTCGAGACCTTGCAGCCCACCACCGAAGAGCTATTGTCCCTACAGAAAGAAATGATACAAGTATTCACCTCTTCCTACACAAGAGTTCGTAGAACAGGCCGCCATGCTCTTTTTCGCCAGTCCCAAGGGAAGATTTCCTGTTTCAGCTCAGCCGCCTGTTCGACATGAAAGAGAGCTGGGAGACGGACACCACAATTTCCCTTCAGGAAGGAATCATGCGCAAACTGATTGCTCGCATAGAAGAGAACCTGACAAAAACGCGCATATATAGAGAGACTTCCGACGAACAAATTTTAGCCCGTCTGAAGGTATGGGCGGCAAACAGCAACCTAAAGAAAGTAATAAACGCATTAGAGAACCTGTAAACTTCTATTTATGACCACCGAAGAACGACTCAACGAAATAGTAGAGCAGCAGAAAGGCGATGCCATCATCCCCTTTCTGCAAGGACTGACCCTGGAAGAGCGCACAAGCCTAATCCCCTGTCTCAATAAACTGGAAAGATACTATAAGAAGTTCATCCAATTAGAACAGAACAGATACGGTACACGCGCTACCGGCAAGCAACATCGCATCCTCAGCCTCGCCGCACTTGTCATCTATCCGCTGAAAGAGTTCCGCAAGTATGAATCGGGAATCAACATCGAACTGGTAAATGAACTAAGCACATGGCATATCCCCTCCTGGCTGGACAATTTCTTCAGAGAGGGCGAAAGCAAGGAGTTTGGCGGATTTTACCACATGAATTACGAGGTACTGATGGACTGGCTGGAACGGGGCATCCTCACCGTCGCTCCCACACCACAGACCATAGCCGGCTATCTGGTGTACCACATCGGTGACATCGGCCTACTGAAAAAACGGGCAATCACGCTGAAAGAGCACATCTGGTACCTCTTCGAATACGACTGCGGACAAAACTGGGCGGACAGCCGGAGCGGCGAATCGCCCTACTATGCCTACAAGTATTTCATCGAACAGGGATTACTGGACCACAAGCGCGTACTGAAAGAGTCGCTGCTGGCCGTCAATCGGAATATGAACAAGAATCTGTGCGGCTGGTTTGCCGGCATGTTCGAGGCACTGGAACCCAGCGTGGAAGAACAGCTGCAACTGCAACCGGAACTGCTGGCCGTACTGTCGTGTCCCTACAGCCGTCCGGTAAACACCGTGCTCAAACGGTTGAAAGTTCTGTGTAGCCATCCCCTATTCCAAACTGAAGAGTTTCTGAGCCAGACCTCCGTCCTGTTTGCCTCGGATGTGAAGGCGGTGCATCTGAACACGCTGGCCGTACTCGGCAAACTGGCAAAGGAGAGAGAAGCATACCGCGATGCCGTCTGCTGTGCGGCCGCACAAGGGCTGGTAAGTCGCGAAGAGGTCGTTCAAAGCAAAATCGTACAACTGTTCCAGACTTACGGGAACCGGGAATCGGCAACCTTGCAAGAAGCTCTTTCCACCTATGACCCCGTCTTGCTGGCCACTACTCGGCAGAAGCTGGGTCTCTGTCCGGACAACGCCGCTTCCCCAGCACCCTACGAATCCATTCCACCTCTCATCAGCGAAGAGAACCGGTTACAGGAAGTGAATTCCACCGAAGAGCTACTATTTCTGGCCAGCCAAGTGCTGGAGGGCCATGAAGCATATCATTTTGAGCAGTTTATCGGTGCACTGATACAGTGGGACGGAGAGCTGTCACCCCGGCACCTCTCCCAATGGACACCCGTTCTTCAACGTGCCTACAACCTCATCCTGAGTTTTGGAAACACACATACCGGCATGCTGGACATCATGATGGCCACCTTCTTCGTCGACTATGCCCGACTGCTCATCCGGCGGTTTCCCGAGGAGGGAAAAGAGCTACAGGCCCTGCACGATAAAATGGTGAAGAAGGACAACACAAAACAAGGGCAATGGGGATTCTGCAATCTACAGGCATATACCGTCCGCGACAGGGAGGAGAGACGAGTAGAGCACTCTGTACACCGGCATTTGTTGTGCCATGCCCTGGACATCCTACAAAGTACCGCACCACGCCTGCCGCTACTCTCCACACCGACACACGCGCCCCTGTTCGTCGCCCCGGAAACCCTTGTCCAACGGCTCAAACAATACCAGCAGGCAGACATAGAACCTGACGACCTCGACATGCAGATAGCGCTGTCGCGAACGGCTCTTGACGAAGCGCAGCGACTACTCCCCATCATCGCCTGCGAACTGGAGGGAGAATACCGTGCCCTGCTTCTCTTCCTGTTCGGAGAAAAAGAGGCGACTCCTCAAGCCCCCTTCACGCATCCCTCCTGGTGGATGACGGCCGGACTTATCAAATCTTCCGAAACGGTCTATCCTGCATTCAAGAATTTCGTCTACAACGACTGTCCACGCGAGTTCCTGACTGGCAACTTCGCCTGGGAAACCGTTCAGGAGCATCACACATACACCGCTTACAACCAAAAGGAGATTACCTGGACTTCCTGCGACCTGAAGATGGACATACCGGCATCTCCCAATGTCCGGAAGGTGAACAGAGGTATGTGCACCCAAAAGATAGAGTATATCCCGAGCGCTCCACAGCCGCTGTTAGTAGAGATGTATCCGTCGATGCAATACTTCGACAGTGCCCTGAACAACGACCTGTGCCGCCTGCTATGGTTAGTACCCAATACCCCCGAACCACTGCTGGCATGGTGCATCCGGCAAGCCATCTACAATCCCCAGCTCAACGAAGTGAACGAAAGCACACTGACACGCATCACCTTGGAGACTTTCAACCAGTTGCCCCACACATGGCACGAAACCTCCTACCTGCTGGAAGCCATCTGTATGCTGGTGCCCAATAAGACCAACCGCGCCTACGCCGCCGAAATCTGGATGGACCGCGTAAGCAAAAGCCGCATAGACAGCTCACGCATCGGCAAAGTTCTGGGAGTGCTCCAACGCGGAGGATGGGGACCGCTGAAAAGGCTGACCGACCTGATACAACAACAGATGACAGGCATCAGCCCCCTGCACAACCGAGAACTGGAAAAACTGCTGACCGCCCTGATTGCCGAACTCCCCGAAACACCCGTCAAGGACCTGAAGAAGCTACTGGAAATCTATGCCGAGCTGCTGGCAACCAACCACAGCCGGGCCGAAGACAAACGTCTCCTCCGTCTAATGGCGTGCTGGCAGGACAAGGCAAACCTAAAAAAGACAGTAAGCCGCATTTTCAGGCAGTGAGGAACTATAGATACGCC
>CAMWRY010000176.1 GCA_947176775.1 uncultured Bacteroides sp.
ATATTCTGGGAGGCGTTCATGGCGTATCCTTGGCTATACGATTACTATCCCAACGGTCTCCCCGGACCGGGACTTGCAAACGGCAACAACCTTGCAATTCTCGTAAAAGGTGATGAAACCGGCTACAACAGAATCAACGATACGTTTATCGACACTAAATTTTCGTTCGACCTCCAGATGCCCTGGATCACGGAAGGTCTTTCCTTCTCCGGATATGCTGCGATAGACTACCGCGTACGCGACCAGAAACAGCTTCAGGACGTGTGGGACACTTACGACTATAATTCCGCAACCGGGGAATATGTGAAGAAGACCACCAACTTGAACGGCAACAACATTTCTCTCCAGAACAACAACAATAACTATTCCACAACTTCCTACCTTTTAAAGCTCGCCTATGACCGCTCTTTCGGCGACCATCGCGTTGGCGCTTTCGTGGCATACGAACAAAGCAAATACCAAGGTGAGGGATTCTGGGCTTGGAGAGGATATTATCTTAGCGACAAGCCTGATTATCTTGACTTCGGCGCCGATAAGGAAAAAACAAACGGAGGTGTGGGATACGTATCTGCCCGCCAGAATATATTCGGGCGTTTCAACTACGCCTACATGGACAAATATCTCGTGGAGTTCACCATCAGACGCGACGGTTCAATGAACTTCGCTCCTTCAAAACGTTGGGGTACATTCCCGGGCGTATCCGTCGGTTGGAGAATTAGTCAAGAGAACTTCATGGAGAATCTTGCAGACGTTGTCAACGAGCTCAAGCTCCGCGCTTCATGGGGTAAACTCGGTAACGACCGGGTGGCTTCTTTCCAATATCTCAGTGTCTACAACATGCAGAACGGTGCTATCCTCGGCAGTACACCTAACATCAACAAAGGTTTTGTACCGGGCCGTATCGGAAATCCCGACATAACCTGGGAAAAGGTTGATTCAAGAAACATTGCCGTAGATGGTACTTTCTGGAACGGTCTTCTCGGATTCACTGCAGAATATTTCTATCAGAACCGTACTGATATTCTCACTCCGAAACAGGCATCCGTGCCTTACTACACCGGTCTTACTCTTCCTGACCAGAATATCGGCGAAGTCAGCAATCAGGGCTTCGAGCTTATGCTCAGCCACCGCAACAAGGTTGGGAACGTGACTTATAACATTTCCGGGAACCTCACTTATACCCAAAACAAAATCAAATTTTTTGATGAGGCAGCCAACGTCCCGGAATGGCAGCGTCGCACCGGTCATTCTCTCGATTCTTGGCTGATGTATAAGACCGACGGTATATATCAGACCTGGGATGAAGTAAACTCAACTCCTCACTTTGCAAACGCACAACCTGGTGATATCAAATATGTCGATATCGATGGCGACGGACAGATCACAGACAATGACCGTATCTACAGCAAATACGGTAATGTGCCCCGTCTTGTCTATGGCATCAATCTGGGAGCTGAATGGAAAGGACTTGAATTAGGTATGCTTTGGACCGGCCAGGGCTGCGCAGAGCAGATGATCGTGCCTTATTCCTACAACCTCGACAAGGATTTCTACAACAACCGTTGGATCTCTGCAGAGGAAACTCCAAATGCAAAATATCCCCGTGCATTCGACAAGGATGATTACGAAAACACCCGTTGGTGTGACTTCTGGCTCTACAACGCGTCTTTCCTGAGACTTAAGAATCTTGAGATCGCTTACAACCTTCCCCAGAGCGTACTCAATAAGATTAAACTTCAGGGTGTGCGTTTTGCACTCACCGGCACTAACCTATTCACAATCGACAAAGTGAAAATTCAAGACCCTGAGTCGACCGCCACTTCCACAGGTCAGAGCTATCCTATAGCCCGCACCTATACTTTCAGCTTAAACCTCACCTTCTAAAGAATCTCCAATCATGAAAAAACATATATTAAAAAGCGTGTCGTTCGCACTCCTTACCGCCGCAACCCTATCTTCATGCGACGTGCTTGACGTGGAGCCGCTCGATTCATATACCGAAGACGTGATCTTCAAGGATGCAAACCTGACTGAAGCCTACGTCACTATAAACTACACCCGTCCCCGCAACGGATGGAGCCGCTATTCCCTAAGATTCTGCTGCGACGAATCTATGGAAAACTTCAACTACGGAGGCCCCTGGACAATCAACACCGGAGGTATGACCCCCGACCAGCTCGGCCCGCTCGACATCTGGGCAAACTATTACAGCTATATCAAAAACTGTAATATATTCTTCAACAATCTCGAAAACTTGAACTCAATCAGTCAGGACAAAAGAGACATTCTCATCGGTGAGGCTACTTTCTTCCGTGCCTACTATTACATGGAGCTTGTCAACAACTATGGCGGTGTCCCTTTGATCACACGTCTGTTCAGTCTTGATGATCCAGAAATGATGGTGAAGCGCGATTCTTATGAAGATTGCGTTGACTTCATCGTGAGCGAGTTCACAAAAGCTGCGCAACTTCTTCCTGTCAGATTCACCGGTGCTGATTTCGGCAGGGCAACCAAAGGTGCGGCGCTCGCAATGAAAGCAAGAATGCTCCTTTATGCAGCAAGTCCGTTATGGAATCCTTCAAACGACCGTTCTAAATGGCAGGCTGCCGCCGATGCCGCAAAAGAAGTGATCGACCTGGGCATTTATTCTCTTGATCCCGACTACAAAGGATTGTTCCTTAACGCTGAAAGCCCTGAAATTATTTTCCAGCGCCTATACAACACTGAATTCGGATCATGGTTCGACTGGTATAACAGCACCAACGGCTGGGGTGGATATTCCTGCACGGCTGTGCTTCAGGAGATGGTAGACAGCTATGAGATGGAAGACGGCTCAATGCCCGATGCGTCAATATATGCGAACGCCACTGATAACCCATGGGCTGGCAGAGACCCGCGTCTATATGCATCTGTCGTATGCGACGGTCAGGACTTCCGTGGAACAGAAGTTGAGTTCTGGGTAGATGAAAATGGTGAGACCGGCGGTATCGACAGTGAATTCGGTCGCGATGCGTGGAACTATTCTAAAACCCACTACATTATCCGTAAATTCATGGATGAAAGCCTTCAGAACAGTTGGTCAGACAAAGGCAGCCAGCCTTGGGTATACTGCCGTCTTGCAGAAATATATCTGAATTATGCAGAAGCTCTTTTTCATCTCGGAGACGAAAACGGTGCCCGCCAATATATCAATCTTGTGCGCGAACGTGCAAGAGGTGGCAACCCGGCAATCCTTCCCGACGTGACAGAATCAGGAGATGCCCTTCTCGCCAAGATTCAGCATGAACGTAAGGTGGAGCTCGCCTTCGAGGAGCACCGCTTCTATGACGTGCGTCGCTGGAAAATCGGAGAACAAACAGATAGCGGTGAATTCCATGGTATCAACATTACAAAAATGGCAGACGGGTCCAAAAAGTATGAGATTTTCAAAGTTCAAGACCGTCTCTTCAAAGCCGCGGACTACCTCCTCCCGATTCCAAACTACGAACGTCGCAAAAACGATCTTCTTGAGCAAAATCCGGGATATTAATCGTATTGATTTGCCTGTGTTCATATTTTTAGGTTATATTAGTTAGCTCAAAGGTTAATGGATTTCTATGGTATTTTATCTTAAGGTAAAAAAGATTTTTACAGGCAACAATTCAAAATAGCGGAGAGCCGTTATTCAAATACACAACAAATTGAATAACGGCTCTTCATTTATTAAAACTTCAAAACAATGACAATTAAACGCTATATCTTATCTGCCTTCATATTTTCTCTTCCGGTTCTGGCAACCGCCGAATCAAGATGGAGCATGAACAATGACGGTGGGATATCCTGGAACGTGGCAGCCTCCAAGACTCCGCACCACGACCATGTAGAAATGAGCGGCAAGAATGTTTCCACAGTTCTCCGCTATGGTGTTGATGCAGACGGCAAGTTTGTATTAAACAAAAGTATGGTGTGGCCTATGTTGCGCACAATCCCTAACAACACCCATGCGAGCCTTATGCGTCGCTACGAC
>CAMWRY010000177.1 GCA_947176775.1 uncultured Bacteroides sp.
CGTCGGGCGATACGGCTACGCCGCCGATGCGTCCCATGGCCCAAAGGGCTTCGGGAGTCATGCGTTTGCCTTCAATCCGGATGTCCGACCGCTGGATAAGCTCCGCCGCATCCTGCTGCCCGGCCTCCTTGGTTCCTCCGCAGGAGGCTAATGTCATTGCTGCTGACATAAGCAATAAATTTACTTGTTTCATATATGTTTGAAGTTTTAATGGTTGGCTCTTTGAATAAGGACGGGCAAATATACGATAATAAAATGATTTTATCTATACTTTGCAAAGCATATAAAAGTACACGATAAGATGAATGTATATAAACCGGAGATAGCGGAATTGCTGTGTGCTCGTAGAGAAAAAGTATGCCAGACCACTGCGCACGACGACCGATTTGGACGGATTTTCCTACCACCTGAAGCAGCATCTCGGTGAAGTGATCTCTACCTCTACGCTGAAACGCCTGTGGGGATATGTCAGCGACAACCATACGCCGCGTGCCCATACCCTGGATTTGCTGTCGCGCTACATCAGGCATGAACATTTCTGCGCCTTCTGTTTGTGGCTGAAGTCGAGTACGGCTTATAACTCCTCCTTCTTCACGGCCCGTCAGGTGCTGTCTCACGAACTGCCTTGCGATGCGGAGGTTGAGATAGGATGGGCGCCCAACCGCTATTTGCGCCTCAGGTATAGGGGCAACGCCCTGTTCGAGGTGATGGAGGCCAAGACCTTTTCCTTGCCGATGCCCTCGTACAGGCAGAACTCTCCTACGATGCGGTGCAGGGCACCGGCCTGTATTATGCCCCGGCCTTCCCGGGTCGTTCCGGCATAGTAGGGTTGGCTGCTGCCATCCGGCAGGATTCCCTCCCGGTTGCACGTCCCTTGGGTGCCGGGCAGGGAGTGCAGGTCGCTTTGCAGCAGCAGGTAGGCACCGTGGCGCCGCATGACTCCGGCGCGGATGCCCACAGTGGGCCGCTTCTTTCCGATGCCTGCCTGGGCCAGTAGCAGGTATCTCAAGTTTTCGCGAGGGCGCTTGGGGCGAGGAGACGGCCTTGCCGACAGCACGGGCGGATGGTGCAAAAGCGTATCGATGCCCACCGGCTTTTCCTCCAGCGGAGGCATGACTGGCTGACGGACGACGATGGGAGCGGCTATCACCAGCTCGTAGGTCATGCGCGATTCGATGGGGATGGAGAAACGATAGTCGCGCAGCACGCCCCATTGCGGATGCTTAATTCTATCTTTTAAAATTGAAAATTGCAAAGGCAAAGATAGAAGGTCTCAAAACACGAATCAAGTTCATAATGGTTCATATCGGAAAAATCTGTTTTTCAGCTATGCTTGTTCATCCAGTTCCCATATTTGATATAAAGTCGGCAGAAAATCAGGATAAAGGTAGAGTAGACAATCTCTGAAGTCCAGCACAAAGCCACATCCAGCCGCAAATAGAAGATGATGTAGGTGATGTAGGTCACATAGATAACCAATGTGCTCAGTTCCAGCACCAGTGCCGTGCGCGTATTGCCGGTACCCGATACGGCCTGGAAGTAGACGTTGGCCGGTACGAGGAACAGATAGGCGGTGCACATCACCCACAACGACTCTACGGAAGCCTGCTGCAAATCGGGCATGTCCGTATAGATGCCCAGGATGAGCTTGGGGAAGAGCACAAAGAGCAAGGCCAGCGGAAGCACAAACAGATAAGAGATGCGCACATGCTGGCGTATGGTTCCTGCCACGCACTCCGAGTGGCCTGCACCGATGAGGTTGCTGACCAGCGAACCGCAAGTAGAGGCGAATGCCATGAGCACCATGAACAAGATGCCGGACACGTTGCGGATAATGTTCGTTACCGCCAGTGCGCGCTCACCCAGATGCTCTACATAGAGGAAGAAAAGAAACCAGGTGGAGAGCGAAATAAAGTTCTGCACCATGGTCCAGAAAGATACGCCCAACATCCGCTTTAGCACCGTGGGGTTGAAGGCCGGGATGTGGTCCAGGCCATATTTGCCGCACTCTATCCGGTTACGGGTATAGAGGATGAAGAAGAGGAGCGACACGCCCTCTGCCAATGAAGAACCGATGGCAGCTCCGGCAATGCCGAGTGCCGGAAGGCCGAGCTTTCCGAAAATCAGGATGTAGTTGAACACCACATTGCTCAGCACCATGACGATGGAATTCAGCGTCAGCGTCTTTGTCTGTGTAGTCCCCAGAAAGAAGGCGCGGAACATGACCGCGCAAAACGAGAAGAAAGCGCCGAACACACGCCAGTGCAGGTAGCTGGTAGCAGCCTGATAGATGTGCTCGGAAGTGACGATGCGTTTCAGGATAACCGGCGAAAAGAGATAGGAAAGGATAAACATGACGGCCGCCACTCCGATTTGGAAGTAGATGCCCTGATAGAACAGGTTGCCTATCTCCCGGTATTGCTCTTCGCCGTTGCGCCGTGCGATAAGTATCTGGGCACCGATGCTGAACCCGAAGGCCACCATGAAGATGACCATGTAGAAGACACCGGCAATGGCCGATGCGCCTAACTCTATTTCGCCCACACGTCCCAGAAAGGCCGTATCGGTCATACCTATCAGTTGTTCCATCAGCAGGCTGATCAGGATGGGGTAGGCTATTAGCCAGATTTGTTTGTAGGTGTATTGCGTTTGCATAATTCTTTTGTTTTTTACGGATGTTGATGTATGTTTTGAAAAAGAAGAAAGCCGGACAATAAATCATTGCCCAGCTTTCCGCTAAAAGAATATGGAACGAGTCTTATCTTCTGTTCTGTCTCTCTTTCATCATCTGCTCCTGTTGCTTTTGCATAGCTTCCAGGCGAGCAGCGAAGCCGGTCTTCTTCATCTTCTTCGGATCTTTCTTGTTGGCTTCCAGCTGGGCGAGCAACTGTGCCTCGTTAGTGGTCTTGCGCATGATGAGCGTGGTAACCACACTGACCAACGTAGAGATGAAATAGTAGTAGTTCAGTCCCGAAGGATAGTCGTTCAGGATGAACAGGAACATGATGGGCATCAGGTAGGACATCCACTTCATGGCCGCCATCTGCGGATTGGCACCCGTATCTTGCTGTTGCATCATGTACTTCGTGTTCAGGATATTGGTCACTGTCATCAGCAGGCAGAACAAGCTGAGATGGTCACCCAAGAACGGGATGTGGAACGGGAAATTGACCAGTGCATCATACGTGGAGAGGTCGTCCGCCCACAAGAAGCTCTGCTGGCGCAGCTCGATAGCGCTCGGCACGAACATGAACAAGGCCATCAGGATGGGGAACTGTATCAGCATCGGCAGGCATCCGCCCATCGGACTGACGCCGTACTGGCTGTAGAGCCCCATGATTTCCTGCTGTTTCTTCATGGCATCTTCCTGCTTGGGGTACTTCCTGTTTATCTCGTCGATTTTCGGTTTCAGTACACGCATCTTGGCCGATGACATGTAGGTCTTCCAAGTAGTGGGGAATACCACTGCCTTGACAATCAGTGTCATCAGCAGCAGTACGATGCCCATGCTCAGTCCCCAGCCGGAGAGCCAGTCGAAGAGGTTGATGGTGAACCACTTGTTTATCCAGCGAATCAGGGGCCATCCCAAATAAACCAGACGGTTCAGCTCCCAGTCCTTGTCCATATTGTCGCCTACGGCACTCAGGGTCTTGTAGTGGTTGGGGCCGAAGTAGAAGAACAACCGTGTGGGTTCCTTTCCCGTCGGGTCGAACGCTGTGCTCATTTCAGCGGAGTAGTCCTTGATATAACCGCTGCCTTGCACCTCCATCTTCGAGACCAATTTGCTCTTCTCGAAGTGGGTATCGGCCAGGAATACTGCGGAGAAGAACTGGTTCTTGAAGGCAATCCATTCCAAAGGCTCAGCCACTTCCTTTTCATCATTCTTGGCGGCAGACAGGTAATCGGTGCCTTCTCCGGCCTTCTTGTAGGTCAGTTCGGACAGGCGGTTTTCGTAGGTATA
>CAMWRY010000178.1 GCA_947176775.1 uncultured Bacteroides sp.
AATCTGAACCAAGACGGTTTCTCTGCTGACTTTGCCAAAGTGAAATACTCCTACTACGTAGGTGTGTGGGGTACCTCTATCTGTGGCGGCGAGATTCTGGACTCGGCACAGGGACTGCCCGAAAGCGCCTACCTGAAGCACTGCACCAAAGAGGGCAGCGAGCAACTGCGCCTCACCTTTGAAAAGGGCGAGCTGAAGGCGGTGAACGACGAACCGTTCGACGACCCTATCAAAGCCATCCAGAAGGTGGAAGAGATTGGTGCCGCTTACGGCATCGGCCGCGACATGCACGTGGGCGACACGATTATTGGTATCAAAGGCCGTGTAGGTTTCGAAGCTGCCGCACCGATGCTGATTATCGGTGCCCACCGCTTCCTGGAAAAATATACGCTGAGCAAATGGCAACAATACTGGAAAGACCAGGTGGCCAACTGGTATGGCATGTTCCTGCACGAAAGCCAATACTTGGAACCGGTGATGCGCGACATCGAAGCCATGCTGACCGAAAGCCAACGAAACGTGAACGGTACGGCTATCCTTGAACTGCGTCCGCTCAGTTTCTCTACCGTAGGTGTGGAAAGCAAAGACGACTTGGTAAAGAACAAGTTCGGCGAATACGGCGAAATGCAGAAAGGATGGACGGCAGAGGATGCCAAAGGCTTCATCAAAGTGACTTCTACGGCACTGCGTGCCTATTACGCTAACCATAAAGACGAGAAGATTTAAAAATGTGGGGAATACGATAGTGTGATAATTGCCATGCGGCATCATAACGCAGGATGTTATTAAACAAGATTGCCGATTCACGCTGGCACATTAGCACATTATCGCATTAATCGCATTAATCACATTATCACATTAATACAATGATTAAAGTAGGAATTATAGGCGGAGCCGGATATACGGCAGGCGAACTGATACGTTTGCTGCTCAATCACCCGGAAGCGGAAATCGTCTTCGTGAACAGTTCGAGCAACGCCGGAAACAAAATAACGGACGTACACGAAGGACTGTACGGCGAAACAGACTTAGTGTTCACTGACCAGCTTCTGCTGGAGGATATTGACGTACTCTTCTTCTGCACGGCACATGGAGATACGAAGAAGTTCCTCGAGAGCCATAACGTGCCCGAAGAGTTGAAAATCATCGACCTCTCCATGGACTACCGCATCGCTTCTCCCGAGCATGACTTCATCTACGGTCTGCCGGAACTGAACCGCCGCGCCACCTGCAAGGCAAAACATGTGGCCAATCCGGGATGCTTCGCCACCTGCATCCAGCTAGGCTTGCTTCCGCTGGCCAAGCACCTGATGCTGAACGGCGACATCATGGTAAACGCCATCACCGGCAGCACCGGTGCGGGTGTAAAGCCGGGAGCCACAAGCCACTTCAGTTGGCGTAACAACAACCTAAGTGTGTACAAAGCCTTCGAACACCAGCACGTACCCGAAATCAAGCAGTCGCTCAAACAATTGCAGAACAGCTTCGACTCGGAGATTGACTTCATCCCCTACCGCGGAGACTTCCCTCGCGGCATCTTCGCCACCATCGTTGTGAAGACCAAGGTCGCTCTGGAAGAAATCGTCCGCATGTACGAAGAGTATTACGCCAAGGATTCCTTCACGCACATTGTCGAAAAAAATATCGACCTGAAGCAAGTGGTAAACACCAACAAGTGCCTCATCCATCTGGAGAAACATGGTGACAAGCTACTCATCATCTCCTGCATCGACAACCTGCTGAAAGGGGCCAGCGGCCAGGCTGTGCACAACATGAACTTGATGTTCAATCTGGAAGAGACGGTAGGGCTGAGGTTAAAGCCGTCAGCATTCTAAAAGCCTCTACCCTGTCCCCCTCCCTACAGGGGAGGGGGACAGAGATAGCATCAGATAATAACAATCAGGAAGCAATTAATATTCCATAAACCATAGTATCCTCAAACCTCCCCTCCCTACGGGGGAGGGGTCGGGGGAGAGGCTTTCTTTTTTATCATGAAACTATTCGACGTATATCCCCTCTTTGACATCAACATTGTCAAAGGAAAAGGCTGCCACGTATGGGACGAGAACGGTACGGAGTACCTCGACCTTTATGGCGGTCATGCGGTCATCTCCATAGGACACGCACATCCGCACTATGTGGAGATGATTAGCAATCAAGTAGCCACATTGGGATTCTATTCCAACTCAGTGATTAACAAGCTGCAACAGCAAGTGGCAGAGCGTCTGGGAAAAATCTGCGGCTACGACGACTACACGTTCTTCCTCATCAACAGCGGTGCCGAAGCCAATGAAAACGCCTTGAAGCTCGCTTCTTTCTATAATGGCCGCACCCGTGTGATTTCCTTCTCGAAGGCATTCCATGGTCGCACGTCGCTGGCGGTGGAAGTGACGAACAACCCCAAAATCATCGCCCCCATCAACGACTGCGGCCACGTTACCTACCTGCCGCTGAACGACACGGAAGCCATGAAGGCCGAACTGTCCAAAGGTGATGTCTGTGCCGTGATTATCGAAGGCATTCAGGGCGTGGGCGGCATCCAGCTGCCTACGGACGAGTTCATGCACGCCCTGCGCCAAGCCTGCACGGAGACGGGCACTATCCTGATTCTCGATGAAATCCAAAGCGGCTACGGACGTAGTGGCAAGTTCTTTGCCCACCAATACAACGGCATCCGTCCCGACCTCATCACCGTGGCCAAAGGTATCGGTAATGGTTTCCCGATGGCAGGCGTACTCATCAGTCCGATGTTCACTCCGGTGTACGGACAGCTCGGCACCACGTTCGGCGGAAACCACCTGGCTTGCAGTGCCGCCCTTGCCGTGCTGGATGTGATAGAACAGGAAAACATGATAGAGAATGCCGCCCGAGTAGGCGAATACCTGCTGACGGAACTGAAGAAGTACCCACAAATCAAAGAGGTACGCGGACGCGGACTGATGATAGGACTGGAATTTGAAGCCCCCATCAAGGAGCTGCGCTTGAAGTTGCTGAAAGAGCAGCACGTATTCACCGGCGTAAGCGGTACGAACGTACTTCGCCTGCTGCCTCCCCTCTGCCTCAGCATGGAAGAAGCACAGGAGTTCCTGGAACGCTTCAAAAAGCTACTTTAAAAGATACCGGCAAGGTCACACAGAATAAACAAGATTCCCACAGGTTCTATTTCTACCGGTTTGCCATAAAATAGCATCTGTGGGAATCTTGTTTTATCCGTGCGTTTGCCAAAGACAACGAATTCTGAATGAAATCGCCGCATTTTTGCCTCCTTTTATCACAAAATCAATATCTTTGCGACATTATTATAGAAAAATCAATATATGAAAGTAGCAATTATTGGAGCAGGAAATATGGGAGGAGCCATCGCTCGTGGACTTGCCAAGGGCACCATTATTCCTGCCAGTGACATCATCGTTGCCAATCCCTCGCAAGGCAAGCTGGATAAGCTGAAAGCCGAATTCCCCAAAATACAAGTGACCCATGACAATCGGGAGGCATCCTGCAATGCGGATATACTGATTCTGGCTGTGAAGCCGTGGCTGGTAGAGGAAGTCATCAACGAGTTGGACATAAAGAAAGAGACTATCGTCGTATCGGTAGTTGCCGGACTTACGTGCCACGAATTGGCCCTCACCATCGACAACCGCCAGCAACCCATCTTCCGCCTCATCCCCAATACAGCCATCAGTGAACGGCAAAGCATGACTCTCATCACGGGCTGCAACTACACCGAAGAGCAGAAACAGCTGATACTGGACGTCTTCAATGAGATGGGGATGACCATGTTCTTGCCCGAAACAAAAATGGAAGCTGCCACCGCCATGACCTCCTGCGGCATCGCCTACGTGCTGAAGTACATCCAAGCCGCCATGCAGGCCGGCATCGAACTGGGCATCTATCCCAAAGACGGCATGCGCATGGTGGCACAGTCCGTCAAAGGAGCTGCCGAACTGATACTGAAC
>CAMWRY010000179.1 GCA_947176775.1 uncultured Bacteroides sp.
TTCCTATCCCCAAACGCGAGATGGATGCTAACCCCAATATGGTGCAGAATCCCGGCTATTAACGACTGACCATTTATGAAATAGAACCTATGAACAAGAACTGTTTAGCGAAGCTTTCTCTTGTGATATGTATTCTGACCTTTATGAGTTCCGGCATTTTTGCCGGAACTCTTGGCTTGGATAGCAGCAAGAAGGAGAAGGCGAAAAAGGAAAAAAAAGAAAAGGCTAAGAAAGAGGAACTCTCGGCCGACGGCCCTTACGTGATGTATGAGCCGGACGGAAGGGTACGCATTGTCAGCGTGGACCTCAAGGGACATATTCGGGATACGGTCTATGCGGCTCTGCCGAAAGGTTTCGCGTTGCAGGTGGTGGATCATAAGGGGCGGCATACCTTTGAGGTAGAGTTGCACCCCGTAAAGCGTCCTGCCTGGCACTATCGGCAGCCGGACAAGGTCTTTGTGATGTCCGACCCTCATGGCAAGCTGGACTGCGTGGTCAGCCTGTTGCGAGGCAATAAGGTTATCGACAGGGAGTTGCGGTGGAACTTCGGCAAGAACCATCTGGTGGTCATCGGCGACATCTTCGACCGGGGCAAGGATGTACCGCAAATCTTCTGGCTCTTCTACAAGCTGGAGCAGGAGGCGGCGAAGGCAGGCGGTCGGGTATCCTTCTTGCTGGGCAACCACGAACCGCTGGTGCTGGCCAACGATTTGCGCTACACCAAGGGGAAGTACAAGGCACTGGCCGAGAAACTGGGCATGGAGTATCCCCGACTGTTCGGCCCGAATACGGAGTTGGGACGTTGGCTCGGGACGCGCAACACGATGCAGACCATCGGGCACGACCTCTATGTGCATGCCGGTTTGGGCCGGGAGTTCTACGACCGCAACCTGAGCATCCCCACAGTCAACGAGGAGATGAGTCGCGCCCTCTTCATGAGCAAGAAGGAGCGCAAGGCCCTCTCGCCCCTCACCGCTTTCCTGTATGGCAATAGCGGTCCCATCTGGTACCGGGGACTGGTGCGGAAGGACGAGAAGTACCATCCGCTACCGAAGGACTCCCTACAGTTGGTGATGAAGCGCTACAAGGCCGAACACATCATCGTGGGGCATACCATCTTCAAGGATATATCCACCTTCTACGGCGGCAAGGTCATCGGCGTCAACGTGGACAATGAGGAGAACCGGAAGAAGAAGCGCGGACGTGCGCTGCTGATTGACCGGAACCGTTACTTCGTTGTAGGCGACAAGGGAATAAAGAGGAAGCTGTGAGGCTTCTCTCCCCTCATCGCGGTTTTCCCTATTCTCTCATGGCTATTTCTGCAATCTCGTCCGCCCCGTCCACGATGTGCTCGGGGCGGAATGCTTCCAGTTCGGTGCGTGGACGGAACCCCCAAGTGACGCCACAGGCGGTAATCCCGGCATTGGCGGCCGTCTGCATGTCCACTCCGGAGTCGCCCACGTAGAGCACCTCCCGGCGGTCGGTTCCGGCGATGAGCAGAATGTCGTACACAACAGTCGGGTCGGGCTTCACGTTGACACCTTCCCGTTGCCCGAAGACGGCAGTGAAGCGGATGTGGGGGAAGTAGTGCGCAATCAGCTTCTCGGTGGCCGTCTGGTACTTGTTGGATGCCACGGCCAGCATCATGCCCTTCTCCTGTAGCTGTTCCAGCAGTTCGGTGATGCCGGGATAGGGGCGGCTCTTGTCGGCATTGTGCAGGTCGTAGTAGGGGATGAATTCCCGGCGGACGCGCAGCACGTTCTCTTCGCTCTTCTCGCCTTCGGGCAAGGCGCGTTCAAACAGCTTGTTGATGCCGTTGCCCACCATCAGGTTATAGGCCGTTTCGGGGTGGACGGGGTAGCCGAGCGCCTGCAAGGCATGGTTGGTGCTCTGTGCCAGGTCGGCGATGGTGTTCAGCAGGGTGCCGTCCAGGTCGAATATAATCAGTTTCTTCATACGCTTTCTTTCTTTTGGTTGGCTGCAAAGATAAGGCTTTTTGCAGGTATGTTCAAATCCTCTTCCCGGTTTCGTCTGCTTTCTTTTGAGTTGGAATCAATTGCTTGATAATTAGTGTATAGCCGCTGTTCAGATGTTGCATCGCTTTGGCTGCGCTGCTGCAAAGAGGTTGCAGAGCCGCTGCAAAGAAGCTGCAGAGCTGCTGCAAAGAAGCTGCAGAGTTGCTGCAAAGAAGCTGCAGAGTTGCTGCAAAGAAGCTGCAGAGTTACTGCAAAGAAGTATGTAGTGTCACCGCAAAGGGGTTGCAATAAGGTTGCAGCAGGCATTTCTGGAAAAAACTCCATTCCTTTGAAATAACGTGAGTTCGATATAAGCGATTCACACATGTGGTCCTTATATCGAACTTGCATTAAAATATATTCCCTCCTTGTGTGTCTATCTTTGTAGAGCGGCTCTTGAAACAAACATAGTGACGAACCGTTAAAACAAAGAAAAGATGGAAAAGAAAATAGTGATACTGCTGGGTCCCACAGCACCTATTTGGCTGTGAAGCTCGGCTTCGGCCTGCACTACGGTAGCCAGTCCGGCAAGCCCGACCGGCGGACGAACCGGCCGGACCGGGAGAGCGGCATTGTGCAGGGTACGAAATGACGCCTTTCGGACACACTTGCCGCGAAGTATTCCATAATTCGCTTTTTTGTCTTACCTTTGCAGCCGATTTTTACTAACGCAAGTTTCGACGGCCGGAAGTTGCCGAAGCGGAGCTTCAATTATAGAAATAGGTATGAGTTACAATTTATTGAAAGGAAAGAGAGGCATTATTTTTGGTGCTCTCAACGAGCAGTCCATTGCCTGGAAAGTAGCGGAAAAAGCAGTAGAAGAGGGTGCCACCATCACCTTGTCCAACACGCCGGTGGCTGTGCGCATGGGCGAAGTGTCCGCGCTGGCCGAGAAGTTGAACTGCGAGATTATCCCTGCCGACGCTACCAGTGTAGAAGATTTGGAGAATGTATTCAAGCGTTCTATGGAGGTGTTGGGTGGTCCGGTAGACTTTGTGCTGCACTCCATCGGTATGTCTCCCAATGTGCGCAAGAAGCGTACATACGATGATTTGGATTACAATATGCTGGAAAAGACGCTGGACATCTCCGCCGTCTCTTTCCACAAGATGATACAAGCAGCCAAGAAGCTGAACGCCATTGCCGATTACGGCTCCATCCTGGCCCTGAGCTATGTGGCCGCACAACGTACTTTCTACGGCTACAATGACATGGCCGATGCCAAGGCACTGCTGGAGTCCATCGCACGCAGCTTCGGTTACATCTACGGACGCGAGCATCATGTGCGTGTCAACACCATCTCCCAGTCGCCCACCATGACCACTGCCGGTGCCGGTGTGAAGGGTATGGACAAGTTGTTCGACTTTGCCAACCGTATGTCGCCGCTGGGCAATGCTTCGGCCGATGAGTGTGCCGATTACTGCATTGTCATGTTCTCCGATCTTACCCGTAAGGTCACTATGCAGAACCTGTTCCACGACGGAGGCTTCTCCAGCGTAGGCATGAGCCTTCGCGCCATGGCCACCTACGAGAAGGGGCTGGACGAGTATAAGGACGAAAACGGAAACATCATCTACGGTTGATATGGAACCTGCACTCTATCTCTTGCCCGTCACCTTGGGCGACACGCTCATCGAGACCGTATTGCCCTCTTATAATAAGGAGGTGATACTGGGAATTCGTCATTTCATCGTGGAGGATGTGCGCTCGGCACGCCGGTTCCTGAAGAAGGTGGACCGGGGAATAGATATTGATGCATTGACCTTTTATACGTTGAACAAGCATACGTCGCCCGAAGCCATCTCCGGCTATCTGGCACCTCTGGCAGGCGGAGCACCGATGGGCGTCATCTCCGAAGCCGGTTGTCCGGCCGTGGCCGATCCGGGAGCCGACGGAGTGGCCATTGCTCAACGGGAAAATCTGAGAGTGGG
>CAMWRY010000180.1 GCA_947176775.1 uncultured Bacteroides sp.
GTCTGGTAGGGATTCTTTCCGCTTCCCTGGCAATGCCCCCAGACAGCACGCTCACTACATTCCCTGAGCACCCATTTGCCTAAAGTCGCAAGTCCTTTACCGGCTTTTATCGAAGAGTCATCCGGAGCAAGCTGTAATATCTGTTCTTCTGTCAAGTTCAATGGCATAAACAACAACTTAATTTGTCATTGGAAAACAATACAAAATTAGGAAAAATTCGTCACCTTGCATTATCGGACAACGGTTTTCTTCATTTTACGATTCATATATTAATGTGGATTCGGTATAAGCAGTAAATTTATAGTGCCCAATTATAACATATAAACGATTACCACTATGTTCTCAAAGTATTAAATTACAGAGATTTATTGATTAGTTCCAAACAGAAAATCCCCTCCCAAAGTTATAAAGTCCCAAAGTTCCCTCCTTTGCTCAACTCCTACCATCTTCCATTATCCTCAGAAACAGCCTTGCACACATCTCCGCATCATCTCCGGCACGATGGTGAACGCCTTCGGGAATGCCGAGTTGCCCACACAGATAGCCAAGGGTATTGCAACTGAAGCTGTACACTTGCCGGGCTGCCTTCAAGGTGCAACACCATCTCAGTTCCGGCAAATGCAAACGATACAATTTCGCAGAATGTTCCAGGCAACCGCGGTCGAAAGGCGCGTTGTGCGCCACAAAGGTATTGAACTCGTCAAGGTACAGCCGTTCGATTTCCTCCCACACTTCCGGGAATGAGGGCGAATTTTCCGTATCTTCCGGACGAATCCCGTGACATTGCATGTTCCAATAGCTGTACAGATTCCCTTCCGGCTGCACCAACCATGAGCGCGTCTCCACGATTTCACCGTTCCGAACAACGCAGATTCCAACCTCACAGACAGATGCTCGCTTTCCCGTGGCGGTTTCAAAGTCTATGGCGATAAAGTTCAATCCATCCATCATGCTTATTTTTATAATACGACATTAGATTATTAGTCATATTCTTAGTTTATGCAAAACTAAGAATAATTTATGGGAATAAAAGGATATTATTCTTAGTTTTTTGAAAGAGGAGATAGCCAGATCACGTCCACGCCACATTCACAATTTCCCAATTATTATTGCCAAATTTCCCCACTTCCAACCCCTATTATCAGCATAAATAACGTGAGTTCGATATAAGCGATAGCTCACAAACTGCATGTTGTTGAAGCTATCATGCGGTCGGTGGGCTATCGTTTATATCGAACTCACGTTAAATAGCCCCTCCAAGCACCGAATTTAATTCGTTAACCAACCGTTGCCCGTTCGTTAGACATCCGTCACCCATTCGTTAAACACCCGTTTTCTATTCGTTAGACAGCCGTCTAACGAATAAAACTCGCTGTTCCGGCGCATATTCCTGTACAGCCTTGCAACAAATTTCCCTACGAAAGTGCATCCGAACAAGGGTTTTTCCGTACATTTGTAGCTACTTATCGAATTACTAACGAATTACTAACATTAAAAAGACACAAAGAATGTACAAACAACTGATTGCAGCATTCTCGTTGACGGGAGCCTTGTTTTTGGGCGCATGCGCTTCCGCTCCATCGGAAACACGGGAGATTGCTATTATTCCACAGCCCAGAGAGATGCAAGATAAAGGTGGAACATTTCTCTTGAAAGAGGGACAGACCATTGGCGCGGCGGACCAGGAACTGATGCCAGCAGCCAACTACCTGGCAGGATTGCTGTCGAAAGCCACCGGCTACACCTTTGAGACGGCGGTAGGCGAAGGAACCATCTCGCTGGAAACAGGCAACGCCGATGCGAAGGAGGGAGGATACCTGCTGGACGTCTCTACAAAAAGAATCCAAATCAAAGGAAACAATTACGGAGGGGTGATTTCGGGCATCGAGTCTCTGCGCCAGCTGCTTCCTGCCGAGATTGAATCGGATCAAGTAGTCAACGGAGTGGAATGGAGCGTGCCTGCCGTAACCATCAAAGATGCGCCCCGTCTGCAATGGCGCGGCCTGATGCTGGACGTATCGCGCCACTTCTATACCAAGGAGGAGGTCAAGGAGCTGCTGGACATGATGGCGCTCTACAAACTGAACAAGTTCCACTGGCACCTGACCGACGACCAAGGCTGGCGTGTGGAAATCAAAAAATATCCGTTGCTGACCGAAAAAGGGGCATGGCGCACCTTCAACAGCCACGACCGTCAGTGCATGAAGCTCGCCGGAGAGAACGACAATCCGGACTATGAGATTCCCGAAGACAAGCTGAAAGTGGTGGAAGGCGACACGCTTTACGGTGGATTTTACACGCAAGAGGACATTAAAGAGGTAGTGGCATACGCGGCGGTACGCGGCATCGACGTCATTCCGGAGATTGACATGCCGGGACACATGCTGGCTGCGATAAGCAATTACAAAGGTGTCTCTTGCTCGGACAAGATAGGTTGGGGGTCCGTCTTCTCCTCACCCGTATGTCCGGGAAAAGAGACGGCACTGGAATTCTGCCAGAATGTATATAGCGAAATCATCCCACTGTTCCCTTATAAATATGTACACCTGGGAGCCGACGAAGTGGAGAAGACGAACTGGAAGAAATGCCCGGATTGCCAGCAACGGATGCGAGAGAACGGCTTGAAGACGGAAGAAGAGTTGCAGTCGTGGTTCGTACATCGCATGGAGAAGTTCTTCAACGAGCGTGGCAAGGAGATGATAGGATGGGACGAGATATTGGAAGGAGGGCTTTCGCCGACGGCCACCATCATGTGGTGGCGCACCTGGAACCCGAAGGCAGTGCCGACGGCCACCGCGCAAGGCAACCATGCCATCCTGAGCCCGAACGCCAATTTCTACCTCGACTACCAGCAGGACAAGAACTCGATAAAGAACATGTACGCCTTCGAACCGCTGATTGACACCCTCAGCGTTGCCCAAAAAGAACGGATACTGGGTCTGCAAGGCAACGTGTGGTGCGAGTGGATTCCGTCCAGAGAGCGGATGCAATACATGGTGATGCCGCGCATGCTTGCCTTGTCCGAAGTGGCTTGGGTGGAAACGGAAGCGAAAGACTGGGAGCGTTTTGTCGGACGGATGGTCGCCCAATTCCCCCGGTTGGACATCATGGATGTGAATTACCGCATCCCGGATTTGGAAGGTTTCTATGAGACCAACGCTTTTGTCGGCGAAGGCACGTTGGACATCAAATGCCCGGCTCCCGACGTGACCATCCGCTATACGACAGACGGCACGGTGCCGACTTTGGAATCGCCTCTGTATGAAGGTGCGATAAAAGTAACGGAAACCACCGATTTCACCCTCCGCACCTTCCGCGCGAACGGAAAGAAGGGCGACATCGTAAAGACCCGTTTCATCAAAGATGAATACGCTCCGGCAGTGGAGGCCAATCCGTCACATACCGGATTGCAGGCGGTATGGCATGAATATACGGGAAATGACTGCGCAGGCATCGACGCCGCTCCGGTCAACGGAACGTATGAGGTGAAAGAGGCAGGGATACCTTCGGAAGCAAAAGGAAACATCGGCCTGGTGATTACCGGCTATTTCAATGCGCCTTCAGACGGCATCTATACCTTCGTCCTGTTGTCGGATGACGGCAGCATCTTGAAAATCGACGGTGAAACGGTGGTTGACAACGACGGCCCCCACTCTCCCCGGGAACTGATAGGACAGAAAGCCTTGGGCAAAGGAATGCATCCGGTTGAGATAAAGTATTTCGACCATAACGGCGGAACCCTCCGCTTGAAGGTACTGGACCCGAATGGGAACGAATTGCCGGCAAGCGCGGGAATCTATGCTTATTAACGTGAGCTATCGCTTATATCGAACTCATGTTTATTAGAAATACAAAAACTCTCGCAAATACTTTGTCACTTCCAACGTATTAAGTATTTTTGCACACAATTTTAGAAATAACATTATTTATTAGGTATTATGGAT
>CAMWRY010000181.1 GCA_947176775.1 uncultured Bacteroides sp.
CCAATTGTCACCAAAACGTGTGCCTTCAAGGGCTGTACGGTCATTTTGCGCATGAATAGTAAGTGTTCCCATGCTGAGTGCTAAAGCAAAAATAGATTTTTTCATAATTAAAAAATAAATTAATTGTAATACAA
Source organism: uncultured Bacteroides sp. (assembly GCA_947176775.1). GTDB lineage: Bacteria > Bacteroidota > Bacteroidia > Bacteroidales > Bacteroidaceae > Bacteroides. The sequence goes on from CAMWRY010000181.1 coordinate 135, forward strand.
TAAAAATATGTCACACATGATATTTTGTTATTTACATAGTTATGGTTGTGCATATGATGATAAACTGCTTTATCATTAGCTTCATCTAGACAACAGCTTGTCAAAAAGGATAGTTCAATATAAGGGAAGGAATTTAACATCTATTTAAAATAGCAAGTGCTATTAGTAACTATTCAGCGAAAGCAAAGGGTGTGATTGATAGGCTCGAGTGATTAGCCGAGAGCCAGGTCAAAGGGGAAATCAACGTGCAGAAGATGAAGGGTGCGGCGGTGAACACAACCACAGCCATAGCGGACGGGGTGAGTTTGCAGCCCGTAGGCTTCAAGGGCAGGCTCTATTCAAAGGAGCATCGGGAGAAGTTCAGGACAGACCACTTGATGGCAACCGTAGAGAGAAGCCCACAGGAGAATGGGAAATTCCGGCTGTGCATTGACAGAATACCTATACTTGAATGGTTCAGAATGAAGTTTCAGGAACTCAAAGGGAGGCTGGGTGTAAGCTGCACCCAAAAAGAGGACAACACACCGAAGAGGGGGGTAAGGTTCTTTTTTCATTGACTATAAAAATCGACTCATTCATTTGTTCTCAGCTGGGATTTGAATAACTGCCATTCTTCTCATTCAACCCAAGCAATAGGTAATTGATGTTTTTATTTTCACACAGCAGTTTTTTAAGCACGTATTTTCTGAAAAAGGTGCTCTCTCTACTGCATATCCTGAACGAAATGGCTGTTATCATTTCAAGAGAATAGACATCCATGCTTATCCGGTTGCCGTTTTTTATATATCGCATTGTAATCTGCTCATCCAACTCACGACTTTTATAAGCAGAGCGGATGATTTTTCGGACATCCGAAGAAAACACGCCAAACAAGTCGGCTATTTCAAACAATGTCATCCATACGGGAGTAGTTGGCATAGTGACTGCTCCCGTTTCACTGATAGTTATAATCCCTCTGTCCATAATTTCCTATACTTGTGGTTGCAACATTTTTTGTTGTACCTTTGGACTGTAAAGTGATTCAGTAAACATGTAATCACACTGTAAAGTGGATCTAGGAAAGTTTACAATAGAGTGTGAAGTTTATCAGAAAATATAAAGAATAAGTGTGAAGCAAAATCAGGCATAGTCAGCAGAGACACTGCATGCCTGTTGCACTGTTGCTGCAAGGCCGTTGCAGTCTCGCTGCAAACCTGGTTGCAGTGGCGCTGCAAGAGCTTTGCAGTAGAACTGCAACAAGTTTGCAGAAGTTTGCAGAAGGAAGTTCATGGGGAACAATGAATTGGGGGAGAAGGGATAGGTAGCATATCTGGGAAAGGAGCCGCCTGTCACCGTCTTCCGTAATGCCTTTTGTAGATTTCCTTATACTCTTTTCCTTTCTTGAAAGTCTCCAGCCATGTGTTGAGGCTGTCCAGCAGGGCAGGGGATTGCTTGCTGACTCCCCAGGAATAAAATTGGGTGAAGCTGATGGCGGTATGGATGTCTATCTGGGGGATGCTGTCGGCAGCGGCACGGGCAATGCTCTCGTCGCACACGGCATAGTCTATGTCGCTATGGGCCACCAGCGCAATCAGTTGCTCGGGACCGTACTTCTCTATCTCCTTGATGTAGATGGTGTCGCCTATTTCATTTCCCAGGTTACGGATGCGCAGCAGGGAGGGCGAGCCTTTCACTACATGCAGCGTCTTTCCAGCCAAGTCCAGCTGGCTCTTGATGAAGAGCGACGAATCGGAGATATACTCCGGCTTGCGTTGCACCAGCACCTGCTTGTTCAGCACGATGGGAGTGGTGAGCAGCAGCGAGTCCTTCAGCTCGCTGGTGGTAGGGATGCCGTAGGCAACCACGTCATACCGCCCGTCGGCCAAGCCCTTCAGTCGCTTGCTGAAACTCATTTCCGGCGTCAGAGCCGCTTGCAGGCCGTGGTCGCGTGCGAAAGCCTCTATCAGCTCATAGTGGAAACCGGACAAGGTGTCACCGTCCACATGGAAGCTGAGGGAATTGTATTCGGTTACGGCATGCAGGATGCCTTCGGCGGCTATCTCGGCATAGTCACGCGGACGACTGTCCGTTTGCTCCTTCTTCGGGGTCAGATAGTGGGCGACGAAAGCGGCTACGACTCCCAGCAGTACGTATCTGAGCAGTTTGCTTTTCTTCATATACACTCCGGTTAATCGTAGAAATTCCAGGATACGCCAATCTTGAGCAGTCGCGGATTGATGGGGTAGTGCGGCACCAGGAAAGAGTTGGCGCTTCCCATACCGGCGTTGACATGGTACATCATGACGAAGATGCGCGTCCGCTTCAGGTGCAGATTGGCATAGACGTTTACAATGGGATAGCCGCCTATCTCCACCCGGTCGTCCGTGCGCTGCAGGTGGAACTGCTGGATGCCGGGTGCATAGGCGGGCGCATTGTACTTGGTGAAGTAGCGGACGTCGGCACCCAGCTGCACGGTCAGCACCTTCTTGGCCAGTTTGGTCAGCAGGTATAAGTTGTGGTAGAGCGAGAGTTGGGGCAACGGGAGCACCGTTTCATTGCTCGTCTTCTGCCACGTCACTTCATTGTCCAGGTGGAAAATCCCCAGGCGGAAGTCCTGCTTCAGGGTGGCGGAAAGCACCTGTATGTTGCCTCCGTTCTGTTCGGGCAGGGCATTCTGGTTGAAGTAAGTATAGTTCTTGATGTTTTCCACGCCGGCACGCAGGTTGGTTCCCCAACGGGCAATGTTCAGTTCACCCTCCACGCGTGTGCGGAACTCCTTGTCCATGTTGTCGTTGTCCCAGTTGTAGTGGTTGGAGTGGTAATGGCGCATGTAGAAGGAAGGGAGCGTGTTGCTCACGCAACCACGGGCGTAGAAGTTCACCGTGTCCTTCCACAGGCGGAAGTTCAAGTCCAGATTGGCGTTGACGCGGAACTGTCCGATGGCCTTGTCCACCAGTCCCACTTCGCCGTTCACGTTGTAGTGCAGCAGTCGGCCTTCGCGTTTGGCCAGTTCGCCTCCTACGAAGATTTCCTGCTCGGTGTAGCGGATGCGGCGCATGTCCGTCAGTGTATCCGTATTCATCAGGTCATACCGGCTGAACTTATGCGAGAGGTAGGCCGTAAGTCCGGCCTTGGCATATTTGTTGAAGCCTTCCAGCAGGGCGATGCCGAATGTGTTCTTCACGCTGAAGGCCGTGGTAGAGTCGTTGCTGTAATTCTGGTAGAGCTTGTAATCTTCCGGGAAGAATCCTTCCGGTTCATTACCTGCACGGAAGTGGTGGCGCGACCGCTCCACCTTCAGTGTGTGGATGAAGCTGGTGACGGGCACAAACTCTTCTTCGAAAAGTGAGTCATTGTTTGCCACAACAGCAGGCGGCAGACTTTTGTTCACGGTCAGCGAGTCGTGGACGGCAAGGGTATCGCTGACGGCCAGCGCGTTGTCAGGTACAATACCGTCGTTGGCAGTGATTGTACGTACAGGTCCGGTAGGAGCCGACGCCTTTTCGTTTCCTTCCTGTGTTCCCCGTATTTTCCGGGTGAATCCCAGGCGGTAGCGATGGGTCAGGTAGATGTAAAAATCCTTGTTTCGGTTGGAACTCTGTTCCAGTCTTACGGGGATGGTGGTGGATTCATACTGCTTCTTTCCCCCGGCCATGTTCTCAGGACGGGTGATGTACTGGTCGTCGGCGATACCGCCGTTCTCGTTCATTTTCAGGAAGAAGTTGTTGTATATCGCCTGCATTTGGTACTTCTCGCCGATATAGCTGCCGAACAGTCCGGCGTTGAAGTGCGAGGTCGACTGTTTTTGATAATAACCGCGCCCGTAGAG
>CAMWRY010000182.1 GCA_947176775.1 uncultured Bacteroides sp.
TGGATGAAATGAACAAGGCCGGCAAGAAAGTGGCCTTGGCCCACTTCGCCTACATCAATCCGTTGCCCAAGAACACGGCAGAGGTGCTGAAGAAGTACAAGAAGGTAGTGGTTGCCGAGCAGAACCAAGGACAATTCGCCGGTTACCTGCGTATGAAGATAGCAGGTTTCGCTCCCTACCAATTTAATGAGGTAAAAGGACAGCCCTTCGTTGTGGCCGAACTGGTAGAAGCCTTCAATAAAATAATCGAGAATTGACAACTGAGAAAAAAGAAAGATTATGTGCGAATTTACAGCAAAAGACTATAAAAAAGGACAACCACGCTGGTGTCCGGGTTGCGGTGACCACTTCTTCCTGGCCTCACTGCACAAAGCAATGGCAGAAATCGGCAAGGCTCCTTGGGAGACGGCCGTCATCTCAGGTATCGGCTGCTCCAGCCGCCTGCCCTACTACATGAACACGTATGCGATGCAGACCATCCACGGCCGTGCCGCAGCCATCTCTACAGGTGCCAAGGTGGCCAACCCCGATCTGACTGTATGGCAAATCTCGGGCGACGGTGACGGTCTGGCCATCGGCGGAAACCATTTCATCCACGCCGTACGCCGCAACATCGACCTGAACATGATTCTGCTGAACAACCGTATCTACGGACTGACCAAGGGACAGTATTCACCGACCTCTCCGCGCGGGTTCGTCAGCAAATCGTCACCTTACGGTACGGTGGAAGATCCGTTCCGCCCGGCAGAGCTTTGCTTCGGCGCACGCGGACGCTTCTTTGCCCGTGCAGTGGCCACGGATGCCACAGGCACAGTGGAGATTCTGAAGGCAGCTGCTGCCCACAAGGGTGCTTCGGTCTGCGAGATTCTGCAGAACTGCGTCATCTTCAACAACGGCACGCACGATGCCGTGGCCAAGAAGGAAGACCGCGCCAAGAATGCCATCTACCTGGAGCATGGCAAACCGATGCTCTTTGGCGAGAACAACGAATACGGACTGATGCAGGAAGGCTTCGGCCTGAAGGTGGTGAAGCTGGGCGAAAACGGCATCACGGAGAAAGACATTCTGGTGCACGATGCCCATTGCATGGACAACACCCTGCAACTGAAGCTTGCCCTGATGGAAGGCCCGGACTTCCCGATAGCCCTCGGCGTCATCCGCGATGTAGAGGCACCTACCTACAACGAAGCTGTACATGAGCAAATAGAAGAGGTATCGGCCAAAAAGCCGTACCATAACTTCGAAGAATTGCTGATGACAAACGATACGTGGGAGGTAAAATAAACTAAAGGAGGAGGGTGTGTCTGACACACCCTCCTATCTTGAAAAACATGCGGTCTATAGACGGCACCCCTATCTTCACACAACTTTCTCCATAACCTGACTATGGTTTAATTCCTTGTCCGAACCATACCTGAGCCATATCAAGTCCGAATCTATACAAACGGAGCTGATGCGGAGATGGTACGGAGCAGATACGGAGCAAATACGGAGATACTACGGAGATACTACGGAGATGGTACGGAGATACTACGGAGATAGATTTATTTATGAACATCCCAAAGTTTTATGCCCCTTACCACCCTACCCATTTAGGCACCATCCCCTGCAAGAGGTTATATCTTATCTCCAAATGCCAAATCTCCGGCATCGCCCAGTCCGGGTACGATGTAAGAGTGCTCGTTCATTTCCGGATCGATGGCTGCGCACCATAAAGTCACCTCGTCTCCGGGGAAGAGTTTTTCCAGATGCTCCACGCCTTGCCGGCTGGCAATGACACAGGCAATCTGTAACTTGGCCGGTACGCCTTTGGTAAGAAAAGCCTTCCAGGCCAGCTCCATGCTTTCGCCTGTGGCGAGCATCGGATCGACAATCAATAGTGTCTTGCCCGACAAATCCGGGGTGGCAATGTACTCGATGTGCACATCTACCGTGCGGCATTCCTTGTCCTTGTAGTAGCGATAGGCCGACACAAAGGCATTCCCGGCACGGTCGAACACATTCAAGAAACCTGTGTGCAACGGTAATCCGGCACGAAAAACGGTAGCCACCACTACCTCGTCATCGGGCGTACTGACTGATGCCACGCCCAAAGGTGTTTGTACTTGCTTGACGGAGTAAGTCAATTCCTTGCTGATTTCATACGCCATCATCTCTCCAATGCGCTCAATGTTACGGCGAAAGCGCATACGATCGCCCTGAACTGCCACATCACGGATTTCTGCCACATATTGATTCATGACAGAATTCATCTCGGCAAAATTAACAACTTTCATAATGAGTCAATGTACTAATGTGCAAATATGCTAATGTGTTAATGAAGAAACAGGCTAATAGGCAAATGAGCATAGTGCCTCAACAACCAACACACCTACGCCATATACCTCACGCCGTATGGCAATTAGCACATTTCCTCAAAGACATCAAAAAACACTTGCAAAGTAAACGAATTTCCCTCGATTTGCAACGTTCAGTTAGCAGATATTGTTACGGTATTATAAAAGATTTCTCATTAGGGAAAAATTTCTCTAATAGGGTTTTCCTTTAAAAAGAAAGTGTTACTTTTGTAGGCGAAAAACAAGGGACTTGCCAAAAAATAAGGAAAAAGAACGCTTCCACACCTGTTTTCCCTTGTATGCAAAAGGTAAAAAGAGATTATAAACCAAATACCAACATTTTAAATCATTAAAAAAAATGGCAAATTTAGATTTAAGCAAGTACGGTATCAAAGACGTGAAGGAAGTTCTCCACAACCCGTCTTATGATGTATTGTTCGCAGAAGAGACCAAACCGGAGCTGGAAGGCTACGAAAAAGGTCAGGTAACTGAACTGGGTGCTGTAAACGTAATGACAGGTATCTATACCGGACGTTCTCCTAAAGATAAATTCTTCGTTATGAATGAAGCCAGCAAGGATTCTGTATGGTGGACTTCTGAAGAGTACAAAAACGACAACAAACCTTGCTCGGAAGAGGCTTGGGCTGACCTGAAGGCTAAGGCTGTGAACCAGCTGAGCGGAAAGCGTCTGTTCGTTGTCGATACTTTCTGTGGCGCCAACCCCGCTACTTGTATGAAAGTACGTTTCATCATGGAAGTGGCATGGCAGGCTCACTTCGTGACTAACATGTTCATCCGCCCCACGGAAGAAGAACTCGCCAACTACGGTGAACCCGACTTCGTATGCTTCAACGCATCCAAAGCTAAGGTTGACAACTACAAGGAACTGGGTCTGAACTCTGAAACAGCTACCGTATTCAACCTGAAGACCAACGAACAGGTTATCCTGAACACTTGGTACGGCGGTGAAATGAAGAAGGGTATGTTCTCTATCATGAACTACAAGAACCCGTTGCGCGGTATCGCTTCCATGCACTGCTCTGCAAACACTAACATGGAAGGTACTGACTCCGCTATCTTCTTCGGTCTGTCCGGTACAGGTAAGACTACCTTGTCCACCGACCCGAAACGTCTGCTGATTGGTGACGACGAACACGGATGGGATGACGAAGGTGTATTCAACTACGAAGGCGGTTGCTACGCTAAGGTTATCAACTTGGATAAGGAAAGCGAACCCGATATCTACGCTGCCATCAAGAAGGACGCTCTCTTGGAGAACGTAACTGTTGACGCAGAAGGTAAGATTGACTTCGCTGACAAGAGCGTGACTGAAAACACTCGTGTTTCTTATCCTATCTACCACATCAACAACATTGTTAAGCCGGTTTCCAAAGGTCCTCACGCTCATCAGGTAATCTTCCTGTCTGCTGATGCCTTCGGTGTATTGCCTCCGGTATCTATCCTGAACCCCGACCAGGCTCAGTACTACTTCCTGTCCGGTTTCACTGCTAAGTTGGCAGGTACTGAACGTGGTATCACTGAACCGACTCCGACATTCTCTGCTTGCTTCGGTGCTGCTT
>CAMWRY010000183.1 GCA_947176775.1 uncultured Bacteroides sp.
CACTATCCGGAGCGGATAAACAACGGACGTCCCGAAGCCTTGTGCGCCCTGAAAAGAGCCGGGTACACATCGGTGATGGAGATGTATGGAGGAGAGTGGAGGGAGATGCCTATTGCCTCTTGTATTTGAAAAAGGGAATACGTAAAAAAGATAATGGCACGCGGATAAAACGGAGAACCTGACCGCGTGCCATTTTACATTATTTCTCAACTTCGTGTCCACACTATATGCTTGATGTCTCGCCGGATAGTGCTCCATTTAGGAGATATTGCAAACGGACGTACATTCCCATAGCTTACTAGTATCGCCAGCAACGATACCAATGCCACCATGAGCAGCCAACCGTAAATCTCCTTCATCGATACCACCAGCGCCTGTATCTGCACCATGCCATAATATTGTCCGAGGGCCGCATACGTTATATCGGGGTTGAAATCCACAATGTTCGAGCCGAGCAACGATGCGTTCCGGGCCATCGTATGCCTCAGAAACTCGCCGATAAGTGCCGGACCCAGTGTCGCTCCCATGACTGCTCCCGTGAATCCGTTGATGGTAAGCGCCTGCGGAAACACTTGGAACGGAAGTCCGCTCTGTACAATCGAGGTCAGGAACACGATGGAGATAATCACGGACGCAGCACCACGGAGAAACAGCGGTATGAAGAGCATCTCCTTCTCGACCCCATAGTCGATGAAGAAATAGAAGCAGGCCAGATAGCCGGCGGCCAGGGCAAAGGCTATCGCCGTCATCGTCTTGTAGCGCCATTTTCGCAGGGCAAATGTAAAGTAGGTGAATGCGCATCCGGCGATAATCCCTACAAAAGCATACCAGTTCAGGTCGATGAGGTTGGTCTCATCGAATCCGAGGATACTGGCAGCATAGCTGTGTTCAAATACGTGCTCTGTGGCTATCAGCGTAAAGAAGACGAGGTAGATGCCCGTGGCCCGTATTACGTTGCGGTTCTTCATCGCCCTGAACGAGATGTAGGGATGATGAAGGAAAGTAGCGCGCCACAGGTTGATGCCAAGGCAGGCAAGCCCGATAAGCGTTGCTCCCCGTATCTCCGCAGCTTCCCACCAATCGTAGTAGTTGCCGTACACGCAGATGAAGGTGAAACTGAGCATGAAGCCGGCCCACAGAGCCGCACCTATCCAGTCGATGCCGAGCAGGGGGATGAACATCGGCCCACGCACGGGCTTCACCAGTAGCATCACCAACAGAATCATCAGGGCAAGCAGTCCGGTCATTATCCAGTGCATGTATTCCCACTGCGCGAAGAAGGCGGTATAGATGGTGGCAATGCCGCTCAACTGTATTACGCTGTCCACGATGATATAGACGTAGCAGAAGAATATCGCCATGTCGCGCACCGGAGTCAGCCACAACTGTATGGTGGAATTGCAGGCAAGTGTGGCCTGCATCCTGAACCATCCGGCCACGAAACAGGTGCCGACAAGCAACGGCACGCTGGTGGTGTAGGCACAGATGATGTTGGCTGCCATCAGGACTATGCCTGCGGCAATCAGCTGGCTTCGGTTGGAGAAACGGAACTTGATGCGGAACATGACGGCAAAGTTGATAGCCAAGCCTATCAGCGAGGCATACCCTGCCATCAGAATGTCTTCCTGCATCAGTGCCGTAGTACCCAACATATCCGATGCGGCAGCCAGATACACGCCACCCGAGAACTGGATAATCAGCACAAAGAAGATAAACAGATACGGTTTCAGCCGTCGTGGAATGAAGTCGGGGACGTCCGGTATGTCAAACGGCCCCTGTGGAGCATGCCAATCTGCCATATCAATACTTCACGCTACATTCCACATTCATGCCGGCGCCGAGCCGTTCCATATCTTCCGGCCTGTTCTCCTCCGTAAATTCTATCCTGACGGGGATGCGCTGGCGCACTTTCACGAAGTTTCCGGCAGAGTTGTCCTGCGGCATCAGCGAGAGCGAAGCGCCGGTGGCTGTGGACAGGGAGCGTACCTTGCCTTGGAAAACGATGCCTGGAATGGCATCCACCTTTATCTCGACTTTGCTTCCCGGAGCGATGTGGTGCAGTTGGGTCTCCTTATAGTTGGCTGCCACCCATACATCACCCGATTCCACAACATCGAGCAGGGTCTGTCCCGGCTGTACAAGTTGTCCCTCCTGTATCTCCTTGCGCGAAGTATATCCGTCGCACGGAGCCAGAATCACGGTATAGCTGAGGTTCAGTTCCGCTGTTTCCAGCAGAGCCTTGGCCAGTTCGATGCCGGCTTCCGACTGGGAGATGCGCTGGCGGTTGATATCGACCACCGACAATGTGGCCGAACGCTGACGGGCCAGCATCTCGTAACGGGCTTTCTTGGCAGCATAATCCGTTTTGGCGCCGTCGTACTGCTGACGGGTGACGGCATCCTGGCCCAACAGTTTCTCGTATCGTGCCAGGTCGGTTGCCGCGTGGTCCATCAGCACTTTGGCCTCGGCTATGGATGCCTCGCTGACGGCCACATTGGCCGAAGCCGATGCGACCGAACGGTCGGCAACGCTGCGTCCGGCAAGGGCGTTCCTGTAGTCGGCATTCGCACGGGCCACATTCAGTCGCATGTCGGCATCGTCGATGATGACCAGTGTGTCTCCTTTCTTGACCTTCTCATACTCTCCGAAGCGGATTTCTTTGATGTAGCCCTGCACACGGCTGTTGACGGGGACTATCTGTCGGCGCACCTGTGCATTGTCGGTGAATTCGACGCGGCCCAGGTGGATGAACTTGCCGCCAACCCACAGGGCTGCTGCGGCTACTACTATCAGGGTGATGCTATAAGAAAGTGTCTTTTTGCTACTGTGTTTCATATTTTTCCAGTGGTGAATAAGAGTTTATAATAATAGTATAGGATGTTGATGCGTGCATTGGCCAGTTGCTCTTCTGCATCGAGTTTGGCGTTGGCCGCATCCAGCATGTCGGTAATCAGGGCCATGTCTGCCGAATAGCGTGTGGCCACGGTGCGGTAGTTCTGCTCGGCCAGTTCTGCGCTTTTCCGTCGGGTCTTCAGCTCTTCGTAGGCTCCCAGATAGTGTATGTGGTCGGCTCTGACGGCCAGTGCGACATTCTCTTGTGCAACGGCAAACTCCTCCATGCTCTTTTTCGTGGCGGCACGGCTTTTGGCCAGGGAGCGGTTGCTCTTGTATAAAGAAGCGAGGTTGTAGCTGACGCCTACTCCCACATACCAATAACTCAGGTTTCGGTCGATGGGCGGAATTTCCACCAGGATGGGGCCGTCGATGGTCCAGTTGGCCTGAATTCCTATCTTGGGCAGGCGTTCGGAGCGGACGAGGCTTTCGGCCTTACGGCTTATCTCCACGCCGGAACGTGCCAGGCTTAGTGACGGGGAGTTCGTTATGGCCTCCTGTTGCCACCAGTGCTCTTCCTCCATCGGCAGAGAGCAGTCTAGGATGGTGGAATCCGGAACGACGACCGTCCCGTCGGGCAATCCTGCCGTTGTCACCAGGTTGGTATTGAGGATGTCGAGCAGGTTGTTTATCCTGACCAGCTGCAATTCCAGGTTCGAGACCAGGAGTTCGTAGCGCGTGATGTCGTTCTGAAGCGCCGTACCCTGTTCGTGGCGTGCTTGCATCTCCTTTAATACCTTTTCGGCGGCTGACAGGTTGCTTTCCACTACCCGGCACAGGTTGGTGTACTTGTAGACATCCAGATAGAACCCGGTGAGCCGGAAACGGATGTTGTCCCGTTGGAAATCGGCGGCATACCGCGAGGCGGTCAGTTCTAATTCGGACAGTTTGATAGCATTTGTCACGGCGCCTCCCGTATAGAGGGGTTGGGTGACGCGTCGTGACAGGCCGTTTCCGAAATTGGGGATGGGTGCCTTCTGCTAATCACTGTAGTTGCGCTTGGTCGTGACGCCGTCGCC